>CAZMCV010000012.1:0-44542 GCA_964564645.1 uncultured Acetobacteraceae bacterium
GGGCGTGGCCGCGCCGGGCGTGGGCGTGGCGCCCCGTGTCGGCGTGCCGGGTGTCGGCGTGCCGGGTGTCGGCGCGCCCGGTGTCGGCGCGCCGGGCGTCGGCGCCCTGCCGGGGGCCGGGGCCGGTGCGGCCGGGCCAGGGATCCGCAGGGGAACCCCGACCAATCGCGGCGGCCCGGTCGACCGGGCGGGACGGCGGTAGCGCCCCCGCCCGGCGGCGCCGTCACCCCAGGCGGATCGGCGTCAGGTCCTGGAACCAGGATTGCGCCTGCACGAAGCCCTGCACGCGCGGTGACATCGCCCGCGGATTGAGGTCGTGGGCGATGAAGATGGCCGCGTCCTGGTCGACCAGCCGCGCATGCAGGCGCTTCATGATGCTGTCCTGCTTCTCGGCGTCGAACTCCTCGAGCAGCGCATCCATCAGCCCGTCGGCGACGGGGTCGCTGTGCTTCCCCCAGTTGAAGGCGACGGGCGGGGCGAAGGCGCTGTGCAGCGGCCGGATGAAGCCGACATAGGCATCCTGCGCGGTCCAGGACGCGTTGATGGCGTGGCAGCCGCGCGCCCCCGGCATCCAGGCGCCCTCGCGCATCTGGGTCAGCAGGGTGTTCCAGTCGAGCACCTCGAAGCCGAGCTCGATGCCGACCTCCTTCAGGTTCTGCTGCACGAACTCGTTCATCGGCAGGGGCTGCATCTGCCCCGAGCCGCTGGTCGAGATCATGACCCTGGTCTTCAGCGGGTTGCGCGGCGAGAAGCCGGCCTCGGCCAGCAGCTTCCGCGCGGCGTCGGGGTCGAAGCGGGGGCGGTGCCGCGGCTCGCCATACCAGGGATGGCCGGCATAGAGCAGGCCGGCGCCCTCGCTCATCATGCCGCCCAGCATCTGCTTCATGCCGGCGCGGTCGATGCCGAGATTGGCGGCGCGGCGGATGCGCGCGTCGCGCCAGGGCGAGCCCTCGACATAGGAGAGGAAGTACATCCAGTTGTGCGGGTAGACGTTGCTGGCGATGCGGAAGCCGGCCTGGCGCAGCGCGGGGATGGCGTCGGGCGGCGGCGCCTCGATGAAGTCGACCTGGCTGGCGCGCAGCGCCGCGACGCGGGTGTTGGCGTCCGACAGCGGCAGCAGCACCAGGCGCTCGGCGCGGGGGATGCGGTCCTTGTCCCAGTACGCGGCGTTGCGCGTCATCACGCAGCGCTCGCGGATCGCGTAGCTCTCCATCTTCCACGGCCCGGTGCCGATCGCCTTCTGCATGAAGGCGTCCCAGTTCTTCCCCGCCGCCTCCCACGCGCCCTGGTGGGTGATGCCGATCCAGGACAGCAGGTAGGGAAGCTGGCTGTCGACGCGCTTGCAGTCGATGACCAGCGTGTGCGGCCCCTCGGCGCGGTAGCTGTCCACCGTGAACAGGCGGGAGGCGCTGATCGCCGCCCCGCGCTGGTCGAAGGCCGGGCTGTCGCGCTTCACCAGCCGATCGAAGGAGAAGACCACGTCCTCGGCCGTGAAGGGCTTGCCGTCATGGAAGACGACGCCCTGGCGGAGGGTGAAGATCCAGCGCTTGGGGTCGGCCGGATCGACCTTCCAGTCGGTGGCGAGGCCCGCCTTGGGGACGGCGATGCGGTCGGCGCGCGACAGGTCCCACTGCACCAGCTGGTCGAACAGCGTGATGCCCATGAAGCGGTGGCCCTCCGCGCCCTGGTCGGGGACGCCATTGGCGAGCGGCACCGCGGCCGCGGTCATGCCGACGCGGAGCGTGCCGCCCGGCGCCTGGGCAGAAGCGAGGTCCCAGGGGAGCGCGGTGGCGGCGGCGGCGGCGAGCACGGCGCGGCGGGAGAGGGGGTGGGCCAAGGCTGCCTCCTGGCTGGCGGGGAGGGCAGGGTAAGCGTCCGTCCATGTCTTGTGCAATCCCGGCTGAAGGAGTCCGAGATTGAATGATTGATGGTCTATCTGCCTGAAAGATGTGCAATATGGCCGGCACATCGCCGCCCGGGAGGCCGGCCCTCGCCGCTGGCTCGCCTCTTGCAGAGCCCACGCCATCGATCCCCGCGTCCCCGGCCGCCTGGATCGCCGACCGCGGAGCAGCCCCATGACACCTCCCGCCCCGACCCGACGCCTCGCCATGCTCGGCGCGGCCGCCGCCACCTTCGGCCTCGCCGCCGGCGCCGCCCGCGCCCAGGCGCCGCAGACCCTCGACGGCATCCGCCGCGCCGGAAAGATGCGCATCGGCGTCGAGGCGACCTACCCGCCCTTCACCATGCGCGAAGGCACCGTGATCACGGGCCACGATGCGGAGCTCTGCAACCTGATGTGCCAGAGCCTCGGCGTGCAGGCGGAACTCGTCGACGTCGTCTGGTCCGGCGTCATCCCCGCCCTCTACGCCGGCCGCTTCGACATGATCGCCAGCGGCATGAGCTACACCCGCGCGCGGATGGAGCGGGTGAACTTCTCCATCCCCTATGCCGAGGCGGGCCAGGCCCTGCTGATCCGCGGCCGCGACCAGGGCAGCATCCGCTCCATCGACGACATGAGCGGCAAGGTCCTCGGCGTGAAGCTCGGCAGCCCGGGCGAGACGCTGCATCCGCGCCTCGCCGAGCGCATCCGCGCGGCGCGCGGCGCGGGCTTCCGCGAGGTGAAGACCTATGACGACCATCCGGCCGCCTACCTGGCGCTCGGCCAGGGCACGGTGGATGGCGTGCTCAACACCGTCCCGACGCTCGCCTTCGTCCTCCGCTCCCAGCCCAACCGCTTCGCCATGCTGCGCGGGATCGGCGCCGACAACTGGGCCGGCATGGCCTGCCGCAAGCCGGACACGGAGATCCAGGCCTGGATGGATGAGCGGCTGCGCGCGATGAAGGCGGACGGCACGCTCAAGGCGCTGCAGCTCAAATGGTTCGGGCTGGAATTCGATCTGCCCGACACCATCCCCGAGCCGCCGGCCTGAGCATGGCCCGAAGCCCCGCGCCGGCGCGGCGCGGCCGGCGGCATTCCGCATGATCTTCGACTGGTCCCTCGTCGCCTATGCCGCGCCGATCCTGCTGGTCGGCGTGGTCGAGACGCTCCGCGTCAGCATCGTCGCCGGCGTGCTCGGCCTCGCCCTCGGCCTGCTTGCCGGGCTGGCGGCGCTGTCGGGCAGCGCGGTGCTGCGCGGCCTGATCCGCGGCTATGTCGATTTCATCCGCGGCACGCCGCTGCTGATCCAGATCTTCCTGGTGTTCTTCGCCCTGCCGGTGGTCGGCGTGCGGTTGCCTGAATATTGGGCAGGCGTTGCCGCCCTGGCGATCAACTCGGGCGCCTATATCGCGGAGATCGTGCGGGGCGCCGTCGGCAGCGTCGAGCGGGGCCAGTCCGAGGCGGCGCTCTCGATCGGCATGACGCGGCGCGCGGCGCTCTGGTGGGTGCTGCTGCCCCAGGCCTGGCGCCCGATGGTGCCGCCGCTGACCAACGATCTGATCACGCTGACCAAGAACTCGTCGCTGCTCTCCGCCATCAGCGTCTACGAGCTGACGCGCGCGGGCCAGGCCATCATCTCGACCCACTTCGCGCCCTTCGAGATCTACCTGCTGCTGGCGCTGTACTACTACGTGCTGGTCTCGGCGCTGTCCTGGGCGTCGCGGCGGCTGGAGCGGAGCCTGCCGACATGGTGAGCGTGCCGCCGCTGCTCGCGGCCGAGGGGGTGTCGAAGCGCTTCGGCGACCGGGTGGTCCTCGACCGCGTCTCGCTCGCGGTGCGGGAGCGCGAGACGGTGACCATCATCGGCGCCTCCGGCTCGGGCAAGACCACGCTGCTGCGCTGCCTGAACTGGCTCGAGCGGCCGGATGCCGGGACCATCCGCATCGCCGATGCGGTGATGGGCCGCACCGCCACGGGGCGCGCCGCGGATGAGCGCCAGCTCGCCCGGCAGCGGCTGCTGTTCGGCTTCGTGTTCCAGCGCTTCAACCTCTTCCCGCACCTGACCGCGCTCGAGAACGTCGCCCTCGGCCCGCGGCGCGTGCTCGGGCAGCGCCGCGCGGAGGCCGAGGCGCGGGCCGAGCGGGAGCTCGGCCGCGTCCAGCTCACCGAGCACCTGCACAAGCGGCCCTCCCAGCTCTCCGGCGGCCAGCAGCAGCGCGTGGCCATCGCGCGCGCGCTGGCCATGGACCCGCGGGTGATGCTGTTCGACGAGCCGACCAGCGCGCTCGACCCCGAGCTGGTGCAGGAGGTGCTGGAGGCGATGCGCGCCCTCGCCGCCGACGGCATGACCATGCTGGTCGTGACGCACGAGATGCGCTTCGCCCGCGGCGTCGCCGACCGCGTCGTGTTCATGGCCGATGGCGGCATCGTCGAGGAGGCGCCGCCGGAGGCGCTGTTCGGCGCCCCGCGCGACCCGCGGCTGCGCCGCTTCCTCCGCCACCTGGAGCCCAACGCCGCATGACCGAGGCCCCACCGCCCTTCTTCGACCTGCTGGTCGAAGGCTGCACCCTGATCCCCGCCGCCTTCGCGCCGCCGGTGCCCGACGCCGCCATCGGCATCCGCGGCGGGCGCTTCGTCTTCGTCGGCCCGCGCCGCGACCTGCCGGCCGGCGCGCGCGCGGCGCAACGGATCGACGCGGCGGGCCACCTCGCGCTGCCCGGCCTCGTGAATGTGCACACCCACACCATCCTGACCATGGTGCGCGGCGTCGCCGAGGATATGGGCTTCGCCCCGGCCTACACCCCGGGCGTGCCGCAGGGCCACATGGTGACGGAGGCGGAGGCGGTGGCGCTCGCGCGCCTCGGCGCGCTGGAGGCGCTGCTGTTCGGCTCCACCCTGATCAACGACACCTATGTCCACACCGACCTGACCTTGCCGGCGATGGCCGAGCTCGGCGGGCGCGTCTTCGCCTGCAACCGGCTGCACGATGTCGATTTCTCGGGCGTCGCGGGCGGGCGCTGGGCGCATGACGCGGCGATCGGCGCGCGCACCCTCGATGCCGCCGAGGCGCTGGTGCAGCGCTGGCACGGCAGGCCCGACGCACGCACCGGCGTGCAGCTTGCCGCGCACGCGCCCGACACCTGCTCCGCGCCCTTCCTCCGCCAGATCGGCGAGGCGTCGCGGCGCCTCGGCGTGCCGGTGCAGACCCATCTGGCGCAGTCCCGCATCGAGGTCGCCCGGGTGCGCGAGCGCGACGGGCGGACGCCGGCCGAGTTGCTGGACGAGGTCGGGCTGCTCGACGACCGCCTGGTCGCCGCGCATTGCATCCACCTGACCGAGGCCGATATCGCCCGCATCGGCCGGGCCGGCGTGCGCGTCGCGCATATCCCGAAGGGCAACGCCACGGGCGGCCACATCGCCCCGACGCGCGCGCTCACCGAGGCCGGGGCGCGGCTGACGCTCGCGACCGACAACATGCACGCCGACATGGTCGAGGCGATGCGATGGGCGCTCGCCATGGGGCGCGTGCAGCGCGGCGCGGTCGAGGACAGCTGGCAGCCCGAGCACATGCTGCTCGCCGCGACCGAGGAAGGTGCGGCGGCGATGGGCCTGGGCGGGGAGCTGGGTGCGGTGCGGCCCGGATGGCGCGCCGATCTCGTGCTGCTCGACCTCGGCCGGCCGCATCTCGTGCCGCATGGCGACCCGCTCGGGACGGTGGTGCACACGGCGCATGGCCGCGACGTCGCCCATGTGGTGGTGGAGGGCGAGGTGGTGGTGCGCGACGGGCGCCCGACCCGCGCCGACATGGAGAGCGTGTGCCGCGAGGGCGCCGAGGCGGCGGCCGCGCTCTGGCGGCGCGCCCGCGGCGGCTGAGAGGCCGTGGCACGACACCCGTCGACCGCGATCCCGGCGGTGTGTCTTCCATGATGCCAACGGGCGTTCCTTCGCCGACGCGACGCCTTCACAAATCCTGAGCGGCGCGGCGTCCGGCCCAGGAGGGTCGGCCCGGGCTGGTTCCGCCCGCATCGGCGCTGCCCTACTCTCCCGCCAACGGCCCGCCGCCAGGGCCCGCACGGGAGAGAATGGCCATGACGCCCCGCACCACCCGCCGCGCCCTGCTCGGCGCCGCCGGAATGCTCGCCACGCCGGGCCTGCTGCGCGCGCAAGCCCCGGCCGACATCATCCGCATCGGCGTGCTGACCGATCTCGCCGGCCCCTATCGCGACGTGACGGGGCCGACCTCCGTCGCCTGCGTCCGCCAGGCGGTCGAGGAATTCGCCGCCGCCAACCCCTCGATCAAGGTCGAGGTGATCGCCGCCGACCACCAGAACAAGGCCGATGTCGGCGTCAACACCGTCCGGCAATGGTTCGACACGCGCGGCGTCGATGTCGTCACCGATGTCGGCAACAGCGCCATCGCGCTCGGCCTCAACCCGGTCTGCGTCGAGCGCGACAAGGTCCATCTCAACGCCTCGGCCGCGACCTCGGACCTGACGGGCCGCGCCTGCACGCCGAACACCATCCACTGGTCCTACGACACCTGGTGCTTCGCCAAGACCTCGGGCGCGGCGCTGACCCGCATGGGCGGCGACAGCTGGTACTTCCTCACCGCCGACTACGCCTTCGGCCACGCGATCGAGCGCGACACCTCCCGCTTCATCGAGCAGGCGGGGGGGAAGGTGCTCGGCTCCTCGCGCTACCCCTTCCCGCAGACCACCGACTTCTCGGCCTTCCTGCTGCAGGCGCGCGCGTCGCGCGCCAAGGTGCTGGGCCTGGCGCTGGCCGGCGACGACCTGGTGAACAGCGTGAAGCAGGCGCAGGAATTCGGCCTGACGCGCGGGGCGGGCGCGATGCAGCTTGCCGCCATCATCGGCTCGGTCACCGGCGTGATGGCGGCCGGGATGCAGACCATGCAGGGCATGTACATCGCCGAGACCTTCTACTGGGACCAGGACGAGCGCACCCGCGCCTTCACCCGCCGCCTGCAGCAGCAGCAGCGGATCCCGGCGGTGTTCCCGAACTACGTGCATGCGGGGAATTACTCCGGCGTCACGCACTACCTGAAGGCGGTGAAGGAGGTCGGCGTCGCGCGCGCCAAGGCCTCGGGGCGCGAGGTGGTGGCGATGATGAAGCGCATGCCGACGGACGACGACGCCTATGGCAAGGGCGTGGTGCGCGAGGATGGGCGGAAGATCCACCCTTCCCACCTGTATCAGGTGAAGGCGCCGGGCGAGAGCCGGGGACCTGGGGATGTGTACAGGCTGGCGGTGACGATCCCGGCGGAGGAGGCGTTCCGGCCGCTGGCGGAGGGGGGCTGCCCGCTGGTGCGGAGCTGAGCCGGGGCGTGGCGACCCTCGGCGCGGGGATTTCGTCAACCTTGGCATGCTAGACCGCGGCGACCGGGAAAGGGGCGCCGCGCCCCTCCCCCCAATCGCAGCAGCCTCTGGAAGCCAGGCATGGGTGCGTCGGGGTTTGGCGGCCTGGGTGGAGCCGCCGCGCTGTTCCTGCTCGACACGGCGATTGGCGTCGCCGGCTGGCTCGTCGTCGGGCACCTCCTGGTCGGGGGGGTAGGGGCGCCGACGCTCCTGCTCTACCCGGCCTGCTTCGTGTTGTTCCTGTACGCCCTCGGCCTTTACCGGCGCGATGCGCTGCTCGAACTGCGGCGCTCGCTCGCCCACGCCGTGGTCGCCGCCGCCTTCGGTGGCGCCCTGGCGAGCCTCCTCGTCGAGACGCTTCGCCTCTGGGGCCTGGCGACACGGGGGGGTGGCGTCGACCAGCTCCTCTCGCTCTCCCTACTCTGCTTCTCGGCCAGCGCCCTGCTCTCCCGGCTCGCGCTGCGGGCGATGCGTGAGCGCGGCGCCTTCCGCCGACGCCTGATGATCGTCGGCGCCGGCCAGCGCAGCCACGACCTGATCCATCTGCTGCAGCGGGAAGGACGGACACTCGGCTACGACCTGAACGTCGTGCACGTTCCCTCGATGGGCCCGGTGGACGAACGGATCGAGCGGCAATTCGGCGTGCCGGTGCGGGAGCTGGAGGGCAAATTCCTCGATGCCGCGCGTGCGTTCGGCGCCGACCAGATCGTGGTGACCACCGATGAGCGGCGCGGCCTCGACATGCGTGCGCTGCTGGATTGCCGCATCGCCGGCTATCCGGTGTACGAGTACATGCGCTTCCTCGAGCATGAGATTCGCCGCGTCGACATCAAGCGGCTCGAGCTCGGCTGGCTGCTCTACGCCGACGGCTTCCAGTTCGGCCCGCTCGACCGGGCGCTGAAGCGCGCCCTCGACATCGCGGCGAGCACGGCGCTGCTGCTGCTGGGCTCGCCCGCCCTGATCGGCGCGGCGATCGCGATCAGGCTCGAGGACGGGGGCCCGATCCTCTACCGGCAGGAGCGCGTGACCCTGGGCGGGCGACGCTTCCACATCCTGAAGCTGCGCACCATGCGCGTCGACGCGGAGAAGGCGGGTGCGGTCTGGGCCGCCGATCGCGACCCGCGCATCACCCGCATCGGCAACCTGCTGCGCCGCAGCCGCATCGACGAGCTGCCGCAGCTGCTCAACGTGCTGCGCGGCGACATGTCCTTCGTCGGGCCGCGGCCGGAGCGTCCGGAGTTCACGCGCGACCTCGCCACGAAGCTGCCGCTCTACGAGGAGCGGCACGTGGTGCGCGCCGGGCTGACCGGCTGGGCCCAGGTGAACTACCCGTACGGCGCCTCGCTCGATGACGCGCGCTCGAAGCTCTCCTACGACCTCTACTACGTGAAGAACTTCAGCGTCCTCTTCGACCTGCTGATCATCGTGCAGACGCTCCGGGTCGTGCTCTTCCCGGGGAAGGGGGCGGTGCGTTAGCGGGGCGGGCCGGCAGGAAGGAGGCAGGTCCGGCGCGATGCGCCGGCGCCCCCGCGCTTCCCGTCGCCTGCTTCCGCCGGTGCTCCCGCTTCCCCTTGCCGGCTTCCGCACCCGGGGAAGGAGGGGCGGCGCGCTCGGAGATCGTGAAGCAATCGAACTCGCGAAAGAATGCCCTTTGAAATCATGGGAGAATTCCCTCCGAAATCGGGGCTGGCGGGCATTCCTTCACGAACTCTCAGCCCATGCGCCGGGCGACGCCGAGGCCCACCGCCAGCACCGCCGCCGCCATCGCCCAGGGCAGCAGCCCCGGCGCGGCCGCCAGCAGGGCACCGGCGGCCGGCGCGCCCAGCATGCCGCCGCCGAGATAGCCGATGTTCAGCCCCGCCATCGCCACCGGCTGCCCCGGCCCGGCGAAGCGCGACGCGGCATGCACCATGCCGAGGGTATAAAGCGCCCCGCCCGCCCCCCCGAGCACCGCCAGCGCCGCCCAGCCCGTGACCGTGCCGGCCGCGACCGGCCAGACCAGCGCGGCGACCGCGACCAGCGCCGCGCAGGCCAGCGCCGCGCGCCCCGCGCCGATCCGGTCCGCCAGCCAGCCGGCCGGGATCTGCGCGCCGAGATTGCCGAGCCCCGTCGCCGTCACCACCAGCGCGGCCGCCATGGGCGAGAGGCCGAACTCCAGCGCCTGGACCGGCAGCACCGTCCCCGCCGAGGCCTCCAGCCCCCCGGCCGCCACCGCGGCGACGAGCGCCGCCGGCAGCGCCGAGAGCAGCACCAGCGCCCGCCCGATCCGCGGCGCGCGGCGCGGCGGCCCGGCGACCGGCTCGCCAAGGCCCATCCCCGTCAGCAGGCCGAGGGCGAGCAGCGCCGAGGCCATCCAGAACGCCTCCACCCGCGCGCCGACCAGCAGCAGCATCAGCGGCCCCGCCCCGATCGCGGCCGAGACGAAGGTCTGGTAGAGGCCGAGCCAGCGCCCCTCCTGCCCCGGCTCGGCCTGCGCCAGCGCCATGGTGTCGGCGCTGATCCAGGCCAGCGAGGAGGCGAAGCCCGAGACGGCGCCGAGCAGGAACCAGGCGGGCAGCCAGTCGCCGACGAAGGGCAGCAGCCCGAAGGCGAGCGCGGCGAGGATGGCCGCCGCGCGGTGCAGCGCCATCGGCCCGCCGAGCCGCGCGGCCAGCGCCGGCATCAGCGGGGCGGCCAGCAGCGCCGCCCCCCAGACGGTCGCCCCGAAGGCGCCGATGGTGGCCGGCGAGGCGCCGAGCTCGACCAGCAGCACCGCCTCGAGCGGCGCGGCGAGCCAGAGACCGGAGAAGGCGAGGGTGACGGCGGCGACGAAGCGCGCACGGCGCGGCGCGCGCGGCACGACCGCGAAGGTCGTGGCAAGGGTGGCGGACATGGGGGTGCAAGGGACGACCCTGCCCGCAGGCAGGCGCCCGATCCTTTCAAGAAATCAAACGGACGATCGCGTGGTCGGCGCGCCCGGCGGGCGCGCGGTCAGGCCGCGCGGCGTGGATCGGGCTTGATCAGCACCGGCAGCAGGTCGAGCGTCGGGGACCACGGCAGCAGCCAGGAGCCGTGCCGCGAAAAGGGTCCCCGATATCCGTCGACGCAGATCGCCATGTGAGGGATGTGGGGCGGCGCCCCCACCGGCGTCAAGCCGCGGCGCGCGCGATCACCGCGACGGGACCGCCGCCATCGGGGCCCTGGTGCTCCGCGCCGCCGGAGACGAAATGCATGGTCTGGCCGGTCGCCGCCGCGACGACGCCGCCGACCAGCGCGCGGGCATGGCGCGTCGCATGGATGTCGCTGTCGTCCCACATGATGTGGCGCGCGCCGCGGATCAGGCCGCTCCGCGAGGGCTCCGCCTTGCACAGCAGCGCGACCAGGCGCTGCGACGCCGCGAGCTGCCCGCCGCGCGGATCGAGCCCGGCGGCAGCCAGCGCGCGCTGCACCGCGGGCAGGTCGATCGCATCCGCCATCAGATCATGCGCCACGACCAGATCGCCCGCCCATCCGGCGGCGTTGCCGAGCAGGACGATCTCGCAGCGATCCAGCTCGACCCCAGCCGAGCAGGAGGCGCGCCCCGAATACAGCGAGAGGTCATGCCCGATGACCGCGTCCGACAGCGCGGCCTCCGCCACCTCGCCGAGCGCGAGCGCGACGCCGAGCGCCGACGCCCCGCGCGAGAGGCCCATGGACGCGTAGGTGTCGCGCGTGGCGACCGTGGCCCCCCGCGCCTCGGCCGAAGCGATGCGCGCCGAGGTCAGCAGCGGGCACTTCACCTGCACGTAGTGGACATCGGCCGGATCGGCGATCCCGGCCTGCGCCGTCGCCGCCCGCACCGCCTCGGCGACGGCGCGCAGCATCGGCATGCGCCCGATCGCCTCCGGCGCGAACGACGCGGTGAAGGCGGTGCCGATGGCCAGGCGCGGCGCGGCCGCCGGCGGGCCGGGATCCTCCGACACCGCGATCACCAGCCAGTGCGGCGAGAGCCCGCCCTCCGTCCCGCCCGACATCACGAGGGCGACGCGCGCGGCGACCGCCTCCGGCGTCGCGCCGATGCGCCGCGCCAGGAATCCGGCCAGCGCCCCGGTCGCGTAGGCCCGGGTGAAGTCGTTGACGCAGCCATTGCCCTCGGTCTTGCCGAGGATGGCCACGATCTCCTCCGCGCGCGGCCCGCCCGGGGCGTCGAGCAGCGCGGCCAGGCCCGCGGTGTCCCCGGGATGGGCCGTGGCGATGCGGTGCACCGCGGCGCGGCGCGCCATCACTCCTCCCCCTGCGCCTTGGTGTAGGCGTCGGCTCCGTCATAGCGCTGCAGCTTCTCGAGATGCATCCAGCGGTGCTGGCGGCCGATGCGCATCAGCAGGTCGGTGATCTCGGCGACCGCGTCGCCCTTCGGCGCCTCCTTGAACAGGAAGCGCGCGCGGAAATGGTCGACCAGGAAGGTGTGCCCGCCGAGCGCCGGCCAGACCTGCGCGCCGCGGGACGAGATCGCCTTCAAGGTGAAGGCGCTGCCCTCGGCGGCGGCGGCCAGCGTGATGCCGATGGCGTGCGGGTCCCGCTCGCTCTCGACGAAGACGTCGAGGCCGACCAGCTCCCAGGTCGTGGCCGCGCGGTACCAGGTGATCTGCGGCCAGCGCTTCAGCGCGATCGGGCGGTATTCGCGCGCCGGCACCGCCGCGCTCTCGCGGCCCAGGTTCGCCACGATCCGCTCGACGAAGGCCCCGGTGGAAGCGCCCTCCGCGCCCTCGCGCGCGATGTCGCCCGTCAGGTCCCGCCCCTCCTCGAGCGTGACGTAGAGCGCGTGCTCGATCTTCCGCGCGGTCGCGAAATCGCCGATGTGGCGCAGCATCATCAGCGCCGAGAGCAGCAGCGCCGTCGGGTTCGCCAGCCCCTTGCCGGCGATCTGCGGGGCCGAGCCGTGCACCGCCTCGAACATCGCCACCTCGTCGCCGAGATTGGCCGAGGGCGCGACGCCCAATCCGCCCACCAGCCCCGCGGCGAGGTCGGAGAGGATGTCGCCGTTCATGTTGGTCATGACGGTGACGTCGAACTGCTCCGGCCGGATGACCATCTGGTGGGCGCAATTGTCGACGATCATGTGCTCGTGCGCGAGGGCGGGGTGTTCCTTGACCACGCGCTCGCCGACGCGCTGCATCATGCCCTCGGTCATCTTCATGATGTTGGCCTTGGTGGCCACCGTGACCTTGCGCCGCCCCTCCGCCTCGGCGAGCGCGCAGGCCAGGCGCGCGATGCGCTCGCAGCCGACCTCGGTGATCAGCTTCAGGCATTGCGCGACGCCAGGCGTCTGCATGTGCTCGATGCCGGCATAGACGTCCTCGACATTCTCGCGGACGACGACGAAGTCGATCCCCCGCCCGCTGAAGGGCGTGCGCAGGCCCGGCAGCTCCCGCACGGGGCGGATGTTGCCGTACATCTCGAAGACCTTGCGGAGGGTGACGTTGGCCGATTTCTCGCCATGGCCGACCGGCGTCTCCAGCGGCCCCTTCAGCGCCACGCCGTTGCGGGCGATGCTGTCCAGCGTCTCCTGCGGGGCGCCGGTGGCGATGCCGCGGCGGAAGGCCTCGGCGCCGGCGACCGCCTCCTCCCATTCGATCCGGGCCCCGGCGGCCTCCAGCACCTGGCGGGTCGCGCGCATCACCTCGGGGCCGATGCCGTCGCCGGGGATGGCGGTGACGATGGTCCTGGCCGGCGCGGTCTGGGTGTCCATGGCGGTTCGTCCTCGGGCGGGCGGGCTGCGCGGCGGCGAATACCAGGGGAACGAAGCGGCGGGAACCGATCCGGCAGCGGCGCGCGGGGCCATCGCGCTCGGGGCGCGCGACGACAGCGAACCCGCGGAGGCATCCCGCCTCGACCCCACCCCCCGGCCTTCCCGCACCTACGCTCAGGCGTGGACGAACCCGTAGGCCGGCCAGCGCGAACGGCCCCAGTCGCGGATCGGCGGGTACCAGATCTCGACCAGCGTCCAGTCATTGCCGGCGGAGACGTCGCGCACCGGCTGGTCGCGCGCGACGCGGCCCTTGCCCGCGCCCGAGCCCCAATTCGCGTGGTCCACGCGGATCTCCCGCCCCGAGACCAAGCGCGAGACCACCGCCACATGCCCCTGGCGCAGGCGGGAGGTGCGCATCAGCACCAGCACGCTTCCGGCCCGCGGGGTCGGCCCGCGGCGGTAGCGGCCCTCCGCCGCCTCCCACCACTGCCAGGCATCGCCCGAGAGGTCGATGCCGGCGCGCTGGCGGGCATAGGGCACGCAGGTCCAGCCGCCGCCGGTCTCCCCCGGCACGGCACCACCCGCGGGCGCGCCGCGGCGCCCCGTCCCGCCGCAGGCGGCGAGGAGCAGCAGCGTCGGCGCGAACAGGCTGGCCGCGAGCGCGGCGCGGCGGCTCTCACGCATCCCCCGGGAGACCCCCGATCCCCTCCCCCGCCCTGTAGCGCGGCAAAGCGCGCCACGGAACGGTTCGAGCGGTCTTTTCATAGCGAAACAGGTGCTTAGGCCGAACTTCCATAAGCCCGTGCGAAGAAATTGCCAGCCCCGCCGCTTCCGCCTATCGCCCTCCATCCCGCGCTGTGCTGAATAGGTGCCGCCGGTCCGGCCGAATCCGGGCGACCTGGGCGGCCGGCCCCCCCGGTGTTCGGAAAGGGCGCCCCACGCCCGCCAGGAAGGGCTTCAGGATGACGACACTCAACTTGCGTTCCCGGGGGAGCGGAGCGCGGCAGCGTCTCGCGCGCGCCGCCTGCCTCGGCCTCGCTCTCGCCGTCGCCGCCGGCCAGTCGGCCGCGGTCGCCCTGCCCCGCTGCTCCAACGACACCGAGCAGGCGGTGTTCGAGGTGGAGGCGCTGAAGAGCGAGCTCATGGTCGTGGCCACGACCTGCAAGGGCACGAACGAGGATCGCTACAACGCCTTCGTCGAGCGCTACCGCCCCGCGCTAATCCAGAGCAACAAGATGCTCGGCCAGTACTTCGCCAAGCAGTATGGCCGCAGCGGCCAGCGCGCCAACGACGCCTTCATCACCGAGCTGGCCAATGCCCGCTCGAACGCGGCGCGGCAGCTCGGCGGCGATTTCTGCTCGCGCAATGCGGGGCTGTTCGAGGAGGTGATGGCGCTGACGGTCGTGACCGACCTGCCGGCCTATGCCGCCACGAAGGACCTGCTCTCGGCCGGCGTCACCGCCTGCCCGGGGCAGCGCGCCGCGACGACCGCCGCGGCCCCCGCCACGTCGCGCCGGAGCGCCGCGCGATGAAGCTGGGCCTCCGGCGCGCGCCGCAGCGCAGCCTGGCGCTGGCCATCGCACTCGCCGCCCTCGCCGGCGGCTGCGCCCAGGAGGGGGTCCCGACGGCGTCGCGCAACCGCATCTACTACGCGGACCAGCAGGGCGCCTCCACGGTCTGCACGGTGGGGAAGGACCTGACGCTGACCGCCGGCCGGCAGGCCGACACCACGATGACCCTGCGCAACGATGGCGGCTGGTGCGGCATCCCCGTCTCCCAGCCCGGGCCGAAGCCCTACGATGCGGGGCTGCTCGTCGAGCGGCCGAAGCATGGGCGGGTGCATGTGCGCAAGGTCGGCGACGTCACGCGGGTCGACTACATCCCCGATGCCGGCTTCGGCGGAAGCGACAGCTTCACCGTGCGGATGCTGCCCGGCAATGCCGCGCTGCGCGTGGCGGTGACCGTCCAGCCGGGGCCCGCGGCGGCGGCGGCACCGCCGCCCGCCGCGACCACCGGCACGGCACGGCGCTGAGCGCGGCGCGGCTTCGCTCGCCGCGGTTCGCGACCCCATCGACGTTGTAGCGCAACGTCGATGGGATTCGGTCGAGGCGTAGGCCCGTCGGCCGCGCCTCGGCCGATCGGGCGGGGCCCGGTGGAGGACACCGTCGCGACATCCCGGCGCCGTATCGGACCAGGCTCGTCCCGCGCAGCGCGCCGGGCTCCCCCTTCGCCCTCCCGTCCCGGCATTCACCGCGGGCCGCGAAGGCCGATTGCCAGCAAGCGATGATGGGGGGGCCGGGGGGAAGACATGTCTTCTTCCCCCCGCCGCCACCGCAAGCATTCCGGACTTTTCAACAGACGGCCGCGGCACCCACGCGGCCGCCGGCGCCGGCACGGTTCTCGACCATCGCGGGCTGGCCGAGGATCGGCGTGAGCGCGGCCGCCATGCCGCGGCTGACGATGGCGTTCAGCCCGCCGGGCGCGTGGCCAGAGATGCTGCGGACGCTGCGGTCCGGATCGGCGAGGGCGGCGGCGCCTGGCAGGACATGGCGGGGGAGATGGGGCGGCTTGCGGCTTTCGTGACGCAGGCTGAGACCGGCGTTGGCTCCCGGGATCCGGTTGCTGCGGCGCAGCATGCGCCGGGTCGACCCACCCGTTGACGCCGCCCGGGCCGGGGCGCAGCCCTGCCTTGCAGGATCCTTGTGAGGGGACGCGCATGGCGCTCGAGATCATCGGCCCGGGCTTCGGCCGCACGGGGACGGCTTCGCTGAAGCAGGCGCTGGAAATGCTCGGCTTCGGCCCCTGTCACCACATGTTCGAGGTCCAGGCGCGCCCCGAGCAGGTGCCGCACTGGGTCGCGCTGTCCGAGGAGCGGCCGGTGGATTGGGACGCCGTGTTCGCCGGCTTCCGCGCGCAGATCGACTGGCCCGGCGCGCATGCCTGGCGCCAGCTTGCCGCGCATTACCCGGCGGCCAAGGTGCTGCTCACCGTGCGGGACGAGGACGCGTGGTGGCGCAGCTTCTCCGACACCATCGCGCCCCTTCTCGCCGGCCCGCCGGCGGCGGATGCCCCGCCGCACCGGCAGGCGATGCGCGCGGCGATGCGCCGCATGCTGATCGAGCAGACCTTCGGCGCGCCGCTGGATGACCGCGCCGCCTGCATCGCTGCGCTGCGCCGCCGCACCGCGGAGGTGCGGGCGGCGATCCCGCCCGAGCGCCTGCTGGTCTTCGACGTCACGGAGGGCTGGTCGCCGCTCTGCCGCTTCCTCGGCGTCGCGGAGCCGGACGCCGCCTTTCCGCGGGGGAACACCACGGAGGAATTCCTGGCGCGCCGCTTCGGCGCGGCGCCGCCGGGGCGCTGATCAGGCCGCCTGGCGCACCGAGGGCACCCGCCGCATCGCGCCCCCCGGCACGGCGCCGGGAACGCCGGCGGCGAGGTCGGCCGCGAGCAGCAGCTTCGGGAAATCCACCCCCGTCTCGACGCCCATGCGCCGGAACAGCCACACCACATCCTCCATCGCGACGTTGCCCGTGGCCCCGGGGGCGAAGGGGCAGCCGCCGATGCCGCCCGAGGCGGCGTCGAAGATGCGGCACCCGGCCTCCCACGCCGCCGCCACGTTGGCGACGCCCATGCCGTAGGTGTCGTGGCCGTGGAAGGCGAAGCGGGTGCCCCAGGCCTCGATCGCGTGCGCGAACACCCGCCGCACCTGGTCGGGGGAGGCGTTGCCGGTGGTGTCGGCCAGCGCGATCTCCATGTCCGGGTCGAGCGCGATCACCCGCTCGATGAAGTCGAGCGCGTCGCGCTCCGGCACCACGCCCTCGAAGGGGCAGTGGAAGGTGCAGGAGAGGTTGAAGCGGATCTTCACCCCCTTCGGCGTCTCGCGCACGATGGCGGCGAGGTCGGCGAAGCTCTCCTCCCGCGTGCGGTTCACATTGGCCTTGTTGTGCGATTCCGTCACGCTCATGAACAGGCCGAGGCGGTCCGCGCCGGCGTTCACCGCGGCCTCGAAGCCCTTCCGGTTCGGCACCAGCGTCGTGCATTCCAGGCCGGCGAGCTGCTTGGCGGCCTTCAGCACCTCGCCCGTATCGGCCATCTGCGGCACGGCGCGCGGCGAGACGAAGCTGCCGATCTCCATGCGCCGCAGTCCGGCCTCGTAGCTGGCGCGGACGAGCGCGATCTTCGTCGCGGTCGGGACGAAGGGGCCGATCGACTGCAGGCCGTCGCGCGGGGCGACCTCGGACAGCTCCACCGCTTCCATGGCGCCGGTTCTCCTTCCCTCGGGGGCGTTGGCGGGCGCGCCCGGGCAGGCCCGGCGCGGCTCGATCTCCGGTCCTAGCCCTTGCGGCGCGGCCGCTCAACACGCGCGGGATGCCTGGAGCCCGGCGCCGCACCTCGGGGCCCGCGCGAAGGGAACGCGGCCCGGGCGCCGGCCGTTGACCCCCCTCGCAGCGAGGAGATGCGCCATGGCCGGCAACAAGCACCCCAGTGGCGTAGAGGACCGGGAGAAGGGCCTCGGCGCCGACACGCCGCGGCCGCCCGGCGATCGGGACCGCGACCCGGGCATCGGGACCTCCAAGGGGACCTTCGCCCGCGACAAGGCGGGGCCGGAGGAGATCGAGGGTGACCACACCTTCGAGGGCGACGTGATGAACGACGCCACGCGCGAGGGCGGGGTGGATCCAAACCAGCAGGGCCGCACCAACCGCTAGGCGGGCGGGCGGGGCCGGTGCATCCTCCGCGCCCGACGGAGCGGGAGGGAATATCGGCCATGGCCTACGCCGTACTGGCCTTCGATGGCGAGGATGAGGGGGCGCCGGCGCGGCGCATGGCCGCGCGGCCGCGGCACCTGGCGGTGCTGACCCGCTGGATCGAGGACGGGCGGCTGGCCTTCGGCGCGCCGCTCGTCGCGGGGCCGGAGGCACGCATGATCGGCTCGCTGATGGTCGTGCATGGCGAGGATCCGCAGGCGCTGGCCGACTACCTGGCCGAGGAGCCCTTCAGCACCGATGGCGTCTGGGTGCGCCGGACGACCTGGCCGATGCGCCTGGCCCCCCTGCCCTACGCGCCGGTCCCCGTGGCGAAGCCCGGCGATCCGACGCCCCCCAGCCGGACCCACACCGCGATCATCGCCCTCGACGGCACGGATGCGGAGGCGCCGGCGCGGCGGCAGGCGGTGCGTCCCGCGCATCTCGACCGCGCCCGGGCCGCCGCGGCGGCGGGCGTGGTGACCCTGGCCGGCGCGGTGATGGACCCGGGGGGCGAGCGCATGATCGGCTCCATCCTCGTCACCAGCCATGACGAGGACGGGGCCGCGCGCGCCTGGATCGCCGAGGACCCCTACACCGCCGGCGGCGTCTGGCAGGACGTCGCGATCCACGGCATGCGCTTCGCGGCCAGCCTGCCCTGGCGGCCCCTGCCGGGGAGCCCCGCCTGATGCCGCGCCTGATCGAGTACGCCGAGGCCGCGCCCGAGGCCCGCGCCGTCTTCGACGAGATCAAGGCCGCGCGCGGCGTCGAGGACGTCAACAATTTCTGGAAGACGCTGGCGGTCGACCCGCCGACGCTGCGCCGCACCTGGGATTCGCTGAAGGTGGTGATGGCGCCAGGCGGCGCGCTCGACCCGGTGGTGAAGGAGATGCTCTACATGGCGGCCTCGATGGCCGTCGGCTGCACCTACTGCATCGCCAGCCACACCGCGGCCGCGCGCGCCAAAGGGATGACGGACGCGCAGTATGGCGAGCTGCTGGCGATCGTCGGCATGGCCGCCGAGACCAACCGCCTGGCCGAGGCGCTGCGCGTGCCCGTCGACAAGGCCTTCGAGTAGGCGCCGCCGCCGCCGGGACCGTTGCGGCCCCGGCCCCCGGGCCGGCATGCTGGCGCCCCCCTGCCGGAGGCGGCCCGCCGTGACGACCTGGACCTGCATGAGCCTGCACGACGACCAGGTGGGCCAGGGCGACATGCTCGCCTTCCCGACCATGTCGACCTGCGCGGCCATCCTCTGCAACCTCGACGACCGGCTGGTCGGCATCCACAAGACGATCGGCTGGGTGGCGCAAACCGACATGCTGGTCCGGATCGCGCTCGAGATGATCGACGGGGATCCGGTCCGCGGCCTCTACGTCCTCGGCTGGGACCTCGACGACACGGACCGCCACGACGTCGCGCGGATCCGCGACGCGCTCGGCTGCCAGGGGGTCCCGACCTGGACCTACAACTACTCGAACCGGACCGGCGAGGACGGCGTGCGGCGCTTCCAGGCGCCGCGGAGCTTCGGCGATATCGTCGTCGACCTCTGCACGCTCGCGCGGTTCCGCGCGGGCGACGACCCGGTGATCAGCGTGAAGCGGACCTCCAAGGTGTTCGTCAAGCTGCTGACGGTGGGCGAGGCGTTCCAGGACCACCTGGCGGAATGGGGCAACGAGGCGTTACGGCGCGGGCTGGAGGAGGAGATCACCATCAACTCCGGCAACACGCACCGCATCCGCAAGCGCCTGGACTTCCGCCGCCTGTAGCGGCCGGCCGCGCGCTCAGCCGGGGGCGTCGGGGGCGAAGAGCCGCCGCGCGCCCCAGGAGACGACCGAGACCACCAGCGCGCCGAAGATCGCCGGCCAGAAGCCGTCGATGACGAAGCCCGGCAGCACCAGCGCCGTCAGCCCGAGCATTGCCGCGTTCAGCACCAGCAGGAACAGGCCGAAGGTCACGACGGTCAGCGGCAGGGTCAGCAGCCAGGCAGGCGGGCGCACCACCGCGTTCACCAGGCCGAAGACCAGCGCGGCGAGCAGCAGGCCGAACAGGCCGCTGACATGCACCCCCGGCACGAGCTGGGTCGCGGCCCAGAGCGCGAAGGCGGTGATGAAGGTGCGTGCCCAGAAGCCCATGCCGGCAATCCCCCCGATCCATCCGCCATGATATGGGACGCCCGCCTTTTCCCGACATCGGTGCCCTTCCGCCCCCATGACCCCCCGACAGGCGACCCTTGCCGGCTGCGCGGCGCTCGCGCTCTGGGCCTTCCTCGCGCCGCTGGCGCGGCTGGCGCAGCCGCTGCCGCCGCTCGGGCTGACGGGGCTGGGGTTCCTGGTGGGGGGCGTGCTGGGGCTGGCGGTGGTGGCGGCGCGGGGGCGGCTCTCGGCGCTGCGGCAGCCGGGGATCGCCTGGGCGCATGGGGTGGGCGGGCTGGCGGGGTTCCACGCGCTCTACTTCGCGGCGCTGGCGCTGGCGCCGCCGGTCGAGGCGAACCTGCTGAACTACACTTGGCCGCTGCTGATCGTGCTGCTGTCCTGGCCGCTGCGCGGGCTGCCGCTCGGGCCGCTGCGGCTGGCCGGGGTGGCGCTGGGGGCGGCGGGGGCGGTGCTGCTGCTGGCGCCGGCGGGGTTCGGCGGCGGGGGCGGGCCGGGGGCGGCGCTCGGCTATGCCTGCGCGGTGGGGGCGGCGGTGACCTGGGCGCTCTACTCGGTGCTGGCGGCGCGGCTGGCCGCGGTTCCGACCGAGGCGGTGGCGGGGTTCTGCCTGGCCTCGGCGGCGCTGGCGCTGGCGGCGCACTTTGCATTCGAGCCGGGGATGGCGTTGGGCGGCGCGGGGCAGTGGGCGGCGGTGGCGCTGCTGGGCCTGGGGCCGATGGGGGCGGCGTTCTTCCTGTGGGATGCCGGGATGAAGCGGGGGGATCCGCGGCTGCTGGGGACGCTGGGCTATGCGACGCCGGTGGCCTCCACCCTGCTGCTGGCGGCGATGGGGGAAGGGGCGCTGACCTGGCGGGTGCTGGCGGCGGCGGGGCTGGTGGCGGGGGGCGGGCTGCTGGCGGCGGTGGCGGGGCGGAGGGGCTAAGCTTCAGGCAACATTCGGCCGAGGTCTGGCTTCGACCCGGAGCAGACACCTGCGCAGACGCCACCCCCCCAGGCAGACTACTCCCAAGAGCGCAGGTCAGTATGCTATGATCGCGAAATGAAGAATGGTCGTCCAGGGGAGTATCGCGGACCTCTCAGCCCCAACCAGGCAGCAGAAGGGATCAGCGTGGCCCAGCGGAATGCGCGTCGGCTGGCGGCCGATGCCACGCTGCTGCTCGATGCGCAGCGCTATCCGAGCGCTGCAGCCCTGGCAGCGCTCTCGGTAGAGGAGAGCGGCAAAGCCTCGATCCTGCGCGGCATGGTGGGCGAAACCTCTCCCGAGCGCTTGCGAGATCACTGGTGTAGCTACCGCGATCACCGCTCGAAGAACGGTATGTGGATCCTGCCCGATATGGCCGCCAAGGGCGCGCGGCACCTCCACCAGTTGCGCGAGGTCGTGGAGCGGGACGGCGAGCACACCGCCCTTCTCAACAGCGTCAAGCAGATCAGCTTCTACACGGACTGCTACGCGAAGGCGCACTGGTCGGAGCCGGAGAAAGTCGTCAACGGCGAGATGGCGCGCTCCTTGGTAAAGATTGCCGAAATGCTGGCCGGTCGGGACAAGCCAGTCACTGCACGCGAGTTGGAATTGTGGGCGCAGCACGTGGCACCCGTGATCAGCACAGCGGAGGCGCCCTATGCCTTACTGCGTTGGGCTAGGGCGATGCATGAGGAGGGATTGAGCTCCACCACGCCCCAGGAGTACGCGCGGTTCGTGTTTGGTGAGGCTGCTGTAGCCGACTGGCCCTCGGATCCGCCACGGTCACAGTGAACTCAAGCGACCGCGGCCGATGTAGACGGCAACGCATCGTGTGGGCTGGACACATTTCTATTTTCTATCGTAATGATGTCCATAATCCGAGGCGCTGCAGTGGACCATTGCTGCCGCGCCCTCTCATGAGGCGCTACGCGGACCCGCCATGGCGACGGGTTCTTGAGCGGGCTGTCGAGTGATGCTGGAGTACTCGCCCCCCGCCCAACACGGACATAAAGCCTGCCACTACCCTGCCCTCCGCAACACCCCCCGCACCAATTCCGCCATCCCCTGGTGCCGCGGCCCCTCGTCCAACGCCACCGCCCCTTCCCAGATCTCCACCACCTCCAGCCCGGCGAAATCCGCCTCCACCATCGCCCGGGTCCAGAGCAGCGCCGGGTCCTTCGGGCCGCCGTCCTTCGCCGCTCCGCCTCGGGCATGATCACGAAGATCCAGGCGATCAGGTCGAACCCCGCCTCCGGCCAGTCCCATTCCGCCAGGTTCGCGACCTCGGTGCGCAGCGCCACCCCCTCCGCCGCCGCCAGCGCCCGCGCCTTGGCCAGCCCGACCGCGGAGAGATCGACCGCGGTCACCGCCAGCCCCTGCCGCGCCAGCCAGACGCCGTTCCGCCCCTCCCCGTCGCCCGCCGCCAGCGCCCGCATCCCCGGCCGCAGCCACCCCGCCTGCGCCGCCAGCCAGGCGTTCGGCCGGGTGCCGAGCTGGTAGTCCGGCGCGCCGTAGCGCGCGTCCCAGAAGGCCGCGTCGCTCACGCGCCCTCCACGCCCCCGAACCCGCCGCCGGGCTTCCACCCCGGCGGCGCCATCTCGAACACCTCGAACAGGAAGGCCGGGCTGACCGTGCACCCCACCAGGGTCCAGGCGCCGAGCGGCCGCGCCGCCTGCCACCACCCGGCCGGCACCAGCGCGAAGGGGCTCTGCCCGCCGCCGAGATCCGGGCCCAGCATCCGCCGCTCCTCCCGCCACCCATCGGGCGACAGGGACAGCGCCAGCGCGCCCCCGCCATGCCAGTGCCAGGCCTCGGCCGCGTCGCGCACCCGGTGCCAGTGGCTGACCTCGCCGCGCGCCAGCAGGTAGAGGATCGCCGTCCCCGCCCCGCGCGCCCCGCCCGGCGGCGCGTCGCGCCAGACCTCCCGGTAATGCCCGCCCTCCGGGTGGGGCTTCAGGTCCAGCGCGGCGATCACCGCTTCCGCCGGCACGGTCACGTCGCGCAGGTTCACCATCGCCGCCTCACCCCTCCCCCAGCACGGTCCGGATCAGCGGCACCGCCGCCCGGTGCAGATCCTGCCAGTCGAGGTGGAAATTCGCCCGCCCCGCCTCCTCCCGCCCCGGCACCGCCACATCCGTCACGCATTCGGGCGCGAGATGGACCGTCGGCACCACATCCGCCCGGAAGGCCGGGTTGTGCCAGACGCGCAGCGCCCAGTTCGCCCCCTCCCCCTCGCGCAGCACGAAGCGGTTGGAGAAGGCGAGGCCCGGCCGGTTCGAGATCCATTTGTAGAGCGCCATCCCCGACCCCGACGGCGCGATGAACAGGTCGGCCGCGTCCTGCAGCAGCAGCGCCTCCGCGAAGCGCCGCCCGACCGCCGAGACGGAAGGGATCCCCGCCGCCTCCAGCCCCGCCATGATCCGCCCCGCCACCGCCTGCTCGGCCTCGAGCGACATCCACCCCGTCGTCCAGCCCTTGGGCGTGTCCCCGCTCAGCCCGTCCACCACCACGCCGATCCCGGGGAATTCCCCCCGCAGCGCGGCGAAGAGCGCGACGAAGCCCTCCGGCTGCTCGATCCAGGCGCGGTTGTCGAGGCGGATGGTGATCACCACCAGCGGCCGCGCCCGCGCGCGCAGCGCCGCCACCTCCGCCAGCGCCGCCTCCCCCACCACGCGGCGGGCGCGGCGCAGGATGCGGTCGGCGAGGTCCGGCGTGACGTGCTCGTCCTTCACCGTCGCCAGCAGCAGCCCGTGGCGGAGCATCTGGCGGAACACATGCTCGTCATCGTCGACGGCCAGGATAGTGCGCGCCGGATCCGCCTTCGCCTCCGGGTAGAGCTCGCCCACCGCGCCGAAGAAATCCTGGCCGCGAAAGCGGAACAGCCGGTCGATCCGCGCCAGGTCGGCGGGGTCGGAGAGCAGGTTCGCCCAGCCGGTCTGCAGGTTCCAGAGGTTGTGGGACATGTGCGGGCAGGGGAAGTCGGTCGCCGCGACCCTTGCCGGGCCGGCGCCCGCCCCGGCGATGTGCCGCGCCAGCGCCGGGGCGTGCCGCAGGCAGAGGTCGAGGCGCCGCGCCGTCTCCGCCCGCACCCGCTCCTCCGGATGCGCGTCGCGGGCGAGCAGGATCAGGTCCCGCTCCGGGAAGACCCAGAAGGCCTCGGTGTTCACGTTCACCATCACCGGGCTGAGCTGGGAGGCGAGGCAGGGCTCCCCCCCGGGCCCGTGCTGCAGGAACCACTCCCGCCCGAGCGCGGCGCGCGCCGCCACCACCGCCCCCGTGAAGGGGCAGAGCAGGGATTTCCGCCCCTCCCTGAGGGTCCGCCGGTTGTCGAGGGTGCGGGGCGAGACGCCCGGGACCGGCGCGGCCAGGCCGAGGCTGCGGAGCGCGACCGCCCGGTCCCCCGCCGCCGCGGCGGCGGCGAAGCCCGGGTCGAGGAAGCCCGGCGCCGGCTCCGACCCGCCGAGGCGCAGCACCCGCCAGCGCCCCCGCACCAGCGCCTCCACCGCCCCCGCCGCCCAGGCCCCTTCCGCCGGCGCCCCATCGCCGCGGAACAGCGCGCGGAGCGCCGCCGCGGTGCGGTCGAGCGCGGCCGGGTCGGCCGCCATCAGCCGCGGAACGAGTCCTTGGCCGCGCGCACCGCGCCGAGCCGCGCCGCGTCGCCCGCGCGCAGGAAGGGGTTCGCCGCCTTCTCCTGCCCGAGCGTCGTCGGCACCGTCGCCCGGCCGGCCGCGCGCTGCGCCTTCACCTCGGCCGTGCGGGCGACCAGCGCGGCGTTGTCGGGCTCGACCGTCAGCGCGAAGAGGGCATTGCTCTCGGTGTATTCATGGCCGCAGCAGACCAGCGTGTCGTCGGGCAGCGCGGCCAGCGCGGCGAGGGAGCGGAACATCTCCTCGGCGTTCCCTTCGATCAGCCGCCCGCAACCCAGCGAAAACAGCGTGTCGCCGCAGAGCAGCGCCTTCGCCGCCGGGATGTGGAAGGCGATGTGGCCGCGGGTGTGGCCCGGCGTGTCGATCACGCTGGCCTGGTCGGTGCCGACCTGCACCGTCTCCCCCGGCCGCACCACGACATCGAGCTTCGGCAGCCGGTGCTGGTCGGCGGCGGCGCCGACCACCTTGGCCCCATAGCGCTCGCGCAGCGCATCGACGCCGGCGACATGGTCGCCATGGTGGTGGGTGAGCAGGATCAGGTCGAGCCGCCCGCCCGCCTGCGCCTCGATGGCGGCGGCGATCGGCGGCGCCTCCCCGGGGTCGCAGATGGCGGTGAAGCCGGTGGCCTCGTCCCGCAGCATCCAGGCGTAGTTGTCGGAAAGACACGGCACGGCGGTGACGCTGAGCGGCATGGTCCCTGATCCTCCCGCGACCCCGTGCGAACCGGGGTGCCCGCGCCCTATATCGACGCGATGGGTCAGGAGGTCCACGGCCTCGGGCGGTTCTACGCCACGCCGACGGGCGCGCTGACGGCGCGGCTGCTGCGCGACCGGCTGCGCCTGCTCTGGCCGGCGCTGCCCGGGCAGAGCGTGCTCGGGCTCGGCTATGCCAGCCCGTTCCTGCGCGTCTGGCGCGGCCAGGCGGCGCGCTGCGTCGCGCTGGTGCCGACGCACCTGCCGCGCTGGCGCTGGCCGCGCAGCGCCGCGAGCGCGACCGCGGTCGCCGAGGAGGAGGCGCTGCCCTTCCCCGACCTGATGTTCGACCGGATCCTGCTGATCCATGGCCTCGAGCATGCGGAGAGCACGCGGCGCCTGCTGCGCGAGGCCTGGCGGGTGCTGCGGGATGATGGCCGGATGCTGGTGGTGGCGCCGAACCGCCTCGGCCTCTGGGCGCATCTGGACCGCACGCCCTTCGGCCATGGCCACCCCTACTCCCCCTGGCAGCTGGAGGCGCTGCTGACGCGGCAGATGTTCGCGGTGGAGCGGCGGGACACCGCGCTCTACGTGCCGCCGCTGCGCCTCCGGCCGCTGCTGCGGGTGGCGCCGGCCTGGGACCGGTTCGGGCGGTGGATCGCGCCGTCCGCCTTCGCCGGGGTGACCCTGCTGGAGGCGCGGAAGGATGCCTATGCCGCCCTGCCGGCGATGGCCTCCGAAAGCGCCGCCGCGCCGGCGCGGCAGGTCTTCGTGCCGGCGCAGGCCGCGGCCGCGGCCTCCACGGACATGGCGGCGCGCCCCGCCGAGGTGGATTGAGCCGGCGGGGCAGTGACCCGGCTTCCTGCCTGACCGCCGCCCCCGCCGAGGGCCGGGGTGTAACGCGCCCCGCTCCCTCGCCCCCGTGGCACCTCCCCCCAACCCGATGGACAAGTGCCAGAAAACGATGATGGGGTCGGACGTACACGTTCGACCGGGGGAAGAAGTGTCTTCTTCCCCCGCGCAGGAGCCCCCCATGACGCCACCAGACGACGACGCCTTCCTCCGCCGCGCCATCGCGCTGTCCGCCGAGGCCGCGCGCACCCCGGGCAGCGAGCCCTTCGGCGCCGTCGTCGTCCGCGACGGGACCATCCTGGGCGAGGGCTTCAACCGCTCCCGCGCCCGGCTCGACCCGACCTCGCATGGCGAGACGGAGGCGATCCGCGACGCCTGCGCGAGGCTCGGCACGCTGGACCTGGCGGGGGCGACCGTCTTCACCTCCTGCGAGCCCTGCGCGCTCTGCGTCGTGGCCATGGAGATCACGGGGATCGCCCGCGTCGTCTATGCCGCCGCCCTCGCCGACAGCGCGCGGGCGCTGGCGGGCGTGCCGCGGGAGAAGCGCCGCGGCGGGGACGTGGCAACCCTCCGGCGGGAAGCCGGGGCGCCGGTCGGCCAGGGAGGGCGGATCGTCGCGCGCCAGGCGCTGACGGCGGAGGCGGTGGCGGTGCTGGAGGCCTGGGCCGCCGCGCCGGGCTGAACCCGGGTCTCCGCCGGCCGGGCGTCGACCCCGGCCCGCGCGCGGCTTGACTTCGCCACCGATCCCGCGTCGGCTCGGGGCGTGTCGCCACGCGGGGGGGATCCGGCATGACCCATCGTCACATCCGCGTCGAGACGCTGACGCCGGCCATCGGCGGGGTCGTGCATGGGGTCGATCTCGGCGCGATCCTTGCCGATGAGGCGCAGGGGGAGATCCGCGCCGCGCTGCGGGACCGGCATGTCCTGTTCTTCCGCGACCAGCCGCTCTCGACCGAAGCCTTCCTCCGCCTCGGCCGCATCTTCGGCGAGCCCGAGCGGCACGAGTATTTCCCGCACCCGCCCGGCGCGCCGCAGATCCAGATCGTACACAGCGACGGCACAAGGGCGCCCGACACCGACCACTGGCACACCGACGTGACCTTCCGCGCGCAGCCGAGCCTGGTGCAGGTGCTGCGCGCGGTGGAGCTCCCGCCCGCCGGCGGCGACACGCTCTGGGCCAGCACGGGCGCGGCCTTCGATGCGCTCGGCCCGGCGCTGCAGGATTTCCTCTCGGGCCTCCGCGCGGTGCACGACCTGCCCTTCTTCTTCCGCCGCGTCGGCTTCTTCGAGCGCCTGAAGACGATGCAGGAGCAGGTCGCGCTGATCGAGAAGAACCCGGCGGTCGAACATCCGGTGGTCGTCGCGCATCCGGTCACGGGGCGGCGCGGGCTGTTCGTGAACTCGGTCTGGACGAAGCACATCGTGGGCATGGACCAGCTTCTCGGGAAGCACCTGCTGGCGATGCTGTTCGAGTGGATCCAGAAGCCGGAATTCGGCGTGCGCTTCCGCTGGGCCCCGGGATCGATCGCGATCTGGGACAATTTCGCAACCCAGCACTACGCCGCCTTCGACTACGCGCCGCATCCGCGCACCATGCACCGCATGACCTGCGGCCGCGCCACCCCGACGGCGCCGGCGCGATGAGCGATGCGCCCGATGCCGTCGCCGCGCTGCTGCGGGACGCCCGCAGGCGGCACGCCGCGCTCGACCGCCTGCCGCCCGCGCTCGCCCCGCGCGACAAGGCGGCGGGCTATGCGATGCAGGACCGCTACGCCGCCTCGGCGCATGGCGCCGCCGTCATCGGCCACAAGGTCGGCTGCGCGTCGGAGGCCTCGCAGCGTCTGATGCGCACAGACGGGCCGATGGCCGGGCGCATCTTCGCCGACGAGGTCTTCCCCGCCGGCGCGCGCATCCCGGCCGCCCGCTTCTTCGGCGTCGCGGTCGAGGCCGAGTTCGGCTTCCGGCTGGGTGCGGACCTGCCGCCGCGCGCCACACCCTACGCGCGCGACGACATCGCCGCCGCGGTCGAGGCGGTGGTGCCGCTGGTCGAGATCTGCGACACGCGCCTGCGCGGGTGGCGCGACCTGCCGATCGAGGAGATCATCGCCGACAACGCCTTCGCCGGCGGCTTCGTGCTCGGCCGGCCGGTGCGCGACTGGCGCCCTCTCGACCTCGGCGAGCATGTGGTCACGCTCTCGGCGGATGGCGCGGTGCTGGGGCGCGGGCCGGGGCGGCTGGTGATGGGCCATCCGCTCGACAGCCTGGCCTGGCTGGCGACGCATCTCTCCGCGCGGGGGATCGGCATGCGGCGGGGGGATCTGGTCGCGGCGGGCACCTGCACGGGCCTGCATGCCGTGCGGCCCGAGGGCGCGCGGATCACCGCCGATTTCGGCAGCCTCGGCACGCTGGCGTTCGACGTGGTGGCCTGATACCGGCAGGCTTCACGCGATCGCGAGCGACACGCGCAACGGTTGCGCCCGGGGGCCGGGCACCGCCACGCTTCCGATCCGACGCGCCAGGCTCGGCGCGTCCCAGGGGAGGAAAGCACATGCCCGAATTCGAACCGGCGCGCGGCGGCCCCGCCGCGCCGTCCCGCCGTGCCGCCCTGATCGGCGCCGGCGCCGCGGCGCTTCTCGCCGCACCCGCCCTGGCCCAGGCGCCGCCCGGGCCGCCGCGCGGCATGATGATGGGCGGCGGCGGCGGCCACGGCATCGTCCGCTACCCGGACGCCGACATCGTCGCGATCGACCCGAAGCGCTTCACGGCAAAGCTCGGCAACACCTCCATCCGCCGCCTGCACACCGGCATGCGCTGGGCGGAGGGCCCGGCCTGGCACGCCACGGGGCGCTTCCTGATCTGGTCCGACATCCCGAACGACGAGTGCCTGCGCCTGGTCGAGGAGGATCTGTCGACCCACCGCCGCTTCCGCAGCCCCTCGGGCTTCTCCAACGGCAACACCTTCGACCGCGAGGGGCGGCAGATCGCCTTCCGCCACTTCCACCGCGACGTCATCCGCTACGAGCCGGACGGGAAGATCACCGTGCTCGCCGCGCGCGGCCCGGACGGCCCTTTCAACGCGCCGAACGATGGCGTGGTGCGGCCGGATGACGGCTCGCTCTGGTTCACCGATCCCGGCTATGGCGCGCTGATGGACTACGAGGGCCAGCGCGTGCCCGAGGCCGCGAACAGCCCCCGCCCCTTCATCAAGGAGGCCGTGTACCGGATCGACGGCCAGACCGGCGAGGTCACGAAGGTCACCGACGCGCCCTTCAAGCCGAACGGGCTCTGCTTCTCGCCCGACTACCGCACGCTCTACGTCGCCGACACCGGCGCCTCCCACTATGCGGAGGCGAAGAACGTCATCTGGTCCTTCGAGGTGGACGGCAAGGGCGTGCGCAACCCGCGCCAGGCCTTCGACATGACGATGGGCGGCAAGGCCGGCTTCGCCGACGGCATCCGCTGCGACGAGCGCGGCAACCTATGGGTCGGCGCCGGCTGGGTCGGGGACGGCTATGACGGCGTGCATGTCTTCGCGCCGAACGGCGACCGCATCGGGCTGATCAGGCTGCCCGAGATCTGCGCCAATGTCTGCTTCGGCGGCACGCGGCGGAACCTGCTGTTCATGACCGCGAGCCAGAGTCTCTACATGGTCCCGGTGGAGACGCGCGGGGCGCATTTCTGCTGAGGCCGGCCCCACCCGGCGACGACGGGGCGGAAAAAGACGGCGGGGATGGTCCCTGGGGACACATCCCCGCCAAGTCGGGCCCGGCGCATCGGCGCCGGCACCATCGGGAGAGACGAGGCCAGAAGTGGGCCCCGCTGATGTGATATCGCAACGATCTTGCCGAAGGGTTACGGCGCGCGGCTTTTCGTGGCTGGCCGGGACCGCTATCGCTGTCGGCCATGACCGCGCCGCCCGCCCTCCCCCTCGCCGGCCTCCGCATCCTCGAGCTCGGCCACTACATCGCCGCGCCCTTCGCCACCCGGCTGCTGGCCGATCTCGGCGCCGAGGTGATCAAGGTGGAGCCGCCGGAAGGCGACCCCTTCCGCGGCTGGGGCAGCCAGAAGGACGGGCATTCCGTCTGGTTCAGCGTCCATGGCCGCAACAAGCTCTCCGTCACGCTCGACCTGAAATCGGCGGAGGGGCGTGAGAAGATCCTGGACCTCGCCGCCACGTCCGACGCGCTGGTCGAGAATTTCCGGGCCGGCTATCTCGAGCGCATCGGGCTGGGGCCGGAGACGCTGCACGCGGCCAATCCCCGCCTCGTCATCGCCCGCATCTCGGGCTACGGCCAGGACGGGCCCTACCGCGACAAGCCCGCCTTCGGCGCGATCGGGGAGGCGATGGGCGGCCTGCGGCACCTGACCGCCAATCCGGGGCAGAGCGAATACCCGCCGCCGCGCTGCGGCGTCTCGATCAGCGACGACCTCGCCGGGATGTACGCGGCTATGGCCCTCGTCTCCTGCTGCTGGCAGATCAAGGGCGATCCGACGGCGAAGGGGCGGGTGGTCGACGTCGACCTCGTCACCTCCGTCTTCAGCCTGATGGAGGGGATGCTGCCGGAATACGGGCTGTTCGGCTGGGTGCGGCAGCCGCAGGGCGCGGCGATCGCGACCGCCGCGCCCACCAACACCTACCCCTGCGCGGACGGCAAGTGGCTGGCGATCGCCGGGAACTCCGATCTGATCTTCCGCCGCCTGATGGCCGCGATCGGCCGGCCGGAGATGGCGGACGACCCGCGTTTCGCCACCAACGGCCTGCGCTGCGCGAACGTGGCCGAGCTCGACACGGCCATCGCCGCCTGGACCCGCACCCTGCCCGCAGCCGAGGCCGAGGCGGTGCTCGCGCGCGCCGAGGTGCCCTGCTCCCGCCTCTACGACATTCAGGACTGCGCGGAGGACCCGCATTTCCGCGCCCGCCAGGTGGTGATGGAGGTCGAGGACGGGCTGCTCGGGGCCACGGTGCTGCACCCCGCGCCGCCCTTCCGCCTCGACGGCGTCGCGCCCGCCGAGATGGTGCGCTGGACCGGCCCCGCGGCCGGGGCGCACAACGCGCAGGTGTTCGGCGCGCTGCCCCCGCGGCGCGGGTCCTAGTCCAGGCGGATATCGAGTTCCCGCACCTTGCGGGCCCAGAAGGCGCTCTCCTCCCGCACCGCGGCCGCGAACTCGGCGCGGGAGCGCGCGGGCGCGGGCTCCAGCCCGTCATGCTCCAGCCGCGCGCGGAACCTCTCGGACGCGGCGACGCGCCGCGCCGCCCGCTCCAGCCGGTCCATCGTCTCGGCCGGGACGCCGGAAGGCGCGAAGACGCCGTGCCAGCCGGTGATGACGACGCCCGGCAGCCCGGCCTCGGCCAGGGTCGGGACGTCCGGCAGCGCAGGGATGCGGCGATCCCCGGTCACCGCCAGGGCGCGGAGCTTGCCCTCCTTCACCAGCGGGATCGCCGGCGGGGGGGAGGAGAAGTTCATCGTCACGCGCCCCGCCACGACGTCGAGCAGGGCCGGCGCGGTGCCGCGATAGGGCACGTGCTCCATCCGCAGGCCCGCCGCCTCGGAGAACAGCACGCCGGCCAGGTGGTTCGCGTTGCCGACGCCGCCCGAGGAATAGGTCAGGTCGCCGGCCGGCCGCGCCTTCGCATGGGCGATCAGCGCCGGCAGGCTGTCCGCCGGCACCGCCGGGTTCACCACCAGCACGTACTGGTAGGAGGAGACCTGCGCGACCGGCGCGAGCGCCGCGGCGAGGTCCATGCGGTCGCCGCGCTGCAGGTGCGGGTTGACGACGATGTTGGTCGCGACCGCGAAGAGCAGGGTCGTGCCGTCCGGCCGGGCGCGCGCGACGCTGACCGAGCCGACATGGCCGGCGGCGCCGCCGCGGTTGTCCACCACGACCGTCTGGCCGAGCTCGGGCGCGAAGCCTTGGGCGAATTCGCGCGCCGTGATGTCCGTGCCCCCGCCGGCGGCGTAGGGGACGACGAGGGTGAGCGGCCTGGTCGCCTGGGCGGCGGACAGGCGCGGCGCCACGACCGCCGCGGCGCCGGCGAGCAGGGCAAGTCGGCGGCGGTGGAGGGGCATCGTCCTTCCGTCTCCCGGGGCGGGCGTCGCGGCAGCGCGCGCCCGCCCTGGTCGTAACGACGCCCGGGCGGGGCCGCAACGGCCGCGGGGCGGGCGCCCCGGGGCACACGGCTTGACACGCGCCGTCCCGTCCAAGGATGGTTGGTGACCGTGACGAGGCAGGCCCGCGCATCGACGGGCCGCCGGTCGCAGGGAGAGGACATGTCCATGGACCGTCGTTCGCTCGTCGGCGCGCTTGCGCTCTCCGCCCCCGCCGTCGCCGCCTCCGGCAGCGCGGCCTTCGCGCAGACCACCAACATCCGCATGGCCACGAGCTGGTCGGGCGGCGTGCACCTCGAGGTCTTCGCCAAGGGCTTCGCCAAGCAGGTCGAGGAGCTGACGCAGGGCAAGGTCCGCATCCAGGTCTTCCCCGCCGGCACCATCGGCTCCCCGCTGAAGGTGACGGAGGCGGTGCAGAAGAAGATCGCCCAGGCCGGCCACCACTGGTGCGGCTACGACTGGGGCATCGACAAGGCCTCCGTGCTGTTCGGCGGCTATGCGGGCTCCCCGGGCGCCGAGGCCTTCCTGCACTGGGTCTATGAGGGCGGCATGGCCGATCTCTGGGCGCAGTGGCGGATGGAGAAGTTCGGCGTCGTCGCCATGCCCTGCGGCGCGCATTCGGACGAGATCCACATGCACTCCCGCAAGCCCGTCCGCACGGTGGACGACCTGAAGGGGCTGAAGTGGCGCACCTCCGGCGCCGCGGCGGAGATCGCGGCCTCGATGGGCGCCTCGACCGTCATCCTCTCCGGCGGCGAGGTCTACCAGGCGCTCGAGCGCGGGCTGGTCGATGCGATCGAGTGGGCGACGCCCTCGATCAACTACCCCTTCGGCTTCCAGCGCATCTCCAAGTACGCGGTGCTGCCCGGCGTCCACCAGCCGATCGGCATCCAGGAGGTGCAGTTCTCCCGCGACGTCTGGAACGGCTTCGACGACCGCACGAAGATGCTGATCCAGTTCGCCGCGAAGAAGACCACCCTCGATTCCTGGGTGCACGTCAACTACGACGACGCCGGGGCGCTCGAGAAGTTCAAGGCCGACGGGGTCGAGTTCGTCCGCGTGGACGACAGCTACATCGAGGCCTGGCGCAAGGCGACCGCCGAGTGGACCGACAAGCAGGCCGAGACGGGCGGCCCCTGGTTCAAGAAGGTGCTGGACCACCAGCGCGCCTTCGAGGCGCGGTGGAACCTGGCCCGGCAGTACCGGACCGAGCTGCGCTAGCGGCAAGCCCGGGACGATGCGCGCCGTCATCCGCACGATCGATGCCGTCAGCCGCGCCGCGGGCGCGGTGGCGGCGTGCCTCGTCATCCTGCTGATCGTGCTGATGATGTACGACGTCATCGCACGCTACGCCTTCGGCTCGCCGACGCTCTGGGCCTTCGACACCAACACCTACCTGATGGGCGCGAGCTTCATCCTCTCGGTCGGCTACGCGCTGTCCACGGATTCCCATGTGCGCGTGGACCTGCTGCACTCGCCGCGCTGGCCCTGGCTGAAGACCTGGGTGGACCTGATCGGCTTCACCGTGTTCCTGCTGCCGATCGCGGCCTGGATCACCGCGGGCCTCTGGCAGTACTTCCTCGACGCCTACGCGTCGGGGGAGGTCTCCGGCTCCTCGGCCTGGAACCCGGTGATCTGGCCCTTCCGCCTGATCCTGTTCCTCGGCTTCCTGTCCTTCACGGTGCAGATCGTGGCGGAGATCCTCAAGCGCATCGTCCTTGTGCGGGGCGAGGCGCTGCCCTCCGCCGGCGCGGCCGAGCACGAGACGACCTGAACCACGGGCCCGGCGCCCTCCCTTCCTTCTTCCCGTTCCTGCCTGCGCGCGGCTGAGGAGAGCGCATGTCCTCGCTCTGGATGTTTCCGGCCCTCATCGGGGGGATCCTGACGGGCTTTCCCGTCGCCTTCGCCATGCTGATCCTGGCCATGGTCTTCGGCTGGGACACCTTCGGGGCGGAAGGGCTGCTCGCCCAGGCGCTCCTGAAGATCGAGGAGGTGGCGACGGCGCAGGTGCTGGCCGCCGTGCCGCTCTTCATCTTCATGGGCGCGATGTTCGAGGCCTCGGGCATCGCGTCCCGCCTGTTCGAGGCGATCTACATGTGGACGCGGCGCATCCCGGGCGGGCTCGCCGTGGGCACCGTCGTCATGTGCGTGATCTTCGCCGCCACCAGCGGCGTGGTCGGCGCGACCGAGACGGTGGTGGGGCTGCTGGCGATCCCGGCCATGATGCGCCACAACTACAACAAGCCGCTGATCTGCGGCACGATCTGCGCCGGCGGCTCGCTCGGCACCATCATCCCGCCCTCGGTGCTCGCGGTGGTCATCGGGCCGGTGGCCAATGCCTCGGTCGGCACGATCCTGATCGGGATGATCATCCCGGGCTTCATGCTGGCGGGCGCCTACATCTTCTACATCGTCCTCCGCTGCTGGCTGCGGCCGGAGGACGGGCCGCGGCTCGCGGACGAGGGGCCGCTGCCGCCCATGGCCGAGCGGCTTCGCATCACCGGCGCGGTGCTGGTGCCGCCGATCATCGTCATCATCTGCGTGCTCGGCTCGATGATGGCGGGCATCGCCACGCCGACCGAGGCCTCGGCCACGGGCGCGGTCGGCACCGTGATCCTGGCCGCGCTCTACCGGCGGCTGACCTGGCGGGTCTTCGTGGACTCGACCATGCGCACCGTGCGCATCACCGCGATGATCCTCTTCATCGTGGTCTGCGGCTCGATCTTCGCCGCGGTCTTCGTGGGCTCGGGCGGGCTGCTCGCGATCACGGATTTCCTCGCCGCGATCGACCTCGGGCGCTGGGGGCTGCTGGCGATCGTGCTCGGCATCACCTTCCTGGCGGGCTTCATGCTGGAGCCGCTGGTGATCATCCTGATCATCGTGCCGATCACCGCGCCGCTGATGGTGCAGATGGGCTTCGACCTCGGCTGGTACTGCGTGCTGTTCCTGGTGATGCTGCAGACCGCCTACCTGACGCCGCCCATGGCGCCCTCGATCTTCTACCTGCGCGGCATCGCCCCGCCCGAGATCACCTTGCGCGACATGTATGTCGGCATCTGGCCCTTCATCGGGCTGCAGGTGAGCGTCATCGTCCTGCTGATCGCCTTCCCGGGCCTGATCACCTGGCTGCCGGAGGCGCTGACCAGCCGCTGAGGGGCCGGCCAGCGCAGGCCGGCGCTACAGGCTGACGCCGCCGTCGACCGAGACCTCGGCGCCGGTGACGTAGGCGCTGTCGTCGGAGAGCAGGAACAGCACCAGCCGCGCCACATCCTCGGCCGTGCCGATCCGGCCCATCGGGATCGAGCCGAGGCGCGTCGCGCGCTGCTCGTTGGTCCAGACCTTGACCATGTCGGTCTCGATCGGGCCGGGGTGGACGCTGTTCACCCGGATGCCCTTCGGCGCCAGGTCGATCGCGGCGGCCTTCGTCATGCCCCGCAGCGCCCATTTGGTGCCGGAATAGGCGATCGCGCCGGGCGAGCCGCGCAGCCCCGCGGTCGAGGAGATGTTGACGATCGACCCGCCGCCGGCGCGTTCCATCGCCGGCACCACCGCCTTCATGCCGAGGAAGCAGCCGAGCTGGTTGACGCGCATATGCGCCTCGAACAGCGCCGCGTCGGTCTCCATCAGCGGCTTCGGCGTGTAGATCCCGGCATTGTTCACCATGCCGGTCAGCGACCCGCCAAGCGTGACCGCGGCCTCGACCGCGCGGTCCCAGTCGGCCTCCTCGGTCACGTCCTGGCGGAGGAAGACGCAGGCCGGGCCGAGTTCGGCCGCGAGCGCCGCCCCTTGCGCCTCCAGCAGGTCGCCGATGACGACCCTGCCGCCCTCGGCGACGATCATGCGCGCCTCGGCCGCGCCCTGGCCGCGGGCGCCGCCCGAGATGAGCACGGTCCTGCCCTCGAATCGTCCCGGCATCGCGCCGTCCCTCCCCTCGTTAGTGTCGGACGGGGGCAGCATAGACCGCCCCGCCGGACCGGCCAGGGGACCAGCCATGGGACCGTCCCGGCGCGAAGTCTGGACCCGGTCATGCGACGGCGCGATGCTGGGGCGGAGGAGGACCCCGCCATGCCACGAGGCCCATCGATCGGCGCGGTCGCGGCCGCCCTGCTGCTGCCCGCCTCCCTGCTCGCCGGCCCCGCGGCCGCGCGGGCCGAGGGCGCGGCCACGGCCGAGCAGCGGGCCTTCGGCAAGGCGATCGCCGAGAATTGGTGCGCGAACTGCCATGTCGTCGGGCCGGCGCAGCGCCTGGCGCCGGGCGATGCCGCCCCGCCCTTCGCCGCGGTCGCCCGCATGCCGTCGACGACGCCGCTGTCGCTGCGCGTCTTCCTCCAGACCCCGCATGCGCGGATGCCGGACTACCGGCTGAGCCAGGGCGAGATGGATGCGGTGATCGCCTACATCCTCGGCCTGCGCGACGGGCGCTGACGGCCCGTCGGGGCGCGGCCACGAAAAATGCCCGGCGGACCGGATCCGCCGGGCGAGTTTCGAGGGAGGTAACTCCAGACAGTCCCGACGGCGAAAAGGGAGCCAGCCGCCGGGACATCCGCATTCCGCCACGCGGCCGGACGGGCGGCCTTGATCTGGCGCAACGACATGATTTTTCTTTCCCGCTTGATCCGGGGCGGGTTCCGCGCCGACCATGGCGCCGGCGCGGCGCGGGGGCGGCGCGACGAAACGGGCAGGAGGCAGCGCGACATGGCAAGGGTTGCATTGGTGACGGGGGGCCAGCGCGGCATCGGCGCGGCGATCAGCGAGTCGCTTCAGGAGGCGGGGCGCAAGGTGGTTGCCAGCTACGCCGGGAACGACGCCGCGGCCGAGGCCTTCACGAAGCGCACCGGCATCCCCTGCTTCAAGTTCGACGTCGCCGATCACGACCAGTGCGCCGCGGCGGTGAAGCGGATCGAGCAGGAGATCGGCGTCATCGAGATCCTGGTGAACAACGCCGGCATCACCCGCGACGCCACGCTCAAGCGCATGAACCGCGAGATGTGGGATGCGGTGATCGATACCAATCTCGGCAGCTGCTACAACATGTGCAAGGTGGTGTGGGACGGGATGAACGCCCGCAAGTTCGGGCGCATCGTCAACATCGGCTCGATCAACGGCCAGGCCGGTCAGTACGGGCAGGTGAACTACGCCGCCGCCAAGTCCGGCATCCACGGCTTCACCAAGGCGCTGGCGCAGGAAGGCGCGCGGGCGCAGATCACGGTGAACGCGATCGCGCCCGGCTATGTGGACACGGAGATGGTGCGCGCCGTGCCGCCCGACGTGCTCGAGAAGATCATCGCGCGCATCCCGATGGGCCGGCTCGGCCGGGCCTACGACATCGCGCGCGGCGTGCTGTTCCTGACCGCGGACGACGCCGACTTCATCACCGGCTCGACGCTGTCGATCAACGGCGGGCAGCACATGTACTAGGCGCCGGCGCGCCAAATCCTGGGGCCTCGGGGGTCAGGGGGCACCGAGGCGGGGGGAAGAAGACACTTCTTCCCCCCGGGCCCCCCATCATCGCTTTCTGGCAACTGTCGGGGCAGCACGCCGCGCGTCCCGGGCTGGCGCTGGTGGTGTGCCTCGGCCACCGCTAGAGCCAGAAATGCGCCGCGAACTCCGCCTCCGTGGTCAGGCTCCGCGTCGGGCGCGGCTGCTGCGACGCGACGAAGGCGTCGAGCCCGATCGCGCCGAGATCCAGGGCGTGGCACTCCTCGACAATGTCGAAATAGCGCTCGCGCAGCACCGTGCTCGAAGGATCGAGGCCGGTGACCAGCACCAGGCCCGTCGGCACGGCGTCGAGCGCCGCGAGGCGCAGCTCGGGACGGTGCTCGCGCAGCGCCGGCAGCATGCGCCAGACATCGCCGGTCCAGGCGGTGGCGTTCCGCGTCGGCAGGCCACCCGGCCCGGTGGGCGCGCCACGCTCGCGCCGTGCCATCCCGATATCGGTCGGCAGGCAGTCATGCAGCACGATCACCGAATTGGGCCGGCAGTACCGCTCGACATGCAGGAAGTCGCGCAGCAGGAACTCGAACAGGTGCATGCCGTCGAGGAAGGCGATGTCGATCGGCGCGCCGAGGATCGCCGTCGGATCATGGCGCGCAAAGAAGGCGTCGCTGCCCATGCGGAAGAGGTGGCAGGACGGCTTGTTGGCCACGGCCGCCGGGATGATCTGGAAGGCGGGATCGATGCCGATCGCGTCGCAATGCGCGAAGGCGAGCGACCGCCCGTCGCGGATCCCGATCTCGAGATAGGTTGCCGGGCGCAGGGTCCGGTGCAGCCGCGCCAGCACCTGGTAGTAGTGCTCGCCGCGATGCGGCGGAATCGCGCAGCGCGGGTCGTCGAGCCGCGGATCGGCCGGGCCTGGCTCTGCCGGTGTGGACGACGCGGTGACGTTCCCGTCGGGCATGGTGCGCTGCAACTCCGGTTCCAAGGGCGGGCTGTCGGGGAGGAGCCCCACCAGAGCGCCGCGCGCGGCGGTGGGTCAAGCCGTCTCAGCCGGGCCATGGGCACGAATCCGCGCCCCATGGCGGCGGCGCATCGGTCCCGCCGGGGCGACCTCGGTGCGCAACGGCGTCGCGCGCCGCCATCGAGGGTGGTAGGAGCTGCGCGGGCGGTCCCGCGCAGGGACCGCAGGGCCGGACAAGGACGAACCGATGCCGAAGATCCTGCTGGTCCAGGGCGCCAACCTGACCTTCCTCGGCCGCCGGGAGCCGGCGATCTATGGCCGCACCACGCCGGCCGAGCTCGACGCCAGGCTGCAGGAACACGCCGCCGCGCGGGGCTGCGCGCTCGACATCTTCTACACCAACATCGAAGGCGAGGCGATCGACCGCATCTACCGCGCGGTCGATGAGGGCTTCGACGGGCTGGTCATGAACCCGGCCGGCTTCACCTATGCCGGCTACGCGCTGAAGGACTGCATCAAGGGCGCCGCGCTGCCCTATGTCGAGGTGCACATCAGCAGCATCCACAAGCGCGGCATCCACTGCGTGCTGTCCGATGCGGCGGAGGGCGTGGTCACCGGCTTCGGGATGCATTCCTACATCCTCGGCCTCGACGCGATGCTGGAGATCCTGCGGGAGCGCGCGGCGTCGCCCTGAACGCCTACCAGCGCCGCCAATACGGCCCGTAGCCATAGGGCCGGTAGCCCCAGGGCCGCGCATAGCCCCAGGGGCGGTAATACCCCCAGGGCCGCCCCCAGCCCCAGCCATAGCCGACCCCGACCGAGACGCTCGGCCCGTAGTAGTAGGAATAGGGATAGGCCGGAACCGGCCCATAGTAGGGCGCCGCGAAGGCCACCGGCGCCGGTGCCGGGGCGGGCGGAATGCCGGCCGTGATCGTGTTCCCCGCGCCGCCCATGCATTGCGCATAGGCCTGGTCATAGGCCGCCTGGGTCGCCGCGCCCGAATTGGCCGCCGCCCCCGTCCCGGCGGCCGAGCCCACCAGCAGCCCCGCCCCCGCGCCGATCGCCGCCCCCGCCCCGGCCGCCGCGCCGGCCGAGCCGATCAGCGCCCCGGCCGCCGCGCCAAGCGCGGTGCCGAGCGCCGCGCTGCCGAGCGCCGAGGTGTTCGCCGCCTGCTGCGGGCTCATCCCCGCCTGGCCCAGCGCATAGGCGCGGCACTGCGCATCCTCCTGCTGGAACTGCCCGGGATTCTTCCCCTCCGGCGGCGAGGCCAGCACGGTCGGCCCGGGCGGCGGCACGACCGCGCAGGCGCCGAGCAGCAGGCCGGCGGCGAGCAGGGCGAGGCAGGATCGGGACAGGGCGGGTCGCATGGCGTTCGGTCTCTCTCCGGCCCGGCCCTTCGGGGCACGGGTCCTCGCGCACATGGGGTCGCGGCGGGCGGCGGCGCGCATGGAGAACCGATGGGCGTCGTTTAGGTTCGGCCCGCGGCGAGAATGCGCCCGAACAGGGGCACCGCCGCCGCCAGCGCGGCAACCGGCACGCTCTCCCCCGGCTTGTGCGCCACCTCGATGCTGCCCGGGCCGAGCACGACGCAGGGGGCGATCTCCTGCAGCTCCGCCGCATCCGTCCCATAGGGCGCGGTGCGCGGCGCGTTCGCCCCGGTCAGCGCCAGCGCCAGGCGGATCAGCGGATGATCCTCGGGCAGCTCCGGCGGCGGGCCCTCGGCCTGGGTGCGGAATTCGAGGCCGTTCGCCTCCGCCACCGCCCGCGCCTCGGCGATGACCGGCGCCGGGTCGATCCGCCGGCTGTAGCGGAACTTCACCCGCGCCGTCGCGACCGGCACGTTCACGTTCACCGCCGTGCCGTGGTTGTCGATGGTCAGGTTGAAGTCGCAGAAGGGCGGGTCGTAGGCGGGGTCCTGCAGGGCGGGGTCGGCGCGCAGCCGCTCGGCGATCGCCTTGACCGTCGCCAGGTAGGGGATCAGCGCCCAATTCGCGTTCCAGCCCTTGCCCGTCGAGGAATGCGCCTGCACCCCGCGGGCGATGGCGATCAGATCCGTCGAGGCCCTGTGGCCGCGCACCGGCACCAGGTGTGTCGGCTCCGCCACCACGATCCCCCGCAGGCCGAGCCCGCGCGCCAGCACGCTGCGCGTGGCGATCGCCCGCGCCCCCTCCTTCGTCGTCTCCTCGTCGGTGGTCAGCAGCAGGGTCGCCGGCGTGTCGGGCGCGGCCTCGATCGCGGCCAGGATGCAGGCGGCGACCGGGCCCTTCATGTCGGCCGCGCCGAGCCCGTGCAGCACCCCGTCCCGGTCGATCCGCCCGGACCAGGGATCCTCGGTCCAGCCGGTGTCGGGGACGGTGTCCATGTGGCCCGACAGCGCATGGCCGCCGGGCGGCCCGCGATGCGCGACCAGCGCCCGCTTCGCCACCCCGTTCGCGTCCCGGTAGTCCAGCCGCTCGATCTCGAAGCCGGCCGGGATCAGCGCCGCCTCGATCCGGTCGGCGACGGGAAGGTTGGAGAGGGAGCTGCGGCTGTCGATGGCCACGAGCTCGGCGGCGAGGCGGGCCACGCGGGCGGCGATGTCGTCCATGCGAAGGGCAGCTTGCCCGAGGCGGGCGAAAGGGCAAGGCTCCTGCCCATGAGCGCCGCCCCCGCCCCCGACCTCGCCTATCTCGACCCCCGCAGCGGCCGCACCTGGCCGCTCGACCCGCCCCGCTGGCGCGGCGATGCGGGGGAGCCGCTGCTGCTGACCGAGATGCCGGGCATCGCGCCCGCGCAGATCGACCGCGCGGCGCGCAGCCTCTGGCGCTACCGCGCCGCGCTCCCGCCGCTCCCGGGCGAGCCGATCACCATGGGCGAGGGCTGCACGCCGCTGATCCCGCGCCACCATGCCGGCGCGACCGCGCTGCTGAAGTGCGAGTGGTTCATGCCGACCGGCTCCTTCAAGGACCGCGGCGCCTCGGTGATGCTCTCCCTGCTGCGCGCGCAGGGCGTGGCGGAGGTGCTGGAGGACAGCTCCGGCAATGGCGGCGCGGCCATCGCCGCCTATGCGGCGGCGGGGGGCCTCCGGGCGCGGATCTTCGTCCCCGCCGCGACCTCGCCGGCCAAGACCGTGCAGTCCCGCGCCAGCGGCGCCGGGATCACCCTGGTCCCCGGCACGAGGCAGGATTGCGCCGACGCCGCGTTGGCCGAGGCCGAGCGGATCTTCTACGCCAGCCACAATTGGCACCCCTTCTTCCTGCAGGGCACCAAGACGCTGGCCTATGAGCTGTGGGAGGATCTCGGCTTCCGCGCGCCCGACAACGTCATCGTGCCCTGCGGCGCGGGGTCGAACGTCCTCGGCTGCGGGATCGGCTTCGCCGAGCTGCTGCGCGCCGGGCAGATCGCCGCCCTGCCCCGGATCTTCGCGGCCCAGCCCGCGAACTGCGCCCCCATCGCGCGCGCCTTCCTCGACCAGGAGCCCGCCGAGCCGCGGCCCACCATCGCCGAGGGCACCGCCATCGCCCAGCCGATCCGCCTGCGCGAGGTGATCGGCGTGCTGCGCCAGAGCCAGGGCGGCGCGGTGATGCTGTCGGAGGAGGAGATCGCGGGTGCGACGCTCGAGCTCGCGCGATCGGGGATCTATGTCGAGCCCACCTGCGCCCAGGCGGCGGCGGCCTTCGCCAAGCTGCTGCGGGCGGGGACCATCGCGCCCGGGCAGACCACGGTCGTCGTGCTGACCGGGACGGGGCTGAAGGCGACCCAGCGCATCGCGGAGCTGCTCGGCCTGGCGCTGTAGCGCCGGATCGGCCGCACCCCGGTCGCGCCGCGCTTCGCGCGGTGACGAAGCGCGGCGCCGGCGCCGGCGCTAGGCTGCCGCCATGCCCCCCGCCACGCTGCTCCTGCTCGCCCTGCTGATCGCCACGGGCCTCAGCCAGTTCCACCGCGCCGCGCTCGGCGTGGTGGGGCCGGAGCTGGCGGCCGATCTCGGCGGCGGCGCGGCGCTGCTCGGCGCGGCGAACGGGGCCTTCTTCCTGGCGCTGCTGCTGGCGCAGATCCCGGTCGGGCTCGCGCTCGACCGCGCCGGGCCGCGGCTGACGGTGGCGGTGCTGGCGGTGCCGGCCGTGCTCGGCGCCGCGGCGCAGGCGCTGGCCCCGGACGGGCCCGCCTTCCTCGCCGCGCGATTCGTCCTCGGCCTCGGCTGCGCCGCCTCCTTCATGGCGAGCGTGGTGCTCGCGGCCCGCTGGTGGGCGGGGGAGCGGCTGACCACCGCGCTCGGGCGCGTCTTCGCGCTGAGCCAGGTGGGGATCCTGCTGGCCGGCGCCCCCTTCGCCGCCGCCGCGCTCTGGCTCGGCTGGCGCGGCGCCTATCTGCTGGCGGCGGCCATCACCGCGGGGGCCGCGCTGCTCTGGTGGCGCTGGGTGCGCGACGATCCGCCGGACCGCCCGCCGCCCACGCGTCCGAAGGAGACGCTGCGCGAGGCGCTGCGGGGCCAGGTCACGGTCTGGCGCACGCCGGGGCTGCTGCCGGTGCTGTCGATGCATCTGGTCGGCTATGCGGGGATGGCGACGGTGCTGGCGGTCTGGGCGGGGCCGTTCCTGGCCGACCGCTACGGCCTCTCGCCGGAGGGGCGCGGCTGGGTGCTGCTGGCGATGGGGCTGGCACTGCCGCTCGGCCTGCTCGCGGTCGGCCCGCTCGAGCGGCGGCTGAACACGCGGAAATGGCTGGTCGCGGGGCTCGCGGCCGCGGTGACGCTGGTGCTGGCGACGCTGGCGCTCTGGCCCGACCCGCCGCTCTGGGCGGCGGTGGGGCTGCTGGTGCTGCTCGGCCTGCTGAACTGCTTTCCCGTGGTCGTCGTCGCGCATGGGCGGTCGCTGTTCCCGGACCCGCTGGTCGGGCGCGGGGCGACGACGGTGAACCTGGCGCAGACGCTCGGCCTTGCGGCGCTGCCCGCGCTGACGGGGGCGATCGTGGTGGCCGCCCCGCCGGAGCATGCCTATCGGCTGGTCTTCGGCACCCTCGCAGCGGCGCTGGCCTGCGGCCTGGCCGGCTACCTCACCGGGGCGGATCGCCCGCCGCGGCCAGGGCGCTGAGTGTTTGTGAAAGAATGCCCGTCAGACCCGATGCTGGTGGACTTTCTGCAACGATTCCGCAGGGCGTTCTTTCACAAGTTCGATGCCTTCACACGCTCCGGGCGCCTTCGCCGCGGCGGGCAGCCGGGTCAGCGGCGCCACCACCCGCTGCGGCGGGGGACTTCGACGGGTGCCTCGCCGATGAGCTTCGGCTGCACCGGGGGGCCCTGGACCGGCCCGGGCGGGCCGTCGGGCGCGGCGGCGCCATTGCCCGTGGAGGCCGCCTTGGCGGCACCGTCCGGGACCGCGGCCGGCGCATCCGCCGCGGCCGCGCCGGGCTCGACCATGCCCGCGGCCGCGGAGGGGTCGGGCGCGGTATCCGCGGCGGCGGCCGGGACCGTTTCCGGCACGGCCTCGGCCTGAGCCGGCTCGGGCGCGGCGTCGGCCGCGGTTGGTTCCGGCGCGGCTTCCGCCACGGCTGACCCTGGCGCGCCCTCCGGCGCGGCTTCCGCCACGATCGACTCCGGCGCGGCTTCCGCCAGGATCGACTCCGGCGCGGCTTCCGCCACGGTTGATCCCGGCGTGGCTTCCGCCACGACGACCACCGCCGCGGCGGCGATGGCCACCACCTCGTCCACCGGCGGCGCGGCATCGCCGGGGAGCGCGGTCCCGGCCGCCTCCTCGCCCGCGGCGCCGTCCCGCGCCGTGGCGAGCGCCCCGGCCTCCGTCACCTCCGGGGACCGTGGCGGGACATTGCGCGCCGCGGCCGCCGCGGCCTCGAGCGCGGCCTCGGCGGCCTCCATGGCGGCGTAGATGTCGTCGACCTGGCCGGCGAAGGGGTCGGCCGGCGTCGGCCCGACATAGCGCGGCGCCCTCGGCGCGGGGGTGGCGGCAAGCGGCGGCGCCGGCTCCTGCGGCGCGTCCTGCGTCTCGCCCTCCGCCGCCTCCGGCCGCGGCGGGCGTCCGCCACGGCCGCGGC
>CAZMCV010000013.1:0-44297 GCA_964564645.1 uncultured Acetobacteraceae bacterium
CCTGGTCGTGCTGGACCCGGAGCATCCTTCCCTGGTCGGGCGGCAGGGGGATAGGCTGCTCGATGCGTGGGTGTTCTCGGGCCAGGGGAATCCGGTGCGCGGCGTGATCTGCGGCGGACGTCGCGTCGTCGAGGACGGGCGGCACGTCGCCGGCCCCGGCATCGCCCGCAACTTCGCGGCGGCGATGCGCCGATTGCTGGCATAGGAAGGGGGCGGGGATGACGATGGCGCAGGGATCACTCGCGGGGCAGGTCGCCTACATCACCGGCGGCAGCCGCGGCATCGGCCGTGCCACCGCCCTGATGTTCGCCGAGGCCGGCGCCGACATCGCCATCTGTCACCTGGACGACGAGGCGCAGGCCGCGACCCTGGTGCAGGCCGTCACCGCCCGCGGCCGCCGCGCCTTCGCCATGGCGGCCGATGTCGGCGACACCGCGCAGCTCCGCGCCTTCGCCGCTTCCGCGGAGGCCACGCTCGGCCCCTGCGACATCCTGCTAAACAATGCCGGGATCAATCTGCGCGAGCCCTTCGAGGCGCTGACGGAGGAGGCCTTCGACCGCGTCATGGCCATCCATGTGAAGGGCATGGTCTTCATGGCGCGCGCCGTCTATCCGGGCATGGTCGCGCGCGGGCGCGGGCGGATCATCAACATCTCCTCCCAGCTCGCCATCAAGGGCGGTCCGGGGATCGTCTCCTACGTCACCGCCAAGGCGGCGATCATGGGGTTTACGCGGGCGTTGGCCTGGGAGGCGACGGGGAAGGGCGTGCTGGTGAACGCCATCGCGCCGGGCCCGGTCGATACGGACCTCACGCGCGGCCGCGGCCCGGAGTATCGTCGCGAGTTCGAGGCGCGGCTGCCGATCGGCCGGTTCGGCCGGCCCGAGGAGATCGCCGCGACCGCGCTGCTGCTGGCCGGGCCGGGCGGCAGCTTCTATGCCGGCGCGACGTTGTCGCCGAACGGTGGGGATGTGATGTACTGACCCCCGCCATCCCGCCCTGCCGTTCGATGCGGCTCGCGGGCGCCGACCTGGCCATCGACGGGACCGCGACCGGGGGCCGGAACCCCGGTCCTTCCGCCGCCTTCACCCGCAACGAGCCGCAGGCCTTCCGGATCGCCCCCGTCGAGGACGAGCCGGCCGCCGGCCTCCTCGGGCCGCCGCGCGCGGGCCGGCGTGCTGGCCGCCGCGCTTTTCGCGGGGCGGGCGGCGGCGCAGCGGGGCACCCCGGCCAACCCGCCGGCCGGGGAGAGCGTCGGGGACCTCGGGGGGACCGTGCAGGACCCGATCGGCGACCTGATCCGATTCCCGCCGCAGAACAACACGAATTTCGGCACCGGTGCGCGCGGCGGGACCCAGAACGTCCCCGACCTCGAGCCGGAGATCCCGATTCCGCTGAGCGGCGATTGGACCCTCCAGACCCGGACCATTCTGCCGCTGACATGGCAGCCCTCGCTGCAGCCCGCCGCGCGCACCGTGCCCTTCGGCCTCGGGGCCACCACCCTCTCGACCGATGTCTCGCCGCTGCGGGCGGGGCCGAACGGCATCTCCCGGGGCCTCGGGCCGGTGGTGCAGATCCCGACCGCGACCGACCCCTCGCTCGGCTCTCCGGTTTGGGGGCGGGGCCGTCGGTGATCCTCGTGCATACCCACGGGCCCTGCGTCTCGGGGGGCGTCGCCCGCAATGTCTGGTCGCTGGGCGGCACTTCGGGGCGCGACGGGACGCGCTACAACACCATGCAGGTGCAGCTCTTCACCAGCTACAATTTCGGCGCGGGCTGGTTCGTCGGCACCGCCCCGACGATCAACGCCAATTGGCTCGCCGGCGGCAAGGACACCTGGACCCTGCCGGTCGGTGGCCATGTCGGGCAGCTCGGCGGCAAGGTGCCGGTGAACCGGCTGCTCGGCGCCTGCTACAATGCGCTCCGCCCGGAAGGCGGGCCGGATTGGCAGCTCCGCTTCCCGTTGACCTTCCTGTACTGATCCGCCGCGGAAGGCATGGCGCCCCGGGTGCACAGGGCCATCCAGGAGGCTTGGCACCTCATGGCCCAAAGGCCTCGAGGCGGCGTCCTTTCATGCTCGCGCACGCCGCTCCGCTCGCCCGGGTGGCCGATGACGGTGCGGCCGCGACAGCTTGGCGCCTTTGCCCAGGGTTTCTGAATCCATAGAAGTTGTAAAAGCATGCCCTCTCAAATCATTGGGGAATTCTCTCCGAAATCGGGGCTCGCGGCCATTCCTTCACAAACTCTCAGGCCGCGCGCTCGGCCCCTGCGGCATCCCGCCGACCAAGCCGGGGATCAAATCGCGTGAGCCTCGCGGGGCGCCGGGCGAGGAGGCCTCCGACCATGCGATGGCCATCGCGGAACGGCCGCGACGCGGGATCGTCCGGCGCCGGCAGAAATCCACGCGATCGCTATCAAACGCTTGACCGCGGAACGTCCAAAATTTTAAGATGCCGCTCCCCTTCTTGAGCGAACCCAGGCGCAATGTTCGAACATAAAATTCTAGGCGGCGCGTTCCACAAGACCGGGACGGTGCTGATGAACAAGGTCATGCGCAATGCCGCGCGCAATCTCGGCCTGAGCTTCTATCACAGCAAGAAGAAGAAGGGCTCGCCGGTCAACTGGGACATGGCCTTCGTGCCGCGCTCCAGGTTCCAGGAGGTCGCGGGCAGCGATCCCTGGCGCGCCGTCGTCTGCATCCGCGATCCGCGCGACGTGATCATCAGCAGCGCGCACTACCACTGCAAGGCGCCCGAGAAATGGCTCCACCGTCCCCGCGAGGAGTTCGACGGGATGAGCTATCAGCAGAAGATCCTCTCCCTGCCGAGCGACGAGGACCGCTATCTCTTCGAGATGCAGCATTCGGCGAAGAAGACCATTCGCGCCATGCTGAAGCTTGAGACCCCGCCGGAGAACATCATCGTCACGCGCATGGAAATCCTGGCGGTCGACGAGGAGCTGCAGGAGTTCCGCCGCATCTTCACCTTCCTCGGCTTCCGCAGCGAGGACATGAAGGGCTGCCTGAAGGCCGCCCGGAAGGCGAGCCTGTTCGGCCGGACCGAGCAGCTCGCGCGGAAGAAGGACTCGCCGGAGGCGGCGGAGAAATTCCTGGTGCATCGCCGCAGCGGCGGGCGCCCGGCGCAGTGGCGCACGGTCTTCACGCCGCGGGTGATGGACGCCTATGTGAAGAAGTTCGGCGATGCCGCGGAACGGCTCGGCTATCCCCCTTCGGAGCTGGCGCCGCCGGTCCAGGCCATCGCCGTGGTGCAGGACGCCGCCTGAGCCGCGGCCGCAGCCGCGGCCAGCGGGCATCCCCGGGTCGGAACACCACCGTGCCGGCGGTCCCTCGGCAGGGGCTCAGGCGATGGCGGCCGCGAGTTCGGCCGACAGCCTCTCATGGATCGCCGTGCGCGTGGGCTCGAGGCTGACCGGGCTTGCCAGGTAGTCCGGCGGCACGGGGCGGCCGAGCTTCTCCACCGCCGCGGCCACGGCGGCCTTCGGCGTGCGGGCGAGGGCGACATAGTCGATGTCGATCGGCCGGATGCCGTTCTCCTGCAGCAGCTGCTCCAGCCTCTCCTCGTTGCGCACGAATTTGCGGTAGAGCGTGACCAGCTCCTTCATGTCGGCGCTGACGGAGGCGAGCCGCTCCCCGTAGCCGGCCTTGATGCCGTCGTCCCAGAGATGCCAGACGCCGGTCTTGCGCGCGACGTAGTCCGAGACCGCCTGGTCGATCTTGTTGGTCCGCAGGATGCGCACCACGGGCATTTCGCGCAGCTTGCCGGTGAGCCAGTCACGCTCGCGCGGGGTCATGTGCTCGGACGCCATGGCGAGGAAGTCGAAGATGATCTTCGTCCCGAACACGCCATCGACGGTCGCGGCGGCACGGAGGAAGGCCCACCAGCGCTCCAGGTTGAAGCCGCTCACCTCGCGCTGGGCGAGCAGGGTGGCGATCGGGGTCCGGAAATGCTCCCGCGGCTGGCCGAGCCGGAGCATCTCGAACTCCTTCACCAGCAGGGTGCTGCCGCAGCGGGGCAGGCAAAGGATGGCGTAGGAGAAGTCCGGCGGGGGATCCTGGTCGGACGGGATCGGCCCGCGCAGCGGCGCGCCCGCGGCGCGGCGCAGCATCAGGTCGGCGAACAGCCGCAGCGGGCGGATGCCGAGCCTGCGGTTGATCGCCTCGCGCGGCAGCTCCTCGCTGCCGTTCGTGCAGATCACCGCGACCTCGAAGCCCTCCAGATGCGCGGGCGTCAGCGATGCCACATCCACCAGGCGATGGATCCGCCCATGATCCTCGGCGGGCAGGGCGGAGAGGAGATGCGCGTGGAAGCCGTCATCGGCGACAAAAGCCCAGCGCTTGCGCGCCCGAAGGAGCTCGATGAGTCCAAGCTCACCCAACCGGTCCAGTAACGTCAAGCGATCCATATCACCTCGCACTGCCCCGGCTGCGTCTGCCCTTTCGGGCCAGACGTCGAAAATTCTATCGCCGGTTGCTGCGGGTTGCAATCGCGGACCCGGAAGCATCGGCAGGTCCTGGCGCAGCCGTCCCATGACTTCGCGGGTCAATTCCCGCGAGGCGGCGGAAATTCCATGATCGGGCGTCTTATCCTGCGGTGCATGTCTTGAATTCCGATTCGACTTCGGATTATCGTCACGCGGGCTTGGCGATCCCTCGGGAGTGCCGGGTCGACCTCGGCCCTGCCGGGGTGGGTCGTCGGGAGCGCCCGATCGGTTCAGTGGGCTGAGCCCTCTACAGTGGCGGTGCGATGAACCACGCTGCGCGGGTGTATCGGATGGTGGCGCCCTGCGGGTCGATCCCGACCGTCGCCGGAGGCCCTTGCGTCACGGCATCCGCGCGACGGCCGGAAGCGGCGCGACGGCGGCCTCGTCGGCGCGGCCTGCGCCGATCCGGAGATCCAAGCGGCGCTGATCGCCGCGGGCGACAAGGCCGCGGTCCGCCCGCCGTCAAGCGCCGCGCGCCCGACCAACGGCGTCGCTGCCGGCCGCGTTCGCGCGGGACGACCGTGGCAGGAGCGCCGCGTCCCGGCCTCGGCCGGAGGCGTCGGCCTTCCACGCCGACGGCCAGCATGGTCCAGCGGACCCCGCCACACGCGACGGAGATGCCGTCCCCGTTGCAAATCCTGGTCCATCGCTGATAGATGATACATCCAATAACCGGATCGACCCGCCATTATGGGAATGCCGGATTCGGGGAGTACGCCAATTGTGTCCAGCGTCGTTGTTCCCTTTCCCGTTGATGGGGCAACGGGATCCGGCCCGAACCCCGCCTCCGTTGAGCAGTCGCCGGAGTTCAAAGCGCTCGAGGCGCGTGTCGCATCGCTCGAGACCCAGCTGGCTTTTCTGGATCTTCTGCTCGTGCCCCGCATCCGCGCCGCCGCGGTGGCGGCCGCGGCACATGTGGTGATCCGGGCGGAGCAGCTGCCGGCCGCGGCGGTCGGCTTCTACGGCGGCGAGAGGACGCCGACCGGGATCCCCTTCTGCTGGACCGAGTTCGACCAGGGAGGGCGCCTGCGGGTGCCCCTCGTGGCCGGCATGCGCTACATGGGGCTGCTGTCCCTGATGGCCTCGCCGCATGTGCGCGGCCCCGCCGATGTGGTGCTGACGGTGGACGGGCAGCGCCTCGCCCTGACCGAGGTGAGCGGTGGCCCGTTCCTGGCCCTGCAATTCGAGCATCTGGCCGTCGCCACGGGCCTGGCGGAGATCCTGGTGAACTCGGCGAGCGTGCTGGTGCCCGAGCGCAGCATTCCGGCCTCGACCGATACGCGGCGCCTCGGCGTGCAGATGTGCGCGCTGGAGATGATGTGCGCCGGCTATGGCCCGGCCGAGGCGGTCGCGCAGCCGGTGCCGGACGCGGCCGGGCCGGAGGACGCGGCCGAGCTTTCGCCACCGGCGGCCGACGAGGCCCCGGCGGGCTGAGCGACGACAGCAATCGTGGAGGTTCTGCGCAAGGCCCTGTTCGTGACGCCCTTTGCCCCGCTGCCCGCGGTGGAGGGCCATCGCAAGCGGATGTCGGCGACCGTCGAGGCGCTGCGCTCGCTCGGCTTCCAGATCGACATCCTGATGCTCGCGCTCGAGCATGACTGGGTCGAGCGCTTCGACAGCCGCATCTTCAACGCCATGCGCGCCATGGCCGCGACCTTCCATTTCGTGCGCGGGCGCCTGCCGGAGCCGCTGTCGGAAGGCTCCTACGGGGTCGATGAGTGGTGGCATCCGGAATTCGAGGACTACGCGAACTGGCTGTTCAGGAACGTGAGCTACGATCTGGTCCTGGGCAATTACGTGTTCACCTCGCGCGTGATGGAGCTCGCCCGCCGCAACACCGTGCGGGTGATCGAGACGCACGACCTGTTCGCGGGGCGGCGCGCGATGCTCGAAGCGCATGGTCTTCGGGTGGAATTCTACCACACCGATGCCGAGAACGAGGCGAAGGGGTTGCGGCGCGCGGATCTGGTGCTGGCGATCAAGGAGCAGGAGGAGGCCACCTTCCGCGCCTATGGCGTGTCCGAGGTGCTGACGCTGCCCTATGTCGAGCCCACCATGTTCGTCGAGGCCCCGCCACCGCGGCTGGCCACCGGCGCGGCGCCGATCTTCGGCTACTTCGCGTCCCGCAACCAGATCAACGTGCGGAACTTCCTCGAGTTCATGGAGACGGTGGAGCGGCTGCGCCAGCCGAACCGGCCGCCGCTTGACATCCGTGCCTATGGCTCGATCTGCGACATCCTGCCGGAGGATCCAAGGGGGCGGTATCGCCGCGGCGGGCGGGTCGGCGACGCGTCCGAGTTCTACGCCGCGGTCGATTGCGTGATCGTGCCGCAGCATTTCAGCACCGGCCTCAAGATCAAGATCGGCGAGGCGCTGGCGCAAGGCCGGCCGATCATCAGCCACGAGCACGCCTTCGAGGGCTTCGGCACGGCCCTGAACGACGCGCTGGCCTGCGGCAGCTTCGAGGAAATGGTCCGCCGCATGTACCAGTTCTCCGACGATGCCGACGCCGCCGACGCGCTGACCGAGGCCGTCCGGCAGACCCAGCTCCGCCAGGTCGCGCAGCTCAACGAGAGCACCCGCGCCATCGGCGTCCATGCGCGCCGCAGCCGGCAGAACCTGCTGCTGATGGTGGACGGCGTGGCGCTGCGCCGCGACAAGCTCTACCGCTTCGTGCTGGAGGCGGTCAGCGCCGCCTTCGTCGGCCATTGGCGCGTCGTCCTCGCCGTGCCGAAGGCGGATTTCAGGGCCCTGTCCGACGATGACCTGGTGGGCGCGAGCTCGGTCATCATCGGCTATGACGATCCCGCGGAGCTGCACCGGCCCGAGCTCTGCGGCTTCGACTGGGCCGGCGTGCTGGTCTTCGACAGGCCGGGGGAAACCTGGTCGGCGCTGTCCGGCTTCCGTGGCTGCCCGGTCTTCATCGCCGAGGATGCCGCGGTCTACCTGGCGGCGATGGCCGGCGACGCCGCGGCGCCCGCCGATCGGCTCGAGGCGCGACGGCTGCGCAGCGGCGCTGCCGCCGGCGCGATGGGCGGCACAGCCGATGACGACGCGGCAGCCGATCGCCGCACCCTCAGGGTGCGGTTCCTGCGCTGGTCGCCCTGGTTCTTCGAGATCGGGCGCAGCGATGGCGGCTATACCCATGGCCAGGCGGTGTGGGTGCTGAGCTGCGCCGGGCGCGCCGAGGAGGCGCGGATGGTCGCCGGCTTCCTGACCGGCCGCCTGAAGCTGCGGGTCCAGGTGTTCTGTGCCGGCGCGGACCGCGACGCCGCCGATGCCGACTTCGCCCCGGCCGCCCAGGCCTATCGCGAGGCCTTCCAGAAGCTGACCGCACCGCTCGGCGTGATCGACCTGGCCGGCGACGCCCCGGTGTTCGGCCTGCTGCGGGAATGGCTGTCGCTCAACCACGTCCCGCATCTCGAGCTGCTGGACTGGGACGATGATTCGAACCTGGCGGAGCTGATGACGCGCGCCAGCCTGCGCGGCTTCATCAGCCGGATGATGGGCGAGCGCGAGGCGCCTCCGGATCGTCCGCCCCGGACGCTCGACTGGACGACCTCCGGCTGGGGACAGGTGCTGCACACGCTGAGGAGCTTCGTGGCGTGACCGGGATCCGCCACCCTGGCGCACCGACGCGAGCGGCGCCCTGCGGATCGGCCATGGCCGCCGCGATGGCACCCATGGCCGGTCCCGGCCTCCAGATCCCATCCTGCAAGGAACGGTGACCCCATGCCCGCCACCAATCGCGTCTGCATCATGGCCGCGCCCCGGACCGGATCGTCGCTGCTCCGATCCCTGCTGGACTCGCAGGACGGGGTGATGTTCGCCGGGGAGATGTTTCACCCCGGCACCGTCCAGCTGCCCCAGGCGCTGAAGCGGGCAATCCCCGAGGCCGAGCGCTCGGCCGCGGCGCGCGACGCCGACCCGGTCGGGTTCCTGGCGCGCTGCGTCGATGCCTGCCCCTCCGAGGTCTTCGGCTTCAAGCTGTTCCAGGGCCATTCCGAGGCGGTGCGCGAGCACGTGTTCGAGCAGCCCGACTGGAAGATCGTTCTGCTCTACCGGGAGAATTTCCTGGCCGTCTACGCCTCGCGCCTCGCGGCGCGCGCCACCGGCGCCTGGAGCGTGAAGGCGAAGGGCGCCCCCGACCCGGCCGCCGAGCCCGAGGACAAGCGCGTCGTCTTCGACGTGGCGAAGTTCAACAAGGCGCGCGATGGCTACATGCGCTACTACGACAAGCTGATCCATCGCTGCGCGAAGACCGGCCGCCCCTTCCACCTGATCGAGTACGCCGAGGTGCAGCGGGCGGAGGTCGTGCAGAACCTGGCGCGGCATCTCGGCTTCCCCCAGGTCGGCAGCATGTCCAGCGGCCTGCGCAAGCAGGGCAGCCGCGACATCCTGTCGCGCTATGCCAACCCCGAGGAGGTGCGCCCCGCGATGGCCGCGATCGGGCGCCTCGACTGGGCCGAGGAGCGCGGCGCGCTGTTCGAGACGACGGAGCGCGCCTTGCGCTCGGCACAGCGGCGCGCCGAGCGCAAGGCGGCGCGCCGGGAAGCCGGGACGACCGACCAGGCGGCCGGAGCGCCGGCGCCCCTGACCAGCGCCGCGTGATCCGCGCAGCCTGATCCCCCGCGGGGGCACCGGCCGTCCGAAGCCCGGGCATCGCCGCCCGCGGGACCCCCGGCCCGCCTTCGGTCCGGCCGGCATCGCGCCCCGGTCCGCGGCGAGGCGAGGGGGGCTCCGGCGCTGGCCGGTCCCCGCTTCCTGTGCCATAGCAGGCCGCAACGAAGGAGGCTCGCCAGGCCCGCACGGCCCCCGCATGCCGGAGGCCCCTGATGCCGCGTCCCCTTCTTCTCGCGCTCGTCGCGCTGCTCGCCTGGGCCACGCCCGGCGCCGCCCAGACCCGCTGGGTCATGGCGACCCCCTACCCCGAGGCCAACTACCACACCGAGACCATCAAGTGGTTCCTGGCCGAGATCGAGCGCCTCGCGCCCGGCAAGCTCGTCGTCCAGCTCCACCCCAACGCCTCGCTCATGCCGCTCAGCCAGATCAAGCGCGCCGTGCAGTCGGGCCAGATCCAGATGGGCGAGATCCTGCTCGGCGCCTTCGGCAACGAGGACCCGATCTTCGACGTCGACAGCATCCCCTTCATCGCGTCCACCTACGCGATGGAGGCGAAGCTGCACGAGGCGGCCGAGCCGGCGATCCGCGCGCGGCTCGAGCGGCAGGGCATCACGCCGCTCTACATGGTGCCCTGGCCGAGCCAGGCGCTCTACACCCGCGCCGAGCTGCGCACGCTCGAGGACCTCAAGGGCAGCCGCTTCCGCAGCCAGACCCCGATCGTCGCCCGCATGGCGGAGCTGATGGGCGCGACGCCGGTGATGGTGCAGGCCGCCGAGGTGCCGCAGGCCTTCGCGACCGGCATCGTCAACGCCATGCTGACCAGCGCGCAGACCGGCGCGGACAGCGCGGCCTGGGACTTCTCCAAGTACCACTACAACATCGGCTTCAGCCGCACCCGCAACGCGGTCATCGTGAACACGCGCGCCTTCATGGCGCTCGACCCGGCGACGCGCGACGCGATCCGCGCCGCCGCCGCGCAGGCGAGGCCGCGCGGCATCGCGGCAGCGGAGGCGTCGGAGAAGGTGATGACGGAGCGCCTGCGCGCGGGCGGCATGCAGATCATGACGCCGAGCCCGGAGCTGATGGCGCAGCTGCAGGCGATCGGCGTGAAGCAGGAACAGGAATGGGTGGCCAAGGCGGGGCCGGATGGGGCGGCGCTGCTGGCGCGCTATCGGCAGCTGCTGGGGCAGTAGGGAAGACGGGGGGAAGGGGCTTCCCCCCGCGCCCCCCAACCTTTTCTGCCACCTCGCCGCGTGCCGCGCGGCGTCAGTGTGCCGCCGGGGGCTGGCGGGTCATGCGCAGCGTGTCCAGCGCATAGCCCTCGCGGCGGGCGATGCCGATGGCTTCCTCCCAGTCGGCCGGCGCCATCTGCGGCGTGCGCGAGAGGATCCAGAGCCAGCGGCGGCGCGGCTCGCCCACCACGGCCCAGCGGTAATCGGGATCGAGGCCGATCACCCAGTAGTCGCCATGGAACGGCCAGAAGAAGCTGACGCGAAGCTTGGTGTTGCCCGTGCCCTCGACCGCATAGGCGCTGCCGCGCACCTGCCGCGGGCGGTCGCCATTCGCGGCGTCGACGCAGCGGTTCCAGACGCCGACCCGCCCGTCGGGGCGGGCGGAGTAGGTGGCGGTGACCTCCTCGCAGACGAAGCCGGGCCGGTCCTGCGCCCACATCGGCAGCCGCGCGATTTCATACCAGGTGCCGAGGTAGCGCGAAGTGTCCACCGCCTCGACGGTGCGGGGGACGTCGCCACGGGGCCAGCCGGCGCAGCCGAGAAGGGAGGTGAGGAGCATCACCACCATGATGGCACGCCCGCGACGGGGCAGGGAGAGGGGGTCCAAGGTGCCTCGAGCCTCCGCGGGAACCGCGCGGCGGGCCAGGGCCGCCGCGGCGCGGAAGATCACCCGGAACCCGCCCGCCGGCCATCACCCGCGGAGGAAGGCCAGCAGATCCTCGTTGAAGCGGTCCTTGTGCGTCTCCGTCAGCCCGTGCGGCGCGCCCTGATAGACGATCAGCTCCGCATGCGGGACGAGGCGCTTCGTCGCGCGCGCGGCCGCATCGATCGGCACGATCTGGTCGTCATCGCCATGCAGCACCAGGGTCGGCCGGTCGAAGCGGGCCAGATCCGCGGTGAAGTCGGTCTCGGAGAAGGCCTTGATCGAATCGAAGGTGTTCTTGTGGCCGCCCTGCATCCCCTGCAGCCACCAGAAGTCGATCATGCCCTGGTCGGGCACCGCGCCCGGACGATTGAAGCCGTAGAACGGCCCGGAGGGGATGTCGCGGAACAGCTTCGCACGGTTGGCGAGCATCCCCGCGCGCAGCCCGTCGAACACCGAGACCGGCAGGCCGCCCGGATTGGCCGCCGTGCGCAGCATCAGCGGCGGCACCGCCGAGACCAGCCCGATCTTCGCCACGCGCGCCGTCCCGTGCCGGCCGACATACCGCGCGACCTCGCCGCCACCGGTCGAGAAGCCGATCACCGCGATGTCGCGCAGCCCGAGCGCCTCGATCACCGCGGCGAGGTCGTCGGCATAATGGTCCATGTCGTTGCCGTCCCAGGGCTGGGTCGAGCGCCCATGCCCGCGCCGGTCATGCGCGACCACCCGGAAGCCCCGCGTGGCGAGAAAGAAGGCCTGGCTCTCCCAGCTATCCGCGCTGAGCGGCCAGCCATGGCTGAGGGTGACGACCGGCCCATCCTTCGGGCCCCAATCCTTCACGTAGAGGACGACGCCGTCCCGGGTGGTGACGCTGCGGCTCATCGCGGGGGCTCCTGGGTCCTGGGAGGGTTCGAGGGGGGGTGAGCATCCGCGCCCGCAAGCCGCGCCGCGATCCAGGCGAGCTTCTCCGGGTTGCGGACGACGTAGATCGCGGCGACGCGGCCCTCCGCGTCGATCTCGAGCGAGGTGGTCTGCGGGTGCCCGTCCGGCTCGCGCGTGACATAGCCGGGCAGGCCGTTGAGGCGGCCGAGATGGAGCAGCGGCGGCGCGGCCTCCGCCGGCCGCTTCCGCGCCAGCCCGACATAGAGCCGGACCACGCGGTCCACGCCGAGGATGGGTCGCAGCGCCGCCTGGCGCCGGCCGCCGCCATCGCTCTGCAGCACCACGTCGCGCGCCAGCATTCGCCGCAGCGCCGCCTCGTCGCCGCGGCGGGAGGCGTCGAGGAAGGCGCGTGCGATCCGCCGCACCTCCTGCTCCGGCACCGTGGCCGGCGCGCGCCGCGGCGCCGCATCGCCGAGCTGCTGGCGCGCCCGGCCGGCGAGCTTGCGGCAGGCCTCCTCGCTGCGCCCGAGCAGCCCGGCGATCTCGGCGAAGGGCGTGTCGAAGAGGTCGTGCAGGATGAAGACCGCGCGCTCCGCCGGCGTCAGGCGCTGCAGGGTGAGCAGGAAGGCCACCGACAGGTCCTGCGCCTGCTCCCGCGCCGCCTCCTGCGGCGGGGGTTCCGGATCGACCAGGGGCTCGGGCAGCCAGGGGCCGACATAGACCTCGCGGCGCACCCGTGCCGATTTCAGGTGGTCGAGGCTGAGGCGCGCCGCGACCTTCAGCAGCCAGGCGCGCGGCACCGCGACGCGGTCGCGCTCGGCATGCAGGTGCCAGCGCAGGAAGACCTCCTGCGCGATGTCCTCGGCCGTCGCGATCGATCCGGTCATGCGGTAGGCGAGCCCGACCAGGTCGGCGCGCACCGCCCGGTAGGGCGCGACGGCGTCCGCATCGGGCGCCGCGACCACCTCAGGCCGCCGCCGCCGCGCCGGCCATGGGCGGCATCGCGCGGAAGCCGATCGCCAGCCGGTTCCAGCCATTGATCGTGACGATCAGCAGGGAGAGCTGGACGATCTCGGCCTCGGTGAAATGCGCCTTCAGCCCGTCATAGGCCTCGTCCGGCGCATGGGTCGCGGCGACCAGGGTCAGCGCCTCCGTCCACGCCAGGGCGGCGCGCTCGCGCCCGCTGTAGTGCGGCGCCTCCCGCCAGGCGTCCAGCAGGTAGAGGCGTGCCTCGGTCTCGCCGGCCTTGCGCGCGTCGCGCGTGTGCATGTCGAGGCAGTAGGCGCAGCCATTGATCTGCGAGGCGCGGATCTTCACCAGTTCGATCAGCCCGCGCTCCAGCCCGGCCGAGACCACGGCCTTCTCCAGGGCCAGCATGGGCTGCAGCAGCTTCGGCGCGGCGGCGAAATAGTCGAGGCGTGGGGTCATGTCAGGGTCCCTCCTTGCCTCAAGGACGAGACAGCCTGCCCGCGCGTGACGCGGCCGGGGATGATTTTTTCGCGCCGCGGGGCCCGCGTGACACACGCCGCCGCATGCGGGCCAGGGCAACCCATGCCGGCCCCCCTCGGACAAGAGCCAGAAGACGATGATGGGGGGCTGGCGGGGGGAAGAAGTGTCTTCTTCCCCCCGCCCCGTCGGCACCAGGCCCTACCGCCGCGGCAGCCCGAAGGCCGGCCGCAGCCGGATGCCGAGCCAGCAGCCCGGGATCACCGCCAGCAGCCAGACGAAGCCATGCAGGCTGCCCGAGGCCGCGCCGCCGATGAAGGCGCCGACATTGCAGCCGAAGGACAGCCTTGCGCCGATCCCCATCAGCAGCCCGCCGAGCGCCGCCCCCGCCGCGCCGCGCGCCCCGAGCGGCGCCCCATGGCGCAGCCGCCCGAGCCAGGATGTCGTCACCATCGCGCCGAGCAGCAGCCCGGCATCGGCCAGCGCCGAATGGTTCACCAGCCAGGGCCCGGCCAGCGCCGCCCGCGCCCAGTCCGCCGCCCAGAAGGCGTGGCCCCCGAGGTCGAGCCCCGCCCCCTGCGCCGCCTTGGCGCCCCAGAGCGTCAGCCCCGTGGTGATGCCCCATGGCATGCCGCTGACCAGGAACAGCGCCGCCGCGAGCCCGCCGATGACGGAGGAGGCGCGCAGCCGGTCGCCGCCCGGCAGGCCGCGGGCGCCGCGCAGCAGGACCCAGGCGGCGAGCGCGAGCAGCGCCTCGGTCGTCGCCAGCGCCCCGGCGGGCCCGAGCCAGGCGACCAAATCGGCCTCGCCGAGGCCGGGCAGCGCGAGCCCCATCGGCAGCAGCAGGCTGCCGATCACCCCGCCCGCGCAGAAGCAGGGCAGCGCCAGCGCCATGCGCCGCGAGCCCTGGCCCGCCGCCACCAGCACGCCGGAGCCGCAGCCATTCGCCACCTGCATCCCCGCGCCGAACAGCATCGCGCCAAGCACCAGCGGCAGCCCGATCGGCGCGACGAAGCGGCCATGCGCGGGCGACAGCGCGGCCACCGGGATGATCACCAGCGCGGCCAGCGCCGGGATCAGCAGCGTCGCCGCGACCGGGCGCCCGTCGCGCTCCTCGAGCAGCGCGCGGAACCCGCCGGCGAAGCCGAAATCGAACAGCACGAAGGCCGCGCCGAGCGCCAGCGCGACGGCGAACACCGCGGGCAGCGCCGGATCCGCCGCGGCCGCCAGCCCCGCCAGGACCGCGCCGATCGCAAGGAGGGCAAGCGCCAGGCCGGCCCGGTGCGGCCGCGCGCGCGGCTCCGCGGGCGCCGCGGCGAGGGCGTCCAAGCTACTCGGTCGCCTGGCGCACCAGCCGCGCCATCAGCGCCTCGGTCGCGGCCCGCTGCGGCGGCGGGACGACGATGCCATGCCGCGCGAAGACCCGCTCCGCGATCGCCTCGCCGGTGCTGCGGCTGATCTGGACGCGGCCCTGATCGTCCTCCCAGACCAGCACGCGCATCGGCAGGTCGAGGGCGAGCGTCGGGTTCGCCGCCATGCCCGGCGTCCCCGCGCGGGGATTGCCGAACAGCACGACGGTCCGCGGGCGCAGCGCCATCCCGACCTCGCGGGCCGCGGCGGCGTGATCGATCTCGGTGAAGACCACCCACCCCTCGGCCTTCACCGCGGCCTCGAAGCGGTCGAGGGTCGGGCGCAGGGCGTGGGCGCTCGGGGCGGTGACGAGGCCGCTGCCCGGCGGGAGGGCGGGCTGCGCCGGGGCCGGCCCGGACGCCGCCAGCCCCAGGGCCAGCGCGGCGATGGCGATCATGGCCGGGCGAAGGGGCATCGGCCGCCGCTGGACTCCGGGGCTGGGGCTGGGCATCGGCGCGTTCCTCCGCGGCGGACGGTCCGGACCCCGGGGGCCCGCGGCGGCACCGCCATCGGAGGGGCTTCGCCCCGGCGCGCCGGCGGGTTACCCGGGACGCGAAGCCCACCGTCGCCGCGCCGGCGTCAGGCGGGAACCGACCCCTCCGGCAGGCCCGCGACGTGGTCGTGCACCGCCCCCGCCGTCGTCAACCAGACCGCGTCGCGCCGCGCCGCGATCTCGGCCAGCGCGCCGCGCAGGGCGCGCAGCCGGTAGGGCTGGCCGATGATGTAGGGGTGCAACGCGATGCCCATCACCTGCGGGACGCCGTCGCGCGCCGTCTGCTCCAGCCGCTCCGCGAAATCCTCGGCGATCAGCGCCGCGAACCGCTCCGCCCCGTCCTTGCGCGCCACGATCGCGGGGATGTCGTTCGCCTCCTGCGGGTAGGGGATCGAGAGCAGCCGCCGCCTGCCGCGAATCGCCATCCAGACCGGCTGGTCGTCCATGCACCAGTTCAGCGTGTAGGCGTAGCCGGCCTCCGCCAGCAGGTCGGGCGTGACCCGGCTCTCGGCGATCCAGGGGGAGAGCCAGCCGCGCGGCGCCCGGCCCTCGTGCCGGGCGATGGCCTCGGTCGATTCGGCGATCAGTTCGCGCTCCGCCGCCTCGTCGAGGACCGATTGCCGCTCGCTGTTGGTGCGGCCATGGCCGGCGATCTCGTCCCCGCGGGCGCGGTGCGCGGCGACCAGCGCGGGGGCGTGGTCGTACATCGCGCTGTTCAGCAGCACCGTCGCCGGCAGGGTGAGCTGATCGAGCAGCTCCAGCAGCCGCCAGCCGCCGACCCGGTTGCCGTAGTCGCGCCAGGCGTAGTTCAGCACGTCGGGCTGCGGCCCGCCCCCGCTGTTCGCACCCGGCGCCAGCTCCGCCCCCAGCCCCTCGCCGAAGGCGAAGTGCTCGAGGTTCACGCCGAGATAGACGGCAAGCTTCGCCCCGCCCGGCCAGGTCCAGTCGCGCCGGCGCTCCGACCAGGCGTGGTAGGCGTAGCGTCCGTGGGTCGGCAGCATCCTCCGGTCCTTCCCCGCATCCCGGGACGGTGTGTCCTCCGTCCGACGCCGCGGCAAGATCGGCCGCCGGGTGGCGTGACGCGGCGCGTGGCGATCCCTAATCTGACCGCATCATGGCAACCTCCCCCGACGCTGCCGGAGCCAGGGACGAGGCGGCGCGCGCGCTCCTGAAGCGGGAAGCGCGCGCGCTGCGCGGCGCGGTCCGCATCCCCGTGCTGCTGGGCCTTGCCGGCATCCTGTGCGGGCTCGCCGGCGCCTGGCTCCTCGCCACCCTGCTGGCCACGATCCTCGGCCAGGGGGAGGCGGGGGCGGGCACGCTGGCCGCCGCCGCGGCGCTCGCCCTGCTCGGCGCCGCGCTCGGCCTGGCGCAGGAGCGGATGCAGCTGCGCATCGGCGAGGCGGCGCGGGCGCGGCTGCGCGAGGCGGCCTTCGCGCGCCTGCTGGCGAGGGGCCCGGCGGATGAGCGCGCGGCCGGGGCGAAGGTCAGCCTGGTGGTGGACCAGGTGGAGGCGCTGGACGGCTATTTCGGCCGCTGGCTGCCCGCGTCGCAACTGGCGCTGACCGGCCCGCTGGCGGTGGCCATCGCCGCGGCGCTGGCCGACCCGGCGAGCGGCATCATCCTGATGGTCGCCGGCCTGCTGGTGCCGGTCGCAATGGCCATCACCGGCATCGGCGCGGCCAGTGCGAGCCGCCGGCAATTCGACCAGCTGCAGCGCCTCTCCGGCCGGTTCCTGGACCGCATGCGCGGCCTCTCGACCCTGGTGCTGTTCAACCGGCAGGAGGAGGAGGCGCGGGCGCTCGGCGAGGCGGCGACGGAGCTGCGGCGGCGGACCATGCGCGTGCTCCGCATCGCCTTCCTCTCGAACACCGCGCTCGAGCTGCTGGCGGCCGCGGCGCTGGTGGCCGTCGCGCTGCGCCATGCGGCGGCGCTCGGGACGCCGGGCGGTCACCCGGACCCGGCGGCGGCGATCTTTGCGATCCTGCTGGTGCCGGCCTTCTTCGCCCCGCTCCGCGGCTTCGCCGCCGCCTATCACGAGCGGCTGGCCGCGGCCGGCGCCGCCGCGGCCCTGGCCCCGCTGCTCGAGGAGCCGGCGCCGCAGGGCCTGGCGCTCGAGGCGATGCCGCCGCGGGTGGTGGTCTCCTTCACCGAGGTCAGCCTGCGCTACGACCCGGCCCGCCCGCCGGCGCTCGATGGCCTGTCCTTCCGCGTGAGCGCGGGCGAGACGCTCGTCCTGGCCGGGCCTTCGGGCGCGGGGAAATCCTCCGTGCTGCGGCTGCTGATGGGGTTCGCGCGGCCCGAAGCGGGGCGCATCGCGCTCAACGCCCACGACGCGACGGCGCTGCGGCCGGAGGAGTTGCGGCGCCTCTCGGCCTATGTCGGGCAGCGCGCACACCTGTTCCGCGCCTCGATCCGCGACAACATCCGCTTCGCCAGGCCCGCGGCGAGCGAGGCCGAGGTGGAGGCGGCCGCCGAGGCGGCGCGCGTCACCGCCTTCGCCGAGTCGCTGCCGCAGGGGCTCGACACGCTGGTGGGGGAGGGGGGCTGGGGCCTCTCCGGCGGCCAGGCGCAGCGTGTCGCCCTGGCGCGCGCCTTCCTGCGCGACTCGCCGCTGGTGCTGCTGGACGAGCCGACGGCGCATCTCGACCCCGGGACGGAGGGGGAGGTGCTGGAAGCGATCCGGCGGCTCTGCCTCGGCCGGACCGCGATCATCGCCTCGCATGCCGCGGCGGCGCGGAGCCTCGGGCGGGTGCTCGAGATGGAGCATGGGCGCGCGGCCGGCTCGGTGCCGCGGGTCCTGGGCAGGGGGTAGGGGGTGTCGCACGCGACCGAGAGGGGGCCGATGCGGGCGCCGGCCGGCCTGATGTGGTCCGACCTCGCCCGCGTCATGGGGCTTTGGCGGCCGCGCCGCGGCTGGCTCTGGGCCGGCCTGGCGATGTCCGCCGCCTCGGCGCTCGTCGCCGTCGCGCTGCTGGCGCTGGCGGGGCAGGGGGTCGCCGCGGCGCTCGGCGGGACGGCGGGGGCGGGGCTCGCGGCGCTGCTCTGGCTGCGTCCCCTGGTCGTCCTCCGCCCCGCCGGGCGCTGGGCGGAGCGCATGGTGACCCATGCCGCGACCTTCCGCGCGCTCGCCGACACGCGCGTCTGGTTCTTCCGTCGCCTGGCGGAGCGCCTGCCCGCCGGCATCGGCCTGTTCCGCGCCGGCGACCTGCTCGGGCGCCTCGTCGCCGATGTGGAGGCGCTGGACGGGCTCTATCTCCGCGCGCTGGTCCCGGCCGGGGTCGCGCTGGTGGTGGTGGCCGTCGTCGCCGCGCTGCTCGGCGCCACGCCGCTGCTGCTGATCGCGGTGGCGGCGCCGCTGCTGGTCGCGCTGCTGCTGCCGCTGCTGCTCGCGCCGGGCGCGGCGCGGTCGGCGGAGGCGGCGGCGCTGGCCCAGGGGAGGCTGCGGGCGACGGCGGCCGATCCCTTCCTCGGCCTCGAGGACACGCTGGCCGCGAATGCCGAGGGGCGGGCCGGGGCGGCGCTGGCGCGGGAGGCGGAGGCGCTGGGCGCGGCGCAGCGGCGCCTGGCCTGGCGCGCCGCTTGGGCCGGGGCGGCGGGGCAGGTGCTGGTGCAGGCCGCCCTCCTCGGCGCGCTGGCCTGGGGGTTGGCGGCGGGGGCGGCGGGGGCGGCGCTGGCCGCGCTCGCGCTGTTCCTGGCGCTTGCGGCGGCGGAACCGCTCGGGTTGCTGCCGCGCGCGGCCACGGCGCTGGCCGCCGCCGCGGCCGGGGCGCGCCGCCTGTTCCAGGCGGCGGATGCGCCCGAGCCCATGCCCGATCCCGCCGCGCCCCTGCCCATGCCCGATGGCCATGCCCTGCGCATCGAGCAGCTGCATTTCCGCTGGACCCCGGATCGGCCGCCGGTCTTCGAGCGCCTCGACCTCGAGATCCCGGAGGGGATGCACCTGGCGCTGCTCGGTCCCTCGGGGGCGGGGAAGTCGAGCCTTGCGGCGCTGCTGCTGAAGCTCGCCGCGCCGCAGGCCGGGCGGATCACGCTCGGGGGGACCGACATCGCCGGGCTGGCGGCGGAGGATGTCCGGCGCCGCATCGCCTGCCTGACCCAGGATGCGCGGCTGTTCGACGACACGATCGCGGCCAATCTGCGCATCGCCGCACCCCTTGCGCCGGAGGCGGCGCTGTGGCGGGCGCTGGACCGGGCCGGCATCGGCGCCCTGGTCCGTGCGCTGCCGGAGGGGCTGGAGACCGGCTGCGGCGAGGGCGGGGCGCGTTTCTCGGGCGGCCAGGCCCGGCGGCTGGCGCTGGCCCGGGTGCTGCTTTCGGCAGCGCCCGTGGTGATCCTGGACGAGCCGACCGCCGGGCTGGATGCCGAGACGGAGCGTGCCTTCCTCGAGACTCTGGAGGCGGTGATGGCGGGCCGGACGGTGATCCTGATCACCCACCGGCTGGTGGGGGTGGAGCGCCCGTCGCGGATCATGCGCCTGGCCGCGGGGCGGGCGATCCCGGCGATGGGGTAGGTCCACTCCCCCGATCAATGCCAGAAAACGATGATGGGGGGTTGGTGGGGGGAAGAAGTGTCTTCTTCCCCCCGCCGCAGCGCCCCCTCACCCGGAAATCGTAAACTTTCCCCGAAGAGCCCTAACCGCCCGTCGCCATCGGCAGCGCCTCGTCCTTCGCCCATTCCGACAGCGAGGCGTCGTAGATCACCACGTCCTCATGCCCCAGCATGGTCAGGATCAGCGCATCCGCGCTCGCCGCGATGCCGCCGCCGCAATAGGCGATGACGCGGCGGTCGAGCGCGCCGATGCCGGCGAATTTCTCCCGCAGCACGGCGGCCGGCAGGAAGGCGTTGGTCGCCGGGTCGATCAGGTGGGCCGCCGGCAGGTTCACGCTGCCCGCGATGTGCCCGGGCCGGCCGTAGCTGTTGCCGCCGCTGCCTGCATGCTGCGCGGCGGTCAGCGCGTTGATCGTGCAGACCGTGCCGTCGCCGATCGCGCGCCGTACCTCCTCCCGCCCGACCATCAGGGGGCGCACCTGGCGGACGCCGACATCGCCCGCCGGCCGTGCCCGCCCCGCCCCCGTCTCGATGGCCCGCCCCTCGGCCCGCCATTTCTGGAAGCCGCCATCCAGCACCGCGGCGTTGTCGAAGCCGATCATGCGCAGCAGCCACCAGACGCGGCTCGCCCACCAGACATTGGCGGTGCTGTAGAGCACGACCCGGCTGTCCCCATGCACGCCGAAGCGGCGCATCGCCGCCGCCATGCGCTCGGGCGGCGGCGCCATGAAGCGCATCGGCAGCTGATCGGGGTCGGAGACGTCCTCCTGGATGTCGACGAATTGCGCGCCGGGGATGTGCCCGGCCTCGAAATCGGCGCGGCCGGGGACGACCTGGTAGGTGATCGCCGGGTCGGGGATGAGATGCGTGGTGCAGTCCAGCACCACCACCTTCGGGTCGTCGAGATGCCCGGCGAGCCAGCCGGTCCCGACCAGGAATTCGGGGTGCGCGAAGCCCTCGGCGCCATCCGGCATCGGATCCTCCCTCTTGGTCGTCTCGGTCGAAGCGGCCGCCCGGAGTGAAGGCGGGCGGGCCAGGGCGCGTCAAGCCGCGGACCGGCGCCTGTGCCGAGGCTTCAGGCGAACAGCTCGGGCCGGTACTCGAAATGCATCGTGTCGTAGTGGTACCACTTGCCGCCCCAGATGAAGCGCTCGGCCTCGAAGCACGCGACGATCTCGAAGGGGATGCGGTTGCGCCAGGGGATCCCGTCCCCGCCATCGCGCCGGCGTGCCCAGACCCAGTAATCCGAGCCGCGCGTGGCGATGTCCACCGCGGCGCCCATCGCATGCATGCTGGGCAGTCCGGTGTCCGCGACGGCGCGGCAGCTCATGGCGCCCGCCGAGGGGACCAGCCAGGCCCGGCTGCGGTCCGGCAGCGCCTCGAGCGCCGCGATCACGCGCTCCAGCCGGCCGGCGACGTCGTTCACGGTGGTCACCTCCAGCGCCTGGGGCCGGGTGCGCGGCATCCAGGTGACGCGGCGGCGCGGCGGCGCGGCGGGCGCGGCCCGGCAATCGCCATACATCGCCAGGAAGAAGGGCAGGTGGCGCAGCCGGCCCGGGCTGTGGTCGCGGGGCGGCGGCGCCGCCGGCGGTCCCGGGAGGTAGGCCTGGCGGAGCTGGTCGGCCAGGGTCGCATCCGCGAGCATCGCGGCGAAGGGGCGGGCCGGGCGGTCCGCGCCGGTCGGCATGCGGGTCCCGTCGCGCCAGACCAGCACATCGCCCTCGATCCCCGCGAGGTGGTCCTGATAGGCCGCGACGAGGCGGCCGAGATCGATCGGGCCGGGATGCGGAGGCGGCGCCGCGGCCGGCGGCGATGGTGCCGGCGCCCCGGCGCAGGCGCCAGCCGCCAGCGCGGGCGGGGCGGCCAGCAGCCATCGCCGCCGAAGGAGGACCCCCGCGCCGCGGGGGGGCCGGATCCCATGCTGCGAAGGCCGCGCCATGCCTGCTCCGTTGCGATCGTGCCGTTCCGCCACGATGTGCCGCGGGCCGGCGCGGCGCGCCACACCCCCCCCTCTATCCCGGTCCCGGCCGCCGGTGCTTTCCTCGGCGAGGACGAACATCCATCCCCGGGAGGACCGAACCATGACCCAGCCGAGCCGCCGGCGCTTCCTCTGCCTCGCCGCCAGCGCGTTGCCGCTCGCGGCCGCCGCCCTGCCGGCGGTTGCGCAGACCGCGGCGGGCGGCGGCGGCTGGGCTCCGGACCGCCCGATCACCATGATCACCGGCTACGCGCCCGGCGGCAGCACCGACATCGCTGCCCGGCTGCTCGCGGACCGGATGGCCGCGACCCTCGGCCCCTCGGCGCGGATCATCGTGGAGAACCGGCCGGGCGCGGCCGGGGTGGTGGCGACGGAATGGCTGAAGCGCCAGCCGCCCGATGGCAGCATCATCATGGTCACCGAGACCGGCTCGGCCGTCGCGGCGCCGGCCGCCATCGTCGGCGGCACGCGCTACGACCCGGTCACGGATTTCACCCAGATCGGCGTGATCTCCACCCCGCCCACGGTGCTGATCGTGACGCCGGGCTTCGCCACCGGGGCCGAACCCCGCGCCATGCTCGCCGCGCTGAAGGGCGCGCAGCCCGAGAGCATCACCTATGCCTCCTCCGGCTTCGGCGGGGTGCTGCATCTGCGCTCGGAGATGCTGGCGCAGACGCTCGGCACGCGCTTCGTCCACGTGCCCTACCGCAGCGGCGCCCAGATGGTCACCGCGATCATGACCGGGGAAGCGCAGTTCGGCATCGCCGCGATGGCGAGCGCGACGCCCTTCCTCCGCGACGGCAAGGTGCGCGCCGTCGCGCTGGTCGGCGAGCGGCGCTTCCCGACCTTCCCCGACATCCCGACGCTCGGCGAGCTCGGCGTGCCGGGCTTCGAGAACAGCGGCTTCTTCATGCTGATCGGGCCGGCGGGCATGCCGCGCCCGGTGACGGAGGCGCTGAACCGGGCGCTGAACACGGCGCTGCGCGACCCCGCGATCCGCGAGAAGATGATCTTCGCCGGCCATGACCCGGTGCAGGAGAAGAACTCGCCGGAGGAGGCGCGCGCCTACCTGGTCCGCGAATGGGCCGAGATGCAGGAGATGGTGGCCCGGACGGGGGTGCGGATCCAGCCCTGAGGGCTTGCGGGAGAAGACCCGCCAGCCGCGGTCCCGGGGGGATGCCTCCGATGAGTCCAGGCCGCGCCCCCTCGCCGCGCCCGCCGGGGGGGGATCTCAGCCCGCGGCCGGGCCCTGCTCCGAGGTCCGGTACAGCGCGTCGAGCGAGAGGCGCCGCGCGGCGTTGCGCGTCAGCGCCTCGATGTCCCGGCGATCGGTGGCGACCGGGTCGACCGCGACCCAGGCCATGGCAGTGCGGCGCCAGAAATGGCCGAGATCGGTCAGCCGGTCGCGGAGATCGTCCTGCACGCGGATCAGGCGCGTGATGTCGTGCAGCACGGCCGGGCCGCGCAGCATGCCGGTCGCCTCCTGCGCCAGGCGGGCGGAGGCCTGGCGCGGCTTGACGATGAGGGCGCCGATGCGCGCGAGCGCCAGCGCGAGCAGGTCGCTCGACCAGCGCCGGTCGCCGGCGATGGCGTCGCGCACGGATTGCACGGCGTGCTCCATCGCCAGGTAGTCGGGCTGCGCCGCGACGGCGGCGAGCACCCGCGCATGCGCATTGGCCAGGCGCTGCAACCGCCGCGCCAGCGGGGCGATCGCGGTCAGGGTGAAGCCGTCGCGCTGCACCACGCGTGCCACCGCCTGCTCGATCATCTCGGGCCCCGGCGGGATGCGGCGCAGCGCCTCGCAGAGCGCGGCCCCTTCCTCGCCGGCGGCGCGCGACAGCCCGTCCACCAGCGCCGCCGTGGCGGCATAGAGATGATGGGTCTCCGGCAGGGGCGGGTCCTCGTCGCGCAGGACTTCCGGCACCGGGTCGCCGGGGGCGACGACTTCGACCAGCCGCAGCGCGGCCGGGACCAGGCGGAGCAGCAGGAAGTCATGCGTCCCGGGATCGATGTCGAGCAGCAGGTGCGCCCGCTCGATGTCGAGCAGCATCCGCATCGTGCCGGTGGAGCGCACGACGGTGATGCCGCCGCCCGCATCGCGCTCGAAGCGCAGCCCGGGCTCGCTCATCCAGGGGGAGACGAAATCGAACCGCTCGGGCGGCCAGGCCTCCGGGCTCGCCGTTCCGGGGAACCGCACCGGATCGAAATCCCGGGGGTTCGGAAGGGCCGGTCGCGGGGAGGGGGCCGGTGACGCCACGCCCCGGATACTGCCCGCGGCGCATTAACCGCGGGTGTAGCGCCGGGGGCGCCCGGGGCACCGGCCCGGGGGGTCAGCCCGGCGCGCCGGGGCCGGCCAGCCCGCCCGTGGGCGTACCCTGGGGAGCGCCCTGGGGGCCGCCCGGCGGATCGGCCCGGGCGGACCCTTCCGCCGCGCCGCGGATCGGGATCCGGCTGTCCCGCCGCGCCGCCGCCTCCGGCCGCGGCAGCGTCACCCGGAGCACGCCCTTGTCGAAGCCGGCCTCGACGCGCCCGGGCTCGGGGGCGAAGGGCAGGCGCAGGCTGCGCTGGAAGCTGCCATAGCTGCGCTCCTGGATGTGGACGCCCCGTTCCTCGCCGCCCTTCTCCTCCCGCTTCTCGCCGCGCAGGCTCAGCACCTCGCCTTCGAGGGAGAGGGTGATGTCCTCCTCCTGCACCCCGGGCAGCTCGGCGGTCAGCTCGAGCCCCTGCGGCGTCTCGCGCACATCGAGGGTCGGGGCCCAGGCTCCGACGGCGCGGAAGCCCATCGGGGCGCCGCGGAAGGCGTCCTCCACGACGCGGCCGAGCTCGCGCTGGATCAGCGCGAAGGGATCGTCGCCGCGGGTCAGGTCGCCGCGGCCGCTGAGGAAGCGTGACAGCATGGCCAGTCTCCTTCTCGATCTGCCTCGGATCGCCGGCTCGGCCAGCCTTGCGCGGGCGGCGGGAGCGGCGCCCCGCGCCCCGGAGACGGGGGGGGAGCGCCCTGCCCGGCCGGCGGGGCGGCGCAGCATCCTGCCGCCGGGCGGGGCACGCCTTGCGCGGGATCGAGGATCGGCGGGCCGGGCCGCTCCCGCCGGCGCGGATCACCGGCTCGTGATAGGGTGCCGCTGCCGCGGGCGCGGGGATGGCGTGACGGGCGAGGCCGCGTAACCACATCCAGCCCCCGGACGAATGGTCCCCACCCCACCCTGGGAAAGAGCCGCGTGCCTGATTCGATCCCGATGACCGGCCCGGCGCAGGCCGGCCACGCCCCGCCCGAGCGGGTCAAGTTCCGCGATCCCGCCATCACCGCGAAGGGCGAGCGCCGCGCCGCCGTCGCCCTCACCGGGCTGCGCACCCTCTGGTTCAACACCGGCACGCTCTGCAACATCACCTGCCGCAACTGCTACATCGAGAGCAGCCCGCGCAACGATGCGCTGGCCTACCTGACCGCCGGGGAGGTCGCGGCCTATCTCGACGAGGCCGCCGCCGGGGGGATGCCGCTCGAGGAGGTCGGCTTCACCGGTGGCGAGCCTTTCCTGAACCGCGACCTGCCGGCGATGCTGGCCGAGGTGCTCGGGCGCGGCCTGTCCGCGCTGGTGCTGACCAACGCGATGAAGCCGATGCGCAACCATGCCGAGGCGCTGCTGGCGCTGCGCCGCCTGCCGCAGGCCGACCGGCTCACCCTGCGCGTCAGCATCGACCATCCGGTCGCGGCGCTGCACGACGCCGAGCGCCAGGCCGGCAGCTTCGCCCAGGCGCTGGAAGGGCTGGTCTGGCTGGCGCGGCAGGGGTTCCGCGTGCATGTCGCCGGCCGCGCCGCCTTCGGCGGCGAGGGCGAGGCGGCGCTGCGCGAAGGCTTCGCCCGGCTGTTCGCCGCGGAGGGCGTGCCGATCGACGCGGCCGATCCGGTCGCGCTGATGCTGTTCCCCGAGATGGACGGGCGGGCGGACATCCCCGAGATCACCGAGGCCTGCTGGGGAATCCTCGGCAAGAGCCCGGACGGGCTGATGTGCGCCTCGTCTCGCATGGTGGTGCGCCGGCGCGGCGCCGCCCGGCCGGCGGTCCTCGCCTGCACGCTGCTGCCCTACGACCCGCAATTCGAGCTCGGGGCGACGCTCGCCGAGGCGGCGCGGCCGGTGCCGCTGAACCATCCGCATTGCGCGAAATTCTGCGTCCTGGGCGGCGCGGCCTGCTCGCGCTGAAGGCTTGCGAAGGAACGCCCGTCAGCCCCGATGCCGACGGCAATTCACGAAAGATTCCAAGGCGCGTTCCTTCGCGAGCCCGGCTTCTTCACACGCTCCGAGGCGGCCTCGCCGCCGCTCCGGACCGGCCGCGGCCGTGGCGCCGATGCCGCGGCCCGGCATCCCGGCGATTGCTTCGGCGTTGGGCGGCCGGGGGACGTTGACGGGCCCCGGGCTTTGCCGGACTGATCGCGGCCCCAGAATCTCCGCCGGAGTCGTGCCGATGCGCCGCCGTCGCCTCTTCCTTGCCGCCGTGCCGCTCGTCGCGGTCTCCGCCCTGGCCGCCTGCCAGGCGCCGCCCCCGCCCGCGGCCACGCCGCAGAACCCCGCCTGGGTGGTCTTCTTCACCGAGGACAGCGCGGCGCTGAACGCGCCGGGCCTGAGCGTCGTGAAGGAGGCGTCGGCGGCCGCCAAGGCCAGCCCGAATGCCGCCATCTTCGTGCTCGGCTATGCCGGCCCCGCCGGCGGCCAGGCCTTCAACCAGGCGCTGTCCGAGACGCGCGCCCGGCACGTGGCCGACCTGCTGATCGCCGAAGGCGTGCCCACCTCGCGGATCTCCATCCGCCCGCGCGGGCCGACGCCCTTCGAGATGATGCCGACCGAGAGCCGCCGCGTGGAGATCCGGATCGGCGGCTGAGCGTTCGTGACGGAATGCCGGCCTGCCGCGATCCGGGGGAGAATTCCCCAGGAATTTCAAGGGGCGTTCTCCCGCGGCCTCGATGCCTCCCGCGACCCTGACGCGGCGCGCGGCTGACGCGGGCTCCGCGCCGTGGCAACTAGGGGCGCGCATGCCCCCCGATTCCCTGCCCGCGGAGCCCCCGCGCCTCGAGGCCGACCTCGTGCCCGAGGAGATGCTGCACCGCGTCTTCGGCCATGCCGCCTTCCGCGGCCGGCAGGCGGAGATCGTGCGCCACGTCGTCGAGGGCGGCTCCGGCCTGGTCCTGATGCCGACCGGCGGCGGCAAGTCGCTCTGCTACCAGGTGCCGGCGCTGTGCCGGCCCGGCCTCGGGATCGTCGTCTCCCCCCTGATCGCGCTGATGGAGGACCAGGTCGTGGCCCTCCGCCAGCAGGGGGTCGCGGCGGCGGCGCTGCATTCCGACCTGCCCGAGGAGGCCGCGCGCGAGGTGCGGCGCGACCTGGCGCGCGGGGCGGTGAAGCTGCTCTACGTCTCGCCCGAGCGCCTGACCCTCGAGGGCACGCTGGCGCGGCTCGCGGAGCGCGAGATCGCGCTCTTCGCGGTCGACGAGGCACATTGCGTCTCGCAATGGGGCCATCATTTCCGCCCCGAATACCGCGGCCTCGCAGTCCTGGCCGAGCGTTTCCCGCATGTGCCCCGCCTCGCGCTGACCGCGACGGCCGATCCGCGCACCGTCGAGGACATCCGCGCCCAGCTCGGCCTGGCCGACGCCCCGGTGTTCCGCGGCGGCTTCGACCGCCCGAACATCCTGATCGCGGCCGCGCCGCGCGAGCAGGAGCGCGCGCAGCTCCGCGCCTTCATCCGCCGCGCCGGGGATGGCAGCGGCGCCGGCATCGTCTATTGCGCGACCCGCGCCAAGACCGAGCAGACGGCGGAATGGCTGCGCGCCGACGGGCATGACGCGCTCTGCTTCCATGCCGGGATGGACGCGCAGGCGAAGCGTGACGCGCATCGCCGCTTCGCCCGCGGCGACGCGGTGGTGATGGCCGCGACCATCGCCTTCGGCATGGGCATCGACCGTCCCGATGTCCGCTGGGTGGCGCATACCGACCTGCCGCGCAGCCCCGAGAGCTGGTACCAGGAGATCGGCCGCGCCGGCCGCGACGGGCTGCCGGCGCACGCGCTGCTGCTCTATGGCGCCGGCGACATCGCGCTCGCCCGCCACCGCATCGCCGAGAGCCCGGCGCCCGAGGAGCAGAAGCGCATCGAGCGCCAGCGCCTGGATGCGATGGTGGCGATCGCCGAGGCCGCCACCTGCCGGCGCCGCATCCTGCTGCGCTGCTTCGGCGAGGATGCGACGCGCGAGAATTGCGGCGCCTGCGATGTGTGCCTGCACCCGCCGCGGCTCTGGGACGGGACGGTGGCGGCGCAGAAGCTGATCTCGGCCGTGGTGCGCACGCGGCTGCCCTCGGGCGGGCATTTCGGCCTCGGGCATGTGGTCGACGTGCTGCGCGGACGGCTGACGCCCAAGGTCGCGCAGTTCGCGCATGACCGGCTCAAGACCTTCGGGATCGGGGCGGATCTGCCGGAAGCCACCTGGAAGGGCGTGGCGCGGCAGCTTGTCGCGCGCGGCGCCCTCGACGTCGCGGTCGAGAGCCATGGCGAGCTGGTGCCGACCGAGGCGGCGCGGCCGATCCTCAAGGGCGAGGAGGCGGTGATGCTGCGCGAGGCCTCGGTCGGGCCGGAGGCCGTTTCGGTCGGGCCGGCGGCGGGCGGGCGGCGCGGCAAGGGCGGCGCGCCGGCGCCGGCCATGGCGGGGGACCCGCTGTTCGAGGCGCTGCGCGCCTGGCGCAAGCGCGAGGCCGAGGCGCAGGGCGTGCCGGCCTATGTGATCTTCCACAACGACACCCTGGCCGCGATCGCCGCCGCGCGGCCGGCGGATCTCGACGATCTCGGGGCGATCCCGGGCGTCGGCGCCTCCAAGCTCGAGCGCTACGGCAAGGCCGTGATCGGCATCGTCGCGGAGGCGGGCTGAGCGCTTCCGCTCAGCGCCGCCGGATCAGGGCCATCACGGCGGCGGCGAGCGCGGCCCCGCCCAGGACCGAGGCGCCGAAGCCGGCGCGTTTCCGCGGCGGCCGCGGCGTGTGCGCCGCCGCCGCGGCGGCGGCCTCCGGATTGCCCTGCAGCCCGGCCCAGACGCGGGTGAACTCGGCGCCGAGCAGGAAGATCTGCGCCGACCAGTAGATCCAGAGCATGACGACGAGCAGCGCCCCGGCGGCGCCATAGGCGCTGGCGACGGCGGCGCTGCCGAGGTACCAGCCGATCAGCGACTTCCCCACCGTGAAGAGCAGCCCGGTGACCGCCGCGCCGACGCCGACATCGCGCCAGCGCAGGCGCCGGTGCGGCAGCACCTTGTACATCGTGGCGAAGAGCACGGTCGCGACGACGAAGGACACGCCGAAATTGGCGAGCGAGACGAGGTCCGCGCGGAACGGCAGCAGCCCCGCCGCCCAGGTCGCGACGGCCGCGACCGCGGTGCTGACGATGGTCGCGCCGAGCAGCAGCAGCCCCGAGGCGGCGACCAGGATGAAGGCCGCGAGCCGGGCGCGCAGCAGGATCAGCATGGTGCTGCCCGCTTGCGGGGCCGAGCGCCAGATGGCGTCGAGCGCGGCCTGCACCTCGCCGAAGGCGGCGCTCGCGGTGAGCAGCAGGGTGGCGACGCCGATGATGGCCGCGATCTGACCGGAGCGCGGATGCGCCGCGCTCTGCACCAGGGCGAGGACGGCGTCGGCCGCGTCCGCGCCGAGCTCCCCGCGCAGCTGCTCGGCGATGGCGCCCTGCGCGGCCTGCTCGCCGATCGCGAGGCCGGCGATGGCGGTGGCGATCACCAGCAGCGGGGCGATGGCGAAGATCGTGTAGAAGGCGATCGCGGCGCCGCGGCTCATCGCCTCGTCCGCGATGTAGCCCTCGACCGTCTCGCGCAGCAGCCACCAGGCGCGCCGGAGCATGCGCCGTCCTCCCCCGCCTCGTCACGCGCAACGGGCGGCGCCCGCCCCGGTTGCAGCGACCGGGCCGGGCGGGATCACCCGGCCGCCGCACCCTCCACCAGCCGCGCGTCCCGCACCCGCAGCGCGCGGTCATGGTACACGGCCACCGCCGGCCGGTGCGCGATCGACACCAGCGCCGCCCCGGGCAGCCGCTCCCGCAAGGTCCGATAGAACGCCGCCTCGCCCTCCGGGTCGAGGCTCGCCGTCGCCTCGTCGAGGAACAGCCAGTCCGGCTTCAGCAGCAGGGCGCGGGCCAGCGCCACCCGCTGCTGCTCGCCGCCCGACAGGCGATGCGCCCAGGCCGTCTCCTCATCGAGGCGCGGGACCAGGTGAGCGAGCCCGGCCGCCTCCAGCGCCTCCGCGACCGCGGCCTCCGGGAAGGTGGCGGCGTCGCGCGGATAGCAGACCGCGCGGCGCAGCGTGCCGAGCGGCAGGTAGGGACGCTGCGGCAGGAACAGCGCCTCGCCCGAAGCCGGCACCCGGACCCGGCCCGACCCGAAGGGCCAGATGCCGGCGATGGCGCGGAACAGGGTGGATTTGCCGCTGCCCGAGGGGCCGGCGACCAGCACCCGGTCGCCGGGCGCGATCCGGAGCTCGGGCAGCTCCATCAGCACCCGCCCGTCCGGCAGCGCGAGCCGGACATCCTCCAGCACGACCCCGCCGGCCTCCGGCGCCGGCGCGGCCTGCACGCCCTCGCCCCGCGCCGCCGCCTCGCGCGCCGCGCCCACCGCGGCCCAGAAGCCGGTCAGGCGGTTCACCGTGGCACCCCATTCCGTCAGGCGGGCGTAATTGTCGACGAACCAGGACAGCGAGCCCTGCACCTGCGCGAAGGCGCCGGCCGTCTGGGTCAGCCCGCCGAGCGGGATCGCGCCGCCGAAATAGGCGGGTGCCGCGACGATGAAGGGGAACACGACAGCCACCTGGGTGTAGCCGGCGGTGAAGAAGGTCAGGCGCTTGGTGGCGACCATGATGCCCCACCAATTCTCCATCAGCGCCCGGAAGCGGGTGAGCAGCCCGCGCTTCTCATCCGCCTCGCCGCCATAGAGCGCGACGCCCTCCGCGTTCTCCCGCAGGCGCACCAGGGCGAAGCGGAAATCCGCCTCGACCTTCTGCTGGTGGAAGTTGAGGCCGATCAGCTGCCGCCCGACCTTGTGGGCGAGCCAGGTGCCGGCGACCGCATAGACCAGCGCGACCCAGACCATGTAGCCCGGGATGTCGAGGCCGAGGATCGTCAGCGGCCCGGACAGGCCCCAAAGCACGATGACGAAGCTGGCCAGCGTGACGACCGAGTTCATCAGCCCGAGGCCCAGCGAGAGCGTGTCGTCGACGAACAGGCGGATGTCGTCGGCGATGCGCTGGTCCGGATTGTCGGTCCCCGGATCGGTCAGCGCGATGCGGTAATAGGCGCGGTCGCCGAGCCAGCGCTCGAGGTACTCCTCGGTCAGCCAGCGCCGCCAGCGGATCTGCAGCGCCTGGCGCAGATAGAGCGCGTAGACGGCGATCGCGATGTAGACCGCGGCGATGATCACGAAGCCCGGCATCGGCCCGCTGTCGGTCTGCCTGCCCCAGAGCAGCAGGTCCCAGAAGGCGTCGGCGTTCTTCTCCTGCAGGCTGTTGAAGAACTCGCGGTTCCAGTAGCTCAGCCAGACGCTCATCCCGACCAGGGAGAGGTTCAGCGCGACGACGACGCCGAGCAGCAGCCGGGCGCGCCAGCGCTCCTCGCTCCGCCAATAGGGGGCGGCGAGGCGCCAGGCGGCGCGGAGGAAGGGGCCGAGGCGCATCGGCGTCATGCGGGGGGATCCTTGTCCGGGGCGCGCGGGTTTCGTTCGGGACGCGGCCGGCCCCGCGGTTGCGCCCGCGCCCATCGATGGCGGCTTCCGGCGGGCTTACCCTTCCGTAAGCCACGCCGGGGCGTCAGCCCGCGCGGAGCTCGGCCAGGATCGCGGCGATCCAGCCCTCGACCCGCTTGCGGTTCACGCCGAGGTCGGACCAGCCGATCAGGCTGCGCGAATAGAGGAACAGGCCCGTCCCCGCGGGGCCGGAGGCGAGCTCGGCCGCGACGATGTCGGGGAAGTTCGCCAGCGCCGAGCGGACCACCCATTGCGCCTGGCGCCGCTCCGGCCATTCCGCGAGCGGGAAGGTGCGGGGGAAGCGCTCGGCGGGCAGGCGGCGGAGCACCTCGAAGGCGCGATCGGCCGGGACCGGCAGGGGCGGCGTCGCCAGATGCGCGTTCGGGAAGCCCGGCGGCGCCGCGAGGCAGGTGTTGGGCGAGGGCGGCAGCCGCAATGTGGCGAAATCCACCGGCTGCGGGGCCGGCAGCCCCTCCGCCCCGCGGCCGAGCAGGGCGCCGATCATGCCACGTCCCCCGGGCGCGAGCGCAGGCGGATGACGCCGCGGACCTGCTCGGGCGGCACCGGCTTGCCCTTGCGCAGGATCTCGATGCGGCCCTCCCGCGCCAGGCCGCGCGCGGCGTCGCGCACGCGGCCCATCAGCGGCCGCCAGGGATCGGTCTCCGCCCCGCCGGCCAGGGCGCGCGCGACCTCGCTCGGGCAGATCGACTTGTCGGGGCCCCGCGCCGCGGTCAGGCGCAGGATCTCGGCCGCGATGGCGGCGGGCTCGGGGGTGTTCATGGCGGCGCCACCATAGGGCCTGGCGGGCGCCGCGTCAGGCGCCGAGCATGGCGGCGGCGAGCGCGGCGCCGCTGTCGAACGCCGCCTCGGCCCGCGCGGCGAGGCACCAATCCCCGGCCAGGCCGAGCCCGAGCGCCGGATCCCAGAGGCAGGGCGCGCCGAGCGGCGTCTCGACCATGGCATGGCGCCAGCGATGCGCCGCGGCATGGGCCGGCGGCGGCAGCGGGGTCCCGGCAAGCCCCGCCAGCGCGTCGAGCAGGGCGGGCACCACCGAATCCGCCCGGTCCTCGAGATGGGCGCGGGACCAGGCGGGGCCGGCCTGCACCACCCAGGTCTCGGCCGCCGCGTCGCGGCCCGGCTTCGAGCTGTCCCGCGCCGCCCAGCCGATCGCGCCCTCCCCGGGGCGGAGGGTGTCGGGCAGGGGCAGGCGCGCGGCGAAGGCGGCCATCACGGTCCAGCAGGGGGCGATCCGGACCTCCGCCGCCAGCGCCTCGGCCCAGGCGGGGGCGTGCGGGGCGACCAGCGGGGCGGCCTGCGGCGCCGGCAGGGCGAGGGCCACGGCGGCGTAGGGGCCGGCGCGCTCCGCCGCGGCCAGGGCCTCGGGCGGGACCGGCCGGTCGGGGCGCACCGCGCCGGCGTCGAGATGCAGGACCATCCAGCCCCGCCCGCCGGGGCCAGGCTCCAGCGCGGCCGCATGGCGTCGGAGGCGGATCGGCGGAAGCCCCTCCGCCAGGTGCCGGGGCAGGGCGGACATGGCGGGAACGCCGACGAGGCGGTCCGGGTCCGGCCAGGGCCTGGCCCCGGCCGCGCGCAAGGCCGCGGCGAATCCGGGGCCGCGGGCGGTCAGGTACTGCGCGCCGTGGTCGAAGCGCAGCGCCGTGCCGTTTTCGGACAAATCCACCCTCCTCGACGCGAGGCGCCCGCCGGCGGCGCGCCCCTTGTCGAACAGGTCCGGGGTGCGGCCGCCGGCGGCGAGCCCGCGGGCGCAGGAGAGGCCGGCGAGGCCGGCGCCGAGGATGGCGATGGGGAGGGACGGGTCTTTCATGCGCCGCGGAGCGTGGGGTGCGCCGGTGCCGCCGCAAGGGCCGGATCGGCGCGCCCGCGTGTTGTCACTGGACCGGACGGAGTGATCCAGGACAAGCTGCGGGATGGTCTATCGGCGAGGGAGTGAAGCGATGCGTCGAACCCTTCTTCTCCTCCTGGCGATGATGGCGTCGATCGGCGCCGGCGGGCCGGCGGCGAAGGCCGCCTGGCCGGAGCGGCCGGTGACCCTGATCATCCCGTTCGGCGCCGGGTCATCGCCTGACGTGCTCGGGCGGCTGATCGCCGAGCGGCTCTCGGCCGCCTGGGGCCAGCCGGTGGTGGTGCAGAACGCGCCGGGCGCCTCGGCGACCATCGGCGTCGAGCGGGTCGCCCGCGCGGCGCCCGATGGCTACACGATCGGGCTGACCGGGGACGGCGCGATGGTGGTGCGGGTCAGCATGGACCCGCCGATCCCCTACGACCCGCGGCGGGACCTGGCGCCGATCAGCCTGCTGGTCCGGACACGGAACATCCTGGTGGTGCATCCGGAGGTGCCGGCGAGGACCCTGCCGGAGCTGATCGCGCTGGCGAAGGCGCGGCCCGGGGGGCTCTCCTACGCCCATTCCGGCATCGGCTTCTCCACCCACCTGGCGATGGAGATGCTGAAGCAGGCGGCCGGGATCGACATCGTCGCGGTGCCCTATGCGAATGAGGGCGCGATGTTCGCCGACCTGCTCGCCGGCCGGGTGCAGGCGATGGTCGGCAGCGGGCCGGGCATCCTGCGGCGGGTGCAGGCCGGCGAGGTGCGGGCGGTCGCCGTGACCTCGCGCGACCGCGCCCCGCCGCTGCCCGAGGTGCCGACCATCGCGGAACAGGGCTTCCCCGGCTTCGAGGCGGCGGCCTGGTTCGCGCTGATCGCCCCGGCGGGCACGCCGCCCGCCATCGTCGCGCGCATCCAGCAGGACGCCGTGGCGGCGCTGCGGGAGCCGGCGATGGCGCAGCGCATCGCCGAGTTCGCCCTGGTTCCGGTCGGGACCACGCCGGAGGAGTTCGCGGCGATGATCCCGGGCGAGATCGCGCGCATGGCCGGGGTGCTGCAGCCGCTCGGGCTCCGCGCGCGGTAGGGCCACGCCGCGTCAGAGCCTGTGGATCCATCGAAGCTGCGAAAAGATGCCCTCCGAAGTCATTGGAGAATTCTCTCCGACATCGGGGCTGGCGGGCATTCCTTCACAAGCTGTCAGGCGAAGACCCGCTCCACCAGCGGCCCGGGCGGCGGGGCGAGGGCGATTTCGCGGATGATCTTGCGGCGCACCGCGGCCTCGAAGGCGGTGAAGCCCTCGGCGACCACGAGGAAGGCGCCCGGGCCGCCGATCACCTCGTCGCGGTAGTATTCGTCGAGCGGCGGCACGGCGCCGGCCAGCGCCAGCGGCGAGGGCTGCTTGTCGAGCACCGCGAGGCCGTTCAGCACGATGCCCTGTTCGAGCGCCGCGGCGCGGGCCTCGGCCACGGGGCGGCCGGAATTGTTCACCCCGTCGCCCGAGATGTCGACGACCCGGCGGGTGCCCTCGAACCCCTCGCCGAAGCGCTTCGCGGCGTAGTCCATGGCGCCGGAGATCGAGGTGTAGAGATGCGTCTGGCGCGGCGCGGCGGCGATGGCATCGGCCATGCGGGCGGCGCCCCTCGGGCCGTCGATGCGGGTCCAGGGCACGACCGGGGTCTGGATGTGCCAGTCGGACCAGGTGAACATCATGCAGGCGATGGCGCCGACGGGCCCGCCGGCGATGCCCTCGACCAGCCGCGGGTCGCGGAAGGCGGCCTCGTAGCCGCGGAACTGGAGTTCCTGCTCCTCGGCATCGACGGAGCGGCTGACATCGACCGCCAGGACCAGCTCGACATCCACCGGCTCATTGGCGCGGGCGTTGCGGGCGTGAAGGATGAAGGGCGCGGCGAAGGTGGCGGCCGCGAGGAAGCTGCGTCTGTGCATGCGAACCCCTTTTCCACCCGGGGGGCGCCCGGCGCGCCGTGCGCCGCGCTTGGTCCCGGGCGGTGTGCTCCAAGGGCCGTGGCCACCGTCGCTCCCGCTCCGTGACCTACCTATGACGGGTGGGCACGCGGATCAAGCGATTGCTGCGATGCACAATGCCTCAAGATCAGACAATTGCGTGAACGAATGGCAAATCGCCATCGTACGCACTGTGTCTGCCGCAAGATGTGGCATCGATGGGAGGCGCGGCACCGGGACGGCCAGGGACCGTCCGGCAGGCGGCGCGAGGGCGCGCAGGGGCCGTGGCGAGAAGGAATATATTCTCGATCGCCCGCCCTGTCGAGGAAAATCCGGCGCCGCCCCAGACCGCCTGCGCCCGGCCGGAACCGCCAGGCCGGAGCGTCAGAACCCCCCGCCCGCCTCCAGCCACGCCGCTTCCGCCGGCGTGCTCGCCCGCCCCAGCGCGGCATTGCGGTGCGGGAAGCGCCCGAACCGGGCGATCACCGCGCGGTGGCGCCAGGCATAGTCGATCGTGCCCTCCGGCGCGCGATGGGCGGGGTCGTCGCGCAGCCCCTCATACAGCGCGACGGAGAGGTCCTGGTCGGCCATCGCCTCCGAATGCTCGAAGGGGAGGTAGGCGAAGACCCGCTCCGTGCGGGTCAGCGCCAGGTCCTGGCGCCGGTCGAGGACGGCGCGGCGGGCGATGGCGCGGGCCTTGGCATCGCAGGCGAAGGCTTCGCCCGTGCCGCGATGCAGGTTGCGGGGAAACTGGTCGAGCACGATCAGCAGGGCGAGCGCGCCGCCCGGCGTCTCGGCCCACCCGTCCAGCGCCCCGTCGCGGCCGAGCGCCGGCAGGGTGCCGAAGCGGTCGCGGATCGCGGCATCGAAGGCGTCGTCGCGGCGGAACCAGCGCGGCTGGAAGGCCATGTGGTTGCCCTCGAACCAGAAGCGCAGGATGGCGTCGGGACGGGTCATGCCGGGAGCGTCATGCCAGAAGGGTCATGCGAGCGCCATCTCCAGCACGCGGACGGAATGCAGCGCCTTCCGCCCGGACAGATCGGCGATCTGGTGGCGGCAGGAGGTGCCGTCGGCGACGATCAGATGCCCGGCCGGCGCCGCGCGCACCGCCGGCAGCAGGGACAGCTCGGCCATGGCCTTCGAGGCCTCGAGATGCTCGGCCTCATAGCCGAAGCTGCCCGCCATGCCGCAGCAGGACGATGTGATCGGCGTCACCTTCAGGCCCGGGATGGCCGAGAGCAGCGCGACCGCGGCGGGGAAGGCGCCGAAGCTCTTCTGGTGGCAATGCCCGTGGAGATGCGCCTGCGCCGCGCCGATCGGCCGCAGCGGCAGCGCCGGCTTCTCCCGCGCCAGGAACTCCGAGAGCAGCAGGGCGCGGCCGGAGATCGCCGCGCTCTCCGCGCCCGGCAGCAGGGCGGGCCATTCGTCGCGGAGCGTCATCAGCGAGGAGGGCTCGATCCCGATGACCGGCGAGGCGAAAGGCGCGAGCGCGGCCAGGCTCCGCCGCGCCTCCGCCCGCGCCTGGTCGACGAGGCCGGCGGCGAGCAGGGTGCGCCCCTCATCGAGCGGCCGCGCGCCGCGCGCCGGCCGCGCGACGCTCGGGCGGTAGCCGGCGGCGCGCAGGACCGCGGCGGCGGCGCGGAGGTTCTCGGGCTCGAAATAGCGGTTGAACAGGTCGGGCAGCAGGATGACCTCGCCCTCCCGCCCGTCCGGCGCCGGCAGCTCCGCGTCATGGAAGGCGTCGAGGCGGAAGCGCGGCAGGGGGCGTTCGGCGGCGAAGCCGAGCAGGCGTTCGGTGAGAGGGGCGAGGCCCGGCACCCAGCTCCGGGCGTTCGGCAGGAAGGGCATCATGGCCGCGAAGGGCGCCCAGCGCGGCATGGTGGCGATGATGCGCTCCCGCAGGTCGATGCCGCGGGCCCTCGCCCGCGCGGCCCGCGCCTCGATCTTCATCTTCGCCATGTCGACGCCGGTCGGGCATTCCCGCCGGCACCCCTTGCAGGAGACGCAGAGGTCGAGCGCCGCGTGCACCTCGTCCGAGGCCAACGCGCCCGGCAGCTGCCCGGTCAGTGCCAGGCGCAAGGTGTTCGCCCGTCCGCGCGTCAGGTGCTGCTCGTCGCGCGTGGCGCGGTAGCTCGGGCACATCACGCCGGCGTCGAATTTCCGGCAGGTGCCGTTGTTGTTGCACATCTCGACCGCGCCGAGCAGCCCGCCAAGGTCATCCCCTTGGGGGCCCGCCCAGGCGGACCAGTCGAGGGCCGGCGTCACGCCGGCATCCGCGCGGTAGTCGGGGTGGTAGCGGAACAGCGTCCGGTCATCCATGCGCGGCGGGCGGACGACGCGGCCGGGGTTCAGCAGGGCGTTGGGGTCGAAGGTGTCCTTCACCGCCTCGAAGGCGCGGGCGATGCGGGGGCCGAACATCGGCTCGTTGAACTCGGAGCGGACGATGCCGTCGCCATGCTCGCCGCTGTGGCTGCCCTTGTACTCGCGCACCAGCGCGAAGCACTTCTCGGCAATCTCGCGCATCCGGCGGACGTCGCCGGGATCCTTCATGTTCAGCACCGGGCGCACATGCAGGCAGCCGACGGAGGCGTGCGCGTACCACGTCCCCTTCGTCCCGTAGGACGCGAAGACCTCGTTCAGCCGCTCCGTGTAGTCCGCCAGGTCGTCGAGCCCGACGGCGCAATCCTCGATGAAGGAGACCGGCTTCCCGTCCCCCTTCATGCTCATCATGATGTTGAGCCCGGCCTCGCGCACCTCGGCGATGGCGGCCTGGAAGCCGGCATCGGTCGCGCGCACCACGGCGCCGGGATGGCCGAGATCGCCCATCATCTCCTCGAGCCGGTCGAGCGCGGCCAGCAGCGGCGCGTCCTCCTGCCCGTGGAACTCGACGATCAGCAGGCTGTCCGGCTCGCCGATCAGCATGCGGTCGATCGTGCCGCGGTAGATCGGGATGGAGCGGCCGAGGTCGATCATGGTGCGGTCGACCAGCTCCACCGCCTCCGGATCCAGCGTGACCAGGTGGCGCGAGGCCTCCATCGCCGCGCGGAAGCTCGGGAACTGGCAGATGCCGAGCGCCTTGCGCGGCTTGATCGGCCAGAGGCGGAGCTCGAGCGCGGCGGAGAAGGCGAGCGTCCCCTCGCTGCCCACCAGCAGCCGCGCCAGGTTGCCGCGCCCCGCCGCGCGCGCCGCCGGGGTCAGCGCATCGAGGTTGTAGCCGCCGACGCGGCGCAGCTGCTCGGGGAAGCGCGCGGCGATCTCGTCGGCCTCCCGCGCCCCGAGGGCCCGCAGGCGCTGGATCAGCTCGGCGACCGGGGCCGGCACCCCGGCACCGAGATTGCCGGGCAGGTCGCCGAAGCGGAAGGCCGTGCCGTCGGCCAGCAGCGCGTCGATCGCGGTGACGTTGTCGGCCATCAGCCCGTAGCGGATGGACTTCGACCCGCAGGAATTGTTCCCCGCCATGCCCCCGATGGTGCAGCGCGCCCAGGTCGAGGGATCGACCGGGAAGAACAGCCCGTGCCGCCGGAGCTGGTCGTTCAGCGCGCCGAGGGTGATGCCGGGCCGGACCGTCGCGCGCGCCTCCTCCGGCCGCACCTCGATGACGTCGCGCAGATACTTGGTGCAGTCCAGCACCAGGGCGCGGTTGACCGTCTGGCCGCACTGGCTGGTGCCGCCGCCGCGGGGCAGCACCGGCACCCCTTCCTCCCGCGCGATCGCCATCGCCGCCTCGACATCGGCGATGCTGCGCGGGACCAGCACGCCGATCGGCTCGACCTGGTAGATCGAGGCATCGGTCGCGTAGCGGCCGCGATCGGCGGCGGACCACAGCACCTCGCCCGCGGTCTCGCGGCGGAGACGGGCGGCGAGGCGGCTGTCGCCGATGCGGGAGGCGGGCGGGATGGCGTTCATGGCCCGCCCTTCTAGCGCGCCGCGCCGCCCCCCGGCGATGGAGACTCCTCATGCCGTCGAGAAGCGCGCCTCATCCATGGCGCCCCCCAGGGGGCGCTACCCGCTGATGCCGGCGGCGCGGATGATCGGCGCCCAGCGCGCCCCCTCCTTGGCGACGAAGTCGAGGATCTGCGCCGGCGTGACGTCGCCGAGCGAGACCAGGCCGAGGCCGGCATAGCGTTCTGCGACCATCGGGTCCTTCGTCGCCTCCCGGATCACCGTGTTCAGCTTCGTCGCGGCCTCGGCCGGGAAGCCGGCGGGGGCGGCGAGGAGGAACCAGTTCGTCACCTCCACCTGCGGGAAGCCCGCCTCGATCAGGGTCGGGACCTCCGGGAATTGCGGAATTCGCTGGGCGGAGGAAAGACCGAGCGGCTGCAGGGTGCCCTGCCGCACCGCCCCAGCATGTGCCCCGATCGTGTCCCAGATCGAGACGGTGCTGCCGGAGAGCACGGCCTGCTGCGCCTCCGCCGCGCCGCGGAAAGGCACGTGCAGCAGCTTCACTCCCGCCGCCTGCTCGAACACCAGCCCCGCCAGGTGGCCCATCGAGCCGGCGCCCGAATTGCCGTAGCTGATCGTCTCGGGCTTCGCCTTCGCCGCGGCGGCGTAGTCGGCGATGGTCTTGATCGGGCTGCCGGCCTTGACCGCGAGCAGGATCGGCGCGCCGCCGAACATCGTGACGTAGCTGAAGCTCTTCAGCGGGTCGTAGGTGATGTTCGCCATCATGGTGGGCGCGACCGCGAGCGGCCCGGTGTTGGTCACCAGCAGCGTGTGCCCGTCATTCGCCATGGCAGCCGCGGCGGTGCCGACGGCGCCGCCGGCGCCGGCGCGGCTTTCCAGCACGAAGGGCTGGCCGAAGGCCTTCTCCAGCCGCTCCAGCAGCACGCGCATCACGACATCCGTGGTGCCGCCGGGGGCGTAGGGGTTGATGATCCGGACCGGGCGGTTCGGCCAGGCGGCCCCCTGGGCACGGGCGAGCGCGGGCAGGGCGAGTGCGGGCAGGGCGAGGGCCGGCAGGGCGAGGAAGGCGCGGCGGCGGGGCATGGGTGGGGTCTCCGGCGGGGTATCCGGCCGGGGAGGCAGCAATCCGCGTGCCGCCGATGCCGCGCCCTCATCCATGGCAACAGGCGATCTCATTGGCGCCCCGGTCGCCCCCGGGGGCATAAGGCCGGGGACGCAGCCAAGGATCGGGGACGAAGCACCCATGGCCTACTACCAGTCGAAGCCCGCCGCGGGCCGCCACTTCCTGCAGATCCCGGGGCCGACCAACGTCCCCGACCGCGTGCTGCGGGCGATCGACAACCCGACCATGGACCATCGCGGCCCGGATTTCGGGAAGATGGCCGGGGCGATGCTCGAGAAGCTGCGCGCGGTCTTCCAGACCGCCCGGCCGGTCATCGTCTATCCGGCCTCGGGAACCGGCGCGTGGGAGGCGGCGCTGGTCAACACCCTCTCGCCCGGCGACCGGGTGCTGATGGTCGAGACCGGCTGGTTCGCCTCGCTCTGGCGCGAGATGGCGGAGCGCCTGTCGCTGCGGCCCGAATTCCTCAAGACCGACTGGCGCCGCGGCGCCGACCCGGCCGCGATCGAGGCCCGCCTGCGCGAGGACAAGTCGCACGCGATCAAGGCCGTCTGCGTCGTCCACAACGAGACCTCGACCGGCTGCACCTCGCCGATCGCCCTGGTGCGCCGCGCGATCGACGCGTCCGGGCATCCGGCGCTGCTGCTGGTGGACACCATCTCCTCGCTCGGCTCCATCGACTACCGGCACGACGAGTGGGGCGTCGATGTCACGGTGGCGGGCAGCCAGAAGGGGCTGATGCTGCCCCCCGGCCTGTCCTTCAACGCCGTCTCGGCCAAGGCGCTGCTCGCGGCCGAGACCGCGGGGCTGACCCGCAGCTTCTGGGACTGGCGGCCGATGCTGAAGGCCAACGAGACCGGCTACTTCCCCTACACGCCGGCGACCAACCTGCTCTACGGGCTGGATGCCGCCATCGACATGCTGCTGGAGGAGGGGCTGGGCAATGTCTTCGCCCGCCACGACCGGCATGCCGAGGCGACGCGGCGGGCGGTGCGCGCCTGGGGCCTCGAGATCCAGTGCGAGGAGGCGCGGGACTACTCCTCCTCCCTCACCGCCGTGCGGGTGCCGGAGGGGCATTCCGCCAATGCGCTGCGGGCGACGATCCTCGAGCGGCACAACATGTCCCTCGGCAACGGCCTCGGCCCGCTGAACGACCGGGTGTTCCGGATCGGCCATCTCGGCGATTTAGGCGATCTGCAGCTGGTCGGCACGCTGGGCGGCGTCGAGATGGGGCTGCGCGCGGCGGGGGTGCCGCACCGCCCGGGCGGGGTGCAGGCCGCGCTCGACCATCTGAGCGGCAACGCCTGACCGGCGGCGCGGCCGTCGTCAGCGGCGGTGGCCGCGCTCGCCGTTTGTCGCCGCTTCCATCAGGGCGGAGAGCCCGTGCAGGGCGGTCGCCTGGGTCGTGCCGCCCGTGGCGGCGGCGCGGCGGTCGCCGTGCAGCCAGTGCTCGATCGCGGAGGCGGGCTCCGGCCGGCCGAAGAGATACCCTTGGGCCTCGGTGCAGCCCGCCGCCTCGACCTGCGCGAGCTGCTCCGGGGTCTCGACCCCCTCGGCCGTCGCCGCCATGCCGAGCTGGCCGGCCAGCCGCGCCACCGACTTCACGATCGCCAGGCAGTCGGCGCGGGTCGCCATCTCGCGCACGAAGGACTGGTCGATCTTGATCTTGTCGAAGGGGAAGGTGCGCAGGTAGCTGAGCGAGGAGTAGCGCGTGCCGAAATCGTCGAGTGCCACGCGGATGCCGAGCGCGCGCAGCTCGTGCAGCATGCCGACCACGGCCTCGTTGTCCTGCAGCAGCGTCGTCTCGGTGATCTCGAGCTCGAGGCGGGAGGGGGCGAGGCCCGAGAGGTCGAGCGCCTCGCGCACCGTCCGCACCAGCTCGCCGCTGCGGAACTGCAGGGGGGAGAGGTTGACCGCGACCTTCAGCGGCTCCGACCAGCCGGCCGCCTCGACGCAGGCCTGCTGCAGCACCCAGCGGCCGATCGGGATGATCAGCCCCGCCTGCTCCGCCACCGGGATGAACTCGGAGGGCGGGACCATGCCGCGCCGCTCATGCCGCCAGCGCAGCAGCGCCTCGAAGCCGGCGATCCGGCGTGCGGCGAGGTCGAAGATCGGCTGGTAGTAGACCTGCAGCTCGTCGCGGGCGAGCACCTCGCGCAGGTCCGCCTCGGTGTCGAGCCGTGCCTGGATCGCCCGCGCCATCGAGGGCTCGAACACCGCCCAGGTCCGCCGTCCCTCGGCCTTGGCGCGGTAGAGCGCGACATCGGCGTTGCGCAGCAGGGCGTTGGCCGCGCTCTCGGCCGCCTCCGTCATGCCCGCCTGGCCCGCGAAGCCGGCCAGCGCGATGCCGATGCTCGCCCCGACGCTGACCCGGTAGTGGTCGAGGTCGAAGGGATCCGACAGCCGGCCCAGGATGCGCTGCGCGAGGTTCTCGGCGTCCTCCGGCATGGCGAGGCCGGTCTGCAGCAGCGCGAACTCGTCCCCGCCGAGCCGGGCCACCAGATCGCCCTCGCGCGCGAGGGCGCGCAGCCGCTCCGCCACGGCCCGCAGCAGCTCGTCGCCGGTCTGGTGGCCGAGGCTGTCGTTGACGTCCTTGAAATTGTCGAGGTCGAGGCAGAGCACCGCGACCCCCGCCCGGCCCTTCCCCGCGGCCGCCAGGGCGCGCGCGCGGCGCAGCGCCGCCTCCATCCGCTCATGGAACAGCACGCGGTTGGGCAGGCCGGTCAGCGTGTCGTGATGCGCCATGTAGCTGATGCGCTGCTCGGCGCGGCGGCGTTCCGTGATGTCCTCGTAGGTGGCGACCCAGCCGCCATCGGCCATCGGTTCGTGCGAGATCTCGATGGCGCGGCCGGATTCGTCCTCGCGCACGAAATTGGCCGGGCGGCCCCCGGCGACCAGCAGCTCCTGGTCCGCCCAGACGCTGTGCACCAGCTTGGGGCCGTAGCTGCCGGCGGCGCCGGCGGCACGGAACACCTCGGCGGCGGGGATGCCCGGGGCCGCCTGGGCGGGCCCGAGGCCGAACATGCGGCGGAAGCGGTCGTTGCAGACGATCAGCCGGTTGCCGGCATCGACCATGCAGAGCGCCTGCGACATGTTGTTGAGGGCGGCATCGAAGCGGGCGTTGCGGGTCAGCAATTCCTCGTCGCGGGCGCGCAGCTCAAGATTCTGCTGCTGCACCTCCGCCATCGCCAGGCTGACGCGGCCATTGGCGCGCGCCAGCTCCTGCCGCGCCTCCTCGCGGTGCCGCGCCAGGGTCGCCATCGACCCGTAGGCGGCGCGCAGCATGGCATGGCGGCGCCACAGCAGGGTGACCAGCGACAGGCAGCAGAGCACGAGGCCGATGAGCAGCCCGGACAGCATCCAGTGCACCTGGCTCAGGCTCTTGATGTCGTAGGACACCATGCCTGTGCCGTGGCCATAGGCGATGGAGGCGAGGCGGGCCATGTCCGGGTTCAGCCGCATGAGCAGCGAGAGCAGTGCCTCGGTCGCGCCGGGCTTGCCGAGCTCCCCGGCCAGGCGCTGCGCCTCGGGCAACGCCGCCTGCAGCCGCTGCACCGCCGCGGCCATGTCCGGGTGGCTCTGGATGAAGCCGCGGATCTCGCCCGAGGCGAGCAGCTGCGTGCGGTTGGCGACGATGTCGAGCCAGAGCTCGACCGCGTCGCGATCCACATCGCCGCGGCGGGTGGCATAGGCGCCGACTGCGGCCTGCAGCCGGGTCAGCTCGAGCGCCGCCTGGCTGATCGCCCAGGTCTGGTTGTAGCGCGTCGTGGAGCGCAGGATGTCCTGCCGCTCGAAGAGCTGGCCGGTGGTGTAGAGCGCGGCGAGGGCGAGGATGCCGGCCGCGCCGACCAGCACTCGCTCGAGGATGCCGAGGCGCCTGACGCGGGCGGGCAGCGCCCGGCCCGTGGTCGCGGGGGCGGCGGTCGCGGCAGCGGCCACGTCCAG
>CAZMCV010000014.1:0-42513 GCA_964564645.1 uncultured Acetobacteraceae bacterium
CGGCCGGGCCCGGGCCCGACGCCCCGCTGCGCCTGCACCGCCCCGGCGCCGACCCGGCCGAGGCCACCCTGCCGCTGCCCGCCCTTCCGGCCGGCGTGCTCGGCGTGGTCGCGCCGGACGCCGCCACGGCTGCGCCGATCCTGGCGGCGCAGGGCGGGGCGGACGGGATCGGCACCGAACTGGCCAGCGACGCCATGGCGTCCCTGCCCGGCATCGCGCGCTGGATGGCCGCCGCCCTGGGACGGTCCATGGCCGAGGCGGCGCGGCTGCAGCACGCCCTGGTGACGCTGCGGGAGGAAGCCGAGGAGATCCGCACCGCCATGGCGGGGCTGGTGCAGGGGGTGGGGCACATGCCGCCGCCCCCGCCGGTGCTGGCGCTCGCCGCCGAGCCGGCTTCGGCCGAGCCTTCCGTGATCGCCGTCCCGCCCGGCGGCGAGGCGCCCTTCGCGCTCGCCCAGCGCCTCGGCACGACCCTGGAGGGGGCGGCGGCGGTGGCGCTCTGCCTCGCCGAGGCGGCGCTGGCGGGGCGGGCGGCGGCGCTGCGCGTGCGGCTGATCGGGGCGGAGAGCGGGCGGGCCGTCGCCGCCTGGACCATCCCCGGCGCCGCGCTGGCGCCGGGCTGGCTGATGCTCGACCTGCCGACCCCGCTGCGGCCGCTGCGCGAGACCGCCTGTCTCGACCTCACCGCCGAGGGGCTGGGGCCTGAGGACCGGCTTGCCTTCGCGCTCGAGGACCGGGTGGCGCCGCCGGACCGCGCGGCGGTGGACGGGACGGGGCGGATCGCCACCCCCGATCGCCCGGCCGCCCTCGCCTTCCGTCTGTGGATCGCGCCCTTCGGCCGGCGCTTCGCCCTCTCCCCCTGGTGGGATTGGGAGGGGCAGGACGCCCCGCCGCTCGGCGTGCCGGTGCGCCCGCCCGAGCAGGCCTGGGAAGCGGCGCGCATCGCCTCCGGGGATCTCGTCGCGCTCGGCGAGGGCGGCCCGGTGCGGCCGGTCCTGGTGCTGCCCCCCGGCGAGGGCGCCGAGGCGCGGGCCGTGCTGCCGGCGATCCCGGTCGCCGGGCTCGATCTGATCGAGGCGGAGATCGCGGTGCGGCTCGGCGACGCGACGGGGCTGGAGGCGGCGCTCTGGCTGCAACCCGAAGCGGATGGGGAGGCGCTCTCCCTGGCCGCGCCCGGCGCGCGCTGCACGGGCTGGCGCCCGGTGGATGCGGCGCGGGGCGGGCTGGTCCTGCCGCTGCGCCCCGCACCCGGCGGGCCGGCGAGCCTCGCGGTGGTGCTGGTGCTGCGGCGCCAGGGGATCGCCGGGGTCGCGGCGGTGCGGGTCGAATGGACCGACCTGCTCGGCCGGGCGCTCTCCCCGCCCCTGCCGCCGCCCGATCCCGCTTCCCCCGCCTCGCGCGGCTTGCGGCCCAGCCCGGCGCTGGCGGCGGCGGCGCCGGCGGATGCGGTGCCGGCGCTCGATTCCGTCCGGCTGCACGAATTCTACGCCATGGAAGGCGGCGGCTACCGGCATCTCGATATCGGGATCGCCGGGCTCCGGCTCGGCGCGCTGGCCTGGCCGCGGGCCCGGTTCAAATTCGCCCTGGATGCCGAGGCGCCGCGCATCGAGGTGCGCGCCCGCCCCGACTGGCCGGTGGTGTTCGAGCGCTGGCCGGGCGAGCAGGCCGATGAGCACGGCCCCTATTTCATCCTGACCGAGGCGGATGCCGGCGGCCGGGCGCTGGAGCGGCTCTGGAGCGCGCGCGACCGCCGCCTGCTCTCGACCCTGCTGCGGCTGCTGCCGATGGTGGTGGCGACGGCGGCGCGCGCGGCGACCACCAATGCGGCGGAATACGAGGCCTGGGTGGCGCAGGCGCGGCGCTTCGCCGCGGCGCTGCTGGGCGCGCCGGAGGGAGGAGGCACGCGATGAGCCGCTTGTTCGGACCGATCCGCCAGCTCGGCCTGGTGGTGCGCGACATCGAGGGCGCGATGCGCCACTGGGCGGAGGCGAACGGGGTCGGCCCGTGGTTCTACATGCCCCGCTACCCCCTGCCGCGCTTCCGGTTCCGCGGCGTGGACGGGGAGGGCCCCGATTGCGGCATCGCGCTGGCCTATTCCGGGGGGATGCAGATCGAGCTGATCGAGCAGCGCTGCGCCACCCCCTCGCTCTACCGCGAATTCCTGGATGCCGGGCGGGAGGGCATGCAGCACTGGGCGGTCTGGTCCGCGGATTACGACGCGGCTTTGGCCCGCGGCCTCGGCGCCGGCTTCACCCTCGGCCAGGAGGGCGACGCGACCGGGCGCGGCCGCTTCGCCTATCTGGAGCGCGCGGGGGGGCATCCCGGCAGCGTCCTCGAGCTGGTCGAGCTGACCGAGGCGCGCCGCGCCGGCTTCGCGCGAATGGAGGCCGCGGCCGAGGGCTGGGACGGGTCGGACCCGATCCGGCTGCTGTAGCGCGGCCCGGTCGGCGCGGCGCGGCGCCCTCAGCGGCGGCCGAACAGCCGCTCCAGCGCCGGGCGGTCGAGGCGGATCACGGTCGGGCGCCCATGGCTGCAGGTCGCGGCGCGCGGCGTGGCCTCCATCTGGCGCAGCAGCGCGTCCATCTCGGCCGGCGCCAGCCGCCGCCCGGCGCGGATCGAGCCATGGCAGGCCAGCCGCGCGATGGCGCCATCGAGCCGGCGCTCGAGCGCGGTCGCCTCGCCGCGCTCGGCCAGCTCCGCCGCCAGGTCGGAAAGGATCGGCGCCGGGTCGGGCGCCGCACCGAGCAGCGCCGGCAGGGCACGCACCAGCAGCGTGCCCGGCGTGCCGAAGGCCTCGATCTCGAGCCCGAGCCGCGCCAGCGCCGCGGCCTCGTCGAGCAGCCGCGCCGCCTCGGCGGGCGCGAGGTCGACCACGGCCGGTATCAGCAGGGGCTGGGCGCGCACCTGCCCGCCTTCCAGCAGCTGGGCCCGCAGCGCCTCATGCGTCAGCCGCTCATGCGCCGCGTGCTGGTCGACCAGCACCAGCGCGCCATCCGGGGCCTCGGCGAGGACATAGGTCTCGAGGATCTGCGCCACCGCCCGGCCGAGCGGGTGGTCCTCCTGGGCGGCGGGCGGCGGCGCCTCGTCGGCCGGGGGCCGCGCGGCGGCAGGCGGGGCGAAGCCGAGCGGCAGCCGCGGGGCCGGTCCGGCGAAGGCGGCCGGCGCCTCCGCCAGGCCGCCGGGCCGCGCCCAGGGATGCGGCGCGGCGACGGGCGCAGGGCGGCGCCATCCCGTGAAGGGGCTGCCGCCGGGCCGGAACCCGACCGCCGCGGGGTCGCCGAGCCCGATCGGCGCCGCCCCCGCGCCGACGGCCAGCGCCCGGCGCAGCGCCGCGATCATCAGCCCGCGGATCGCCGCCTCGTCGCGGAAGCGGAGCTCGGTCTTCATCGGGTGGACGTTCACATCGACCGCCTCCGGCGGCAGGTCGAGGAAGAGCGCGGCGACGGGATGGCGGCCGGCCGCGATCAGGTCGCGGGTGGCGACGCGCAGCGCGGTGCGTAGCACCGGGTCGCGCACCGGGCGGCCATTGACCACCAGATGCTGCTCGGCCGAGGTGGCGCGGGTATGGGCCGGCTGGGCGACCAGGCCGGCGAGCACCGCCCCGCCCGCGCCCTCGGCCGCGACCGGGAGGGCGGCGGCGGCGAAATCGGCGCCGAGCAGGGCATGGAGGCGCGCCGCGCGGTCCGGCGCGGGGGGGACCGCCAGCGCCTCCCGCCCCTCGCTGGTGACGCGGAAGCCGACCGAGGGCCAGGCCAGCGCCAGGCGGCGCACGGTCTCGATGGCGGCCTCGGCCTCGCTGCGCGGGGTCTTGAGGAATTTCCGCCGCGCAGGCACGGCATAGAACAGGTCCCGCACCTCGACCCGCGTGCCGGGCGCGCCGGCGGCCGGGGTGACCGGGCCCTTGCGGCCGCCCTCGACCAGGATCGCATGCGCGTCGCCGCCGGCGGTGCGGGAGGTGATGGCAAGCCGCGCGACGGCGCCGATCGAGGGCAGCGCCTCGCCGCGGAAGCCGAGGGTCATGATGCGGAACAGCATCGCCTCCTCCGCCAGCTTGGAGGTGGCGTGGCGCTCGACCGCGAGGTCGAGATCGGCCGGGCCCATGCCGGCGCCGTCATCCTCGACCACCAGCCGCTCGATGCCGCCGCCTTCCAGGGCCACGGCGATGCGGGTGGCGCCGGCATCGAGGGCGTTCTCCACCAGCTCCTTCGCGACGGCGGCCGGGCGTTCGACCACCTCGCCGGCGGCGATGCGGTTGGCGGTGGTCTCCGGGAGGAGGCGGATTTGCATGGGCGGCGGCGGCGCGCTCAGGGCTTGCGAAGTAATCGGATCAGCGAAGGCAGAGCCTTCGGAATCATGGACATGTTCCCTCCCGGCCCGGGGCTGACGGGCATGCTTCGACGCGCTGTCAGCCGCCCTTGCCCGGCGGCGGGGCAAGGGTGGGGTCGTCCGCCCCGGCCGATCCCGGCGATGCGACCTCCTCGAGCGGTGGCAGCCCGTAATGCTCGGCGTGCAGCCGCAGGATCTCGAGCTCGCCTGGCCGCCTGAGCCGGAAGCGCATGTAGTCGAGGTCGAGCCAGCAGCGTCGCGGCATCAGGTAGCCCAGCAGGTAGAAGTTCATCGCCAGCCGGTGGCGGACCGGGTCCGCCTTCGGCAGCAGCAGGCGCCGGTCGGGCGCGCCCTGCGTCATGAAGCCGAGCGGGCTCTCGCCCAGCACATAGGTCGGCAGGCCGAGCACGAGGGATTCCAGCGCGACCGAGGAGTTGATCGTCATCAGCCGCCGGATCCGCGAGAGGAAGTCGAACTGGTGCGGGGATTCGTCGCGGGTGCCGAGGATGCCGCTGTCGCCCTGGCGGAACTTCGCCAGCGGATGGTCGCGGACCAGGATCAGCCGCGGCGGGAACAGGTGCAGGGCGCGCGACAGCAGCTCGATCGTGTCGATCCCGTTGCTATAGACGATGAGGTTGCTGTCATCCTCGACCTGCAGCGCGATGCCGATCTCGAAGCTGGGCTGGCGCGCTCCGGCGCGGGTCAGCGCCAGCGCTTCGGGCAGCAGCATGTGCCGGTAGAGCAGCGGCAGCGGGTAGGAGGCGCGGGCGAGGTCCGGCGCGGCGGCGGCGAAGCGCTGCGCCGCCTCGGTCCGCCCGTTCACGCCGGAGAAGTCGAAGAACATCGTGTTGCCGCGGAAGAACGGGGTGCGCCCGCTTCCCGCCTCGCAATGGATCACCGGGATGCCGAACTGGGCGCACACATCCTCGAGCGCCTTGTCGTTCACATGGGTGAAGGCGGCCTCGAAGGGCCGCCGCGCATGCTGCTCGGCGATATGCGGGCGCAGCCAGTCGCGATAGGCCTGGAAGCCCCGCTCGGCGACGACGCGCAGCAGGTCAAAGCCGCTGCGGCAGTCATCGAAGCCGGCGCGGACCAGCTCGGGCGGGACGACGATCTGCGCGGCGCGGGCGAACTCCTCGTCCCCCGCCCAGGGCGCGACCTCCCGGGTCCAGTCGTCATGCAGCTGCTTGGAGGGCGGGGCGAGCTGATGCGGCTGGCCGAGCAGGCAGGTGTTCTCCGCCCCGAGGGCGCGCACCGCGATCGGCCCGAGCCAGGAGTAGAAATTCGCGACGTTCTTGACCGGATAGGGGCAGAGATTGATCAGGAACATGAGGATGGACCGTACCTGCGGCGGATGCTCGCGGCGCCGGGACCGCCTATATCACTCCGATCCGGCTTGCGCGGGAGTGGCGCCCGCGCCGGCGTCTCATGCGGGGCGCGCCGGGCCATCCGCCCCCGCTTCCAGCAGCGCCCGCATCAGCCCTTCGGTCGAGCCGTCATGCGCGCCCGGCTTCGGCGCCCCCGCCTCCAGCTCCGGCAGGATCGCCCCGGCCAGCTGCTTGCCGAGTTCCACCCCCCACTGGTCGAAGGCGTTGATGCCCCAGAGCGCGCCGAGCGCGAACACCTTGTGCTCATAGAGCGCGACCACCTGCCCGAGCGTGAAGGCATCGAGCCGCGGCAGCACCAGCGTCACCGTCGGCCGGTCGCCCGGGAAGACCCGGTGCGGCAGCAGGCGCTCGATCTCGGCCGGCGGCGCACCGGCCGCCGCCATCTCCGCCCGCACCTCGGTCTCCGTCTTGCCGCGCATCAGCGCCTCGGCCTGGGCCAGGCCATTGGCCAGCAGCTTGCGGTGGCTGTCCGGGTGCGCGTGGTCGGGGCGGGCCACCAGTAGGATGTCGCAGGGCACCGGCGTCGTCCCCTGGTGGATCAGCTGCAGGAAGCTGTGCTGCGCATTGGTCCCCGGCTCGCCGAACACCACCGGCCCGGTCGCGCGGCCGACCGGCGCGCCGTCCCGCGTCACCCGCTTGCCGAGGCTCTCCATCTCCAGCTGCTGGAGATGCGCGGGCAGCCGCGCCAGCCGCTCGTCATAGGGAAGCACGGCGCGGGTCGGGTAGCCGAGGCCGTTGACGTGCCAGATCTCGGCCAGCGCCAGCAGCACCGGCAGGTTCGCGGGCAGCGGTGAGGCCAGGAAATGCCGGTCCATCGCCCGCGCGCCCGCCAGCAGCCGCGCGAAGGCGTCCCAGCCCAGCGCGAGGGCCAGCGAAAGCCCGATCGCCGACCACAGCGAGAACCGCCCGCCGACCCAGTCGCGGAAGGGGAAGACCCGGTCGGGCGCGATGCCGAAGGCCTCGGTCGCGGCGAGGTTGGTCGACAGCGCCGCCAGATGCGCTCCCGCCCCGTCTGCCCCCGCCCCCTCTGGCCCCACCGCGTCGCGCAGCCAGGCGCGCGCCAGGGCGGCGTTGGTCATCGTCTCCTGCGTGGTGAAGGTCTTGGAGGCGACGAGCACCAGGGTGCGGCGCGGGTCGAGCCGCGCGCGCATCTCCGCCCAGGCATGGGCATCGACATTGGCCAGGTAGTGCGCCCGCAGCGGCGCCGCCGGGGTCCAGAGCGCGCGCGCCGCCATGGCGGGTCCGAGATCGGAGCCGCCGATGCCGATGTTCAGCACATCGGTGAACCGCCCCCCATCGGACGCGGCGATCCGCCCGGCATGGACGGCCTCCGCGAAGTCCCGCATGCGCCCGAGCGTCGCCTGCACCTCGGCCGAGGCATCCTCCTCGCCGGTGCGGAAGCCCGCATCGGCGGGTGCGCGCAGCGCCATGTGCAGCGCGGCGCGGCGCTCGGTCGCGTTGACCGGGGCGCCGGCGGCCATCGCCGAACGCTGCCCCTCCAGGTCGACGGCACGGGCGAGGTCGAGCAGGGCGGCCAGCGCTTCCCCGGTCAGCGAGGTCTTCGAAAGGTCGAGCAGCAGCCCGTCGGCCGGGAAGGAGAAGCGGTCGAACCGCCCGGGATCGGCCGCGAAGAGCGGGCGGATGCTGGCGGGCGGCATGCCATCCGCGGGCCGCGTCGTCCGCGCCAGCGCCTCGACGCGCGCCCAGGCCTCCGTCGCCGATGCCATCCTCGCCTCCCCGAGCCGGTGGTGGAGCCTCCGCTCCCGGCGCAGGGGCTTACAACCGCGCCGGCGGGCCTGCCACCATGGCCGGCGGTCGGTGCGCGGCGATGACGGGCGCGCGACCGCTAGAGCCCGACCGGCTGGCCCGAGACCATGATCGAGAGCCTGTCCGGATGCAGCAGCCGCGCGGCGATGGCCGCCACGCGGTCCCGCGTCAGGGCGCGCAGCCGGGCCGGGCGGCCGGCCAGCCAGTCGATCGGCCGCGCGTTCTGGCGCATCGCCAGCAGCGAATCGGCGATGCGGCGGCTGTCGGTGAACTGCAGCGGCAGCGAGCCGGTGAGGAAGGCGACGGCGTCCGACAGCTCCTCCGCGGTCGGGCCGTCCGCGGCCATGCGCGCCCATTCCTCGCGCGTCACCGCCAGCGTCTCGGCGATGCGGGCATTCTCGGTCGAGACCGAGCCGGCGATGATCGCCCGCCCGAACAGCGTGCTGAGCCCGGCGCCGATGCCATAGGCCAGCCCCCGCTTCTCCCGCACCGCCTGCATGAGGCGGGAGGTGAAGCCGCCCCCCGCCAGGATCCGCAGCGCGACCTGCGCCGCCTCCCACTCCGGATCCTCCGGCGCCAGCCCGTCCTGGCCGAACACCGCGGCGGATTGCGGCGCGGCGAGGGGGATGATCCGCTGGCCGAAGACCTCGAAGGTCGGCAGGGGTGGCAGGGCGTGCGGCGCGCCGGCGGGCAGGTCGGCGAACAGCTCCTCCACCACCTCGACCAGCCGCGCCGGGGTCAGGGCGCCGGCGGCGGTCACGAATGGCGCCCCCTCCCCGCCGCGGCGCAGCTGGCGGTCGAGTGCCGCGCGGAAATCGGCCTGGGTGAGGGCGGCGAGGCTGGCTTCGGTGCCGCCGGTCTCGCGCCCGGCCGGGTGGCCGGGGAAGGCGGTGGCCCAGAAGGCGCGCCCGGCCTGCCCGCGCGGCGTCTCCTGCGCGCGGCGGACCGCGGCCAGCGCCCGGGCGCGCACCCGCTCCACCGCCTCCGCATCGAGGCGGGGGGCGGTCAGCGCCAGGCGGGCGAGGCGCACGGCCTCGGGCAGCGCCTCGGTCAGCGCGCGCAGGCCACCCTCGAAGCCGTCGCGGTCGACGGAGAAGGACAGGCCGATCGCCTCGTCCCGAAGGGCGTCCCCGAAGGCGGTGGCAGGCAGGTCGCCCGCGCCCTCCGACAGCAGGGCGGCGGCGAGCGCGGCCGCCCCCTCCCGCCCCGCCGGGTCGAGGGCGGCGCCGCCACGCCAGGACCAGGCCAGCGCCGCGACCGGGATCGCGTGATCCTCGACGAGCCAGGCGGTCAGGCCGAGGCGCGGGATGGGGACGGCCTGGATCGGCAGGGAGAAGGCGCGGGGCAGCGGCGCGGTGGCGGTCCCGCTCATGCCGGGGCGTTCCCGGGCAGCAGCCAGCCCGTGGTCGTGACCTTGCCCCCCAGCACGGCCCGCGCCGCCTCCGTCACCTCCGTCGCCGTCACGGCGCGCAGGTGCCGCGGCCAGTACTCGACGAGGTCCAGTGGCAGGCCGGTCGCCAGCGCATTGCCCAGCATGCGCGGCGCCGAGCCGATCGAATCGAGGGTCAGAACCGCGCCCGCGGTGATCTGCCGGGCGGAGCGCGCCCGCTCGGCCTCGCCCGCCCCGGCCTGCAGCAGCCGGTCGACCTCGGCATCGACCGCCGCCTCCAGCCGCTCCGGCGTCACGCCCGGGCGGAGCGTGGCCGAGATGGAGAAGGCACCGGCCCCGGCGACCTCTCCGTCATAGGAGCAGCCGGCGGTGTTCGCGAGGCCGGTCTCGACCAGGGCGCGGTACAGGCGGCTGCCCTGCCCGCCGCCCAGCAGGTGCCCCAGCAGCTCGAGTGCCCAGGCCTGGCCCGAGTCGCCCCAGGTCAGGCTCGGCGCGGCGAAGCCGCGGACGAACAGCGCCTCCCGCGCCGAGGGGTCGCGGCGGACCAGTCGCGCCTCGACCGGTGCGGCCGGTGGCGGGGCGCGGTCGCGCGCGGCGAAGGGGCGGGCGGGGACGGGGGCGTAGAATTCCTCGACGAGGCGGCGCAGCTCGGCCTCCCGCACGTCGCCGGCGACGACCAGCACGGCATTCCCCGGCGCGTAGCGGCGCGCGAAGAACGCCATCATGTCGTCGCGGGTGATGGCGCGGATCTCCTCCTCCCAGCCGATGATCGGACGGCCGCGCCAGTGCTGCCGGCCCCAGAGCGTCGCGTCGAAGGCCTCGACGAAGCGCGCGCGCGGGTTGGTGTCGGTGCGCTGGCGCCGCTCCTCCAGCACCACGGCGCGCTCGGGCTCGACGGTCTCGGGCGGGAAGAGCGGCGCGGCGAACCGGTCCGCCTCCATCCGCATCACCAGCCCGAGCCGCGAGGCCTCGACATGCTGGTGGTAGGCGGTGACGTCGCGGGAGGTGAAGGCATTGTCCTGCCCGCCCTCCCGCGCCACGGCCAGGCTGAAGGCGCCGGGCGCGACCTGCGCGCTGCCCTTGAACATCATGTGCTCGAGGAAATGCGCGAGGCCGGAGCGGAGATGCGGATCCTCGCCCGCGCCGGCGGCGTAGAACAGGTAGTGGGCCACGACGGGAACGCGCCGGCTTTCGGCGAGGACCACGCGCAGGCCGTTCGGCAAGGTCCAGGAGACCGCGCCGAACAGCGGGCGGTCGGTGCCGGGACGGGCGAGCGCGGCCGCCGGATCGGGCGCGAGCAGCCCCGGCGCGGCGAGCGCCGCCGGGGCGGGCGCGGCGGCGAGCGCGGCGGCGGAGCGGATGGCGACGCGGCGGGTCATCTCGGGCATGGCTGCGCATGTGGCACCGCGGCGCGGCGACTCCAATACGCCGGGCGCGGCGATGCCGCGCAGTGCTCGCCTGCCCCCTGCCGCCCGGGTCCCCCCCTGGCGGTCAGAAGATGCCCTCGAACATCCGGATGATCGGGTTGCCGCTGCGCTGGGGCTGGACGATCGGGGTCTCGCCCTGCATCGAATCGCGGCCAAGGGCGGCATTCTCGCGCAGGCGCTGGCTCTCGCGCCGCGCATCCACGGCGATGCCCGGCTGCTCGGGCTCCTTCCAGAACATCAGCCGGTCCACCAGGCCGCGATCGGTCCGCTCCAGCCGCAGGCTCTCCTCGTCGACCCGGCGACGGATGTCGTCATTGACCGGCCGCCCGGCCTGGGAGAGCAGCGCCGCCTCGCCGGAGGAGGGGGCGCTGCCGGCGGGAACCGCGCCGCGGCCGAGCGCCGTCTCCGGCACCAGCGCGGCTTCGGCCGCCCGGCGCTGGGAGAGCTCCTGCGGGCGGGTCGCGCCGGGCCGCGGCGTCGGCAGGTCGCCGAGCGAGGGGGGGACGGAAAGCGGCGCGCGGGTCGTGACCTGGAACTCGTCCGGCGCGTCGCGGGTGAAGCCGAATTGCCGCGCGGTATCGGGGCCGCATGCCACGAGCATGGCGGAGGCCGCGAACGCGGCGGCGAGGGCGTGGGGGGGACGGCGCGGCCTCATGAGTCGGAATCCTTACGTCCCCCGGGTCGGCGGAACAAGGCGTCGGCCAGCAGGATGCCGACCCCGCAGACGATGGCGGCATCCGCCAAGTTGAACACATACCAGTGCCAGCCCCAGGCATGGGCATCGACGAAATCGACCACGGCGCCGAAGCGCAGCCGGTCGATGATGTTGCCGACCGCGCCCCCGACCACCGCGCCGAGGGCGGCCGCGACCCACCGGGTCTCGGCCCGCGCCATCCAGCGCAGCAGGAAGAGGGCGACGAGGGCCGCGAGGCCGGCGAGGATCAGGTGGTTGAGCGCGCCATCGCCCGAGAACATGCCGAAGGTGACGCCGCGGTTCCAGACCAGGGTGAGGTCGAGGCCGAGGGGACCGGCCGCCAGCAGCGGGATGTGGCGGACCTCCGGCAGGCGCGCGACCTCGAGGATCCACCATTTGCTGGCCTGGTCGGCGACGAGCAGCAGGGCGGCGAGGAGGAGGCCGAGGCGGAGGGGATGGGCGGCGGTGGGAAGGGGGGCCGGCCCCCCGCCCCTGCCCTCCCCCGCGCGCGGGGGAGGGGGTCGTCCCTCCCCCCGCTCGCGGGGGGAGGCCAGCAGGGGGGTGGTGCCGGGCTCGCTCACGCCGCGCCCTGGGCTTCGACCACCGCCTCGCAGCGGCGGCAGAGGGTCGGGTGGGCGGCGGAAGCGCCGACCTCCGGCAGGACGCGCCAGCAGCGGTCGCACTTGGCGCCGGGGGCCGGGTGGAATTCGACCGCGACCTCCGCCTCGCCGGCCTCGAGGCGCAGGCCGGAGACGATGCAGAGCTCCGCCCAACCCTCCGCCGGCAGCAGCGCCCGGTCCTCGACCCTGCCGAGGCGCAGCACCGGCGCCGCCTGCAGCGAGGCGCCGATCGCGCCGGCGGCGCGCTCGGTCTCCAGCACCTTCGTCACCTCGCGCCGGATCTCGCGCACCCGCGCCCACTTCGCCGCCAGCGCGGCGTCCTTCCAGCCTTCCGGCACGAAGGGGAAGTCGGTCAGGTGGATGCTGCCATCCGCCTCGCCGAACCGCGCCAGCCAGGCCTCCTCCGCCGTGAACACCAGCACCGGGGCGAGCCAGGCCGTCAGGCAGCGGTGCAGCACGTCGATCACCGTGCGCGCCGCGCGCCGCCGCAGACTGCCGGCGGCGTCGCAGTAGAGGCTGTCCTTGCGCACGTCGAAGTAGAAGGCGGACAGGTCGGTCGCGCAGAAATTGTGGATCTCGGGATAGACCCCGGTCCAGTCATGGTCGACGACCGCCTTCCGCACCCGCGCATCCAGCTCGGTCAGCCGGTGCAGCACCCAGCGCTCGAGCTCCGGCAGCTCGGCATAGGGCACGGTCTCCGTCGCCTCGTCGAAGCCGTCGAGGTTGCCGAGCAGCCAGCGCAGCGTGTTCCGGATCCGGCGGTACAGCTCCGCCTGCTGCTTCAGGATCTCGGGGCCGATGCGCAGATCCTCGGTGGTGTCCGCGTTCATCACCCAGAGCCGCAGGATGTCGGCGCCATACTGCTTCATCACCTCCTGCGGGGCGGTGACGTTGCCGAGCGACTTCGACATCTTCCGCCCCTGCTCGTCGAGCACGAAGCCATGCGTCAGCACCGCCTTGAAGGGCGCCACGCCGTTCGTGCCGACGGATTCCAGCAGCGAGGAGTGGAACCAGCCGCGATGCTGGTCCGAGCCCTCGAGGTAGAGGTCGGCCGGGAAGGGCAGGCCATGGTCGGGCAGCACGAAGGCGTGGGTCGAGCCGCTCTCGAACCACACGTCGACGATGTCCATCACCTGCTCGTAATCCTCGGGCTTCCGCTCCGGCCCGAGGAAGCGCGCGGCCGCGCCGGGCCGGTACCAGGCATCGGCGCCTTCCTCGCGGAAGGCGGCGACGATGCGTTCCATCACCGCCGGGTCGCGCAGCGGCGCGCCGGTCGCCTTGTCGACGAAGACGGCGATCGGCACGCCCCAGGCGCGCTGGCGGCTGATGCACCAGTCCGGCCGCGCCGCGACCATGCTGCCGATGCGGTTCCGTCCCATGTCCGGGACGAAATGCGTCGCGTCGATCGCGGCCAGCGCCTTGGCCCTGATCCGGTTGTGGTCATCCATCGCGATGAACCATTGCGGCGTCGCGCGGAAGATCACCGGCTTCTTGGAGCGCCAGCTATGCGGGTAGCTGTGCGTCAGCCTCGACTTCGCCACCAGCGTACCCGCGGCCTCGCAGGCGGCATAGACCGCGTCATGCGCCTTGAAGACGTGCAGGCCGGTGAAGCCCGGCGCGTGCATCGTGAAGGTGCCGTCGTCGTTCACCGTCTCCGGCACCGGCAGGCCGAATTGCTTGCCCAGGTTGAAATCGTCCTCGCCATGGCCGGGCGCGATGTGGACGAAGCCGGTGCCGGCCTCGGTGGTGACGAAGTCGCCGGGCAGCAGCGGGACGTCGAAGGCGTAGCCACCATCCCCCGCCATGCCGCGCAGCGGGTGCGCGGCGATCGCGCCCGAGAGCTCCGCGCCCTTCAGCACGCGCACCAGCGTGTGCGCGCCCATCCGCGCATCCTTCCCGAAGGCCGGCAGCAGCGGCAGCGCCACCAGCAGCCGCTCCCCGGGGACGAGGTGACTGCCCTCGCCGACGTCCTCGACATGCACCAGCGCGTAGTCGATCTCCTCCCCGTACGCGACCGCGCGATTGCCGGGGATGGTCCAGGGCGTCGTCGTCCAGATCACCACCGACGCACCGACCAGATCCTCGGCCCCCGCCTTCGCCAGGCGGAACCGCGCCCAGAGCGTCGGCGAGACATGGTCGTGGTACTCGATCTCCGCCTCGGCCAGCGCGGTCTTCTCCACCGGGCTCCACATCACCGGGCGCAGCCCGCGGTAGAGCGAGCCGTTCATCAGGAACTTGCCGATCTCGCCGACGATCACCGCCTCGGACGAGAAATCCATGGTCGCGTAGCGTCCGGACCAGTCGCCGAACACGCCAAGGCGAATGAACTCCTCGCGCTGCACGCCGAGCCAGTGTTGCGCATAGGCGCGGCATTCGGCGCGGAATTCCAGCACCGGGACATCATCCTTGTTGCGCCCGCCCTGGTACTTCCCCTTCGCGTCGCGGTACTCTTCCTCGACCTTCCACTCGATCGGCAGGCCGTGGCAGTCCCAGCCCGGCACGTAGTCGGCGTCGCGGCCCGTCATCTGCGCGGCGCGGTTGATCACGTCCTTCAGGATCTTGTTCAGCGCGTGCCCGATATGCAGCGGCCCGTTGGCGTAGGGCGGGCCGTCATGCAGCACGAAGGGCTCGCGGCCCTTCGACCGCGCGCGCAACCGGTCCCACAGGCCGAGCTTCTGCCAGCGCTCGAGCCATTGCGGCTCGCGCTTCGGCAGGTCGCCGCGCATCGGGAAGCCGGTCTGCGGCAGGAAGACCGTGCCGCGGTAGTCGCGGCCAGGGGCGGTGGCGGGGGCGGGGCTGTCGTTCATGGCGGGGCGGTTCCGGGGCGGCCGGGCGGGCGGCCGCGATGGGGCGTGATCGAAGGGGTTCGACGGAAAGGGCGCGTCCCGGTCCGGGCCCGGGCCGGCCGGTCAGGCGGCCGCCCCCCCGCGCTTCCGGTCACGGGGACAGGCGGGCCTACCGGCCGGCCTCGGCGCCGGCCGGGCCCGTAATTCGCAGCGCCGCCCGCGGGCGCGCCGCACCTGCCATCGGGGCGATCATGCGCCGCCTTATGCGGAGGCCGGCCCGCCCGGGTCAAGCGCCGCGGCATCGCCCGCGCCTCGCGCCCCGGGGCCGCGCCGGAGAAGGCCGGGCATCTCCGCCCGCAACGAATCCACCGTCGCCTGGGCGGCGACCGCGCTGACCCCGAAGCGCTGGAGGACATGGTCGGAGGTGCCGAGCGCGACCTCCCGCTCCCCCATCACCACCAGGCCGACGGCGCGGTGGTCGGCCAGCAGCGCCACCTCCTCATCGGCATGGGCGCGCACCGCGATCTCGATGCCGGGATTGGCGGCGATCGCCAGCTCCACCACCCGCTGGGCGAGGAAGGCGACGGGCAGCGCCACCACCATGATCCGCGCCGTCTCGGGCCGGGCGGCGGCCAGCACCTCGGGATCGGTCGCATCGCCCCAGATCGTCGGCGTTCCCGCGGAGCGCAGCCGCTCGGCCCGGTGGTGGTCGGCCTCCACCACCACGAAGGGGATGGCGTGCCGGCGGAGCGCGGCGGCGACGATGCTGCCGACCCTGCCATGGCCGACGATCACCGCATGCCCGGCCAGGTCGCCCGGGACCGGCGCCTTCGCGCGCGGGTGCCCGCCCCGCCCCGCCCGCAGCCGGCCCGCCGCCACCCAGCGCCGCATCCGCCGCGTCCGCCCGAGCCGCACCGCCAGCCGCTCCGCCCCGACCGCGATGGCCGGGTTCGCCATCACCGTCGCGAAGGCGGCGACCAGCACCGGGCCGCGCACCGCCTCCGGCAGCAGGCCCTGGCGGATCGCCAGCTCGGTCAGCACGAAGGAGAACTCGCCGATCTGCGACAGCGCGCCGGCGACGGTGCCCGCGGTCGGCGCCTCGACGCGGAGCAGCAGCAGCATCAGCAGCGTGGCGCCGCCGGTGCCCAGGACGGCGACCACCACCACCGCCGCGGCCCCGGCCGGCGCCGCCGCCACCGCCGCCGGGTCGAACAGCATGCCGACCGAGACGAAGAAGACCACCGCGAAGACCTGCTCGAGCGGCAGGGCGCGCGCCGCGGCCTGGTGGCTGAGGTGGCTTTCGCCCAGCACCACGCCGGCGAAGAAGGCGCCGAGGGCCACCGAGACGCCGAAGAGCGCCGCCGAGCCATAGGCGACGCCGAGCGCGGCGACGACCACGGCCAGGGTGAACAGCTCGCGCGAGCCGGTCCGCGCCGCGCGCCCGAGGGCCCAGGGCAGCAGGCGCCGCCCGACCAGCGCCATCGCCGCGAGGAAGCCGAGGAGTTCCAGGAGCGCGGTGCCGAGACCCGTCAGCAGCCCGCGCTCCGCGCCGGCGCCGACCCCGGCGGCCGGCAGCAGCACCAGGGCGAGGACCACGACGAGATCCTGCACGACGAGCCAGCCGAGCGCGATCCGCCCCGCCTCCCCGCCCAGCCGGCCGCGCTCGGCGAGTGCCCGGGTGGCGACCGCGGTGCTGGCGATCGCCAGCGCCAGGCCGAACACGGCGGCCTGCGCCGGGTCGAGCCCGAGCCCGAGCGCGCCGCCCGCCGCGCCGAGCGCCGTCCCGAGCGCGACCTGGCCGAGCGCCCCGGGGATGGCGATGCGTCGGACCGCCAGCAGGTCGGCGAGCGAGAAATGCAACCCGACGCCGAACAGCAGCAGGGCGACGCCGACTTCGGCCAGGGATGCGGTGATGGCCGGGTCGGCATAGATCCCGGGCGTGTGCGGCCCGACGGCGACGCCGGCCAGCAGGTATCCGACCAGCGGCGGCAGCCGCAACTGGCGCGCCAGGATGCCGAACAGGAGGGCGAGCGAGAGGGCGGCGACGAGGGTCAGGAGGAGCGGCGCGTTGGCGTGCACGGCGGCGGGCGGCTCCCGGGGGCGGTGAAGCGGCGGCAGGCGGGCGGCGCGCACCGCATGGCGCGGCGCGGGCCGAGATTCGTCCTCGCCGGCCGGTCCGGCGTCAGCCCGACCGGGCGAGCACCGCCTTCGCGTCCTCGGCATCCTGGGCGATGGCGGCCTTCAGCGTCTCGAGCCCGTCGAATTTCGCATCCGGGCGCAGGAAGTGGCGCAACCGGACGCCGATCTCGTGCCCGTAGAGGTCGCCGCTCCAGTCGAAGACATAGACCTCGAGCCGGGTCTGCGGATCGCCGCCGAGGGTCGGGCGGCGGCCGATATTGGCCACCCCCTTCGCCTCCCGCCCATCCGGCAGCATCACCGTGACCGCATAGACCCCGCGCGCCGGCTCGACATGCCGGCCGAGCCAGAGATTGGCGGTCGGCCAGCCCAGCACGCGCCCGAGCTTGTCGCCATGCACGACCTCCCCCCGGATCTCCCAGGGTCGTCCCAGCATGGCGGTCGCCAGCTCCGGGTAGCCATCCTGCAGGACGCGGCGGATCCGCGTCGAGGAGATCGGGCCCTGCGCATCGGTCACCGGGGGGACGACGGTCAGGCCGATGCCGCGCGCCTCGGCCAGGGCGGCGAGGGTCTCCGCACTCCCCCCCCGGCGGTGGCCGAAGGCGAAATCCGCTCCGCAGGAAAGGTGGATGGCGCCGATCCCCGCATGCAGCACCTCCTCGACGAAGGCCTCGGCCGGCATGGCGGCGAGTGCCGCGTCGAAGGGGATGGCATAGACGAAGGCGGCGCCGGCGGCGCCGAGCGCGGCGGCCTTGGCCGGCAGCGGGGTCAGGCGGAAGGGCGGGTCGTCGGGGCGGAAATGCTCGCGCGGATGCGGCTCGAAGGTCAGCGCCGCGAGCGGGGCGAGAGGGCGGGCGGCATGCGCCGCGCGCAGCACCGCGAGATGCCCCAGATGCACGCCGTCCATGTTGCCGAGCGCGACCGTCGCCCCGCGCAGCGCCGCCGGCAGGTCGCGCCAGCCCGTGGCGATGATGCGCGGCTCGCGCGGCGGCATGGGCGCGGCGCCGGCGGCGTTCACTCCGCGGCCGCCTTCGCCGGGGCGCGCGACGCCCGGCTGGGGACGGAGACATAGGCCTCGCCCTCCATCACCGGCTCGCCGGCGACGGTGCAGACGGTGCGGAGCGTCGCGCGATGCTTCTCCGGATGCAGCGCCGCGACCTCGACGGTCGCGGTGACGGTCTGGCCGATGCGCACGGGCGCGCGGAATTTCAGGGTCTGGGAGAGGTAGATCGTGCCGGGGCCGGGAAGCTGGGTGCCGAGCACCTTGGTGATCAGCCCGGCGGCCAGCATGCCATGCGCGATGCGCTCGCCGAAGATCGTGCCCTTGGCGTATTCCGCGTTGAGATGCATCGGGTTGGTGTCGCCGGTCACCGCGGCGAACAGGACGATGTCGGCCTCGGTGATCGTCTTGCCGAAGCTGGCGGACTGGCCGAGCTCGAGGTCCTCGAAGAACTTGCCGCCATCGGACATGAGCGCCCCGCCCCTGCTGCGCCGCACCATCCGCGCCTCTAGCGGGCCCGGTCCCGGTGGACAAGCATCCTCGGCCCGGGGCATCACGATGCCCTACCCAGCGAAAGGCCGCCGCCCCATGCCCCGGACCCGCCTCGGCCCTTCGGACCGTCTGCTCGAGGAGTTGCGCGGCTGGGTGGAGCGCGAGACGCCCTCGACCGACCCGGCCGCGGTGAACGGGCTGCTCGACCTCGCCGAGGCGGAGCTGCGCGCCGTCGGCGCCGCGGTCGAGCGGCTGCCGGGCAGCGGGGGCTTCGGCGACACGCTGATCGCGCGCACCCCGGGCGCCGGCCCGCCGGTGGTCGTCGCCGGCCATGTGGACACGGTCTGGGACCACGGGATGCTGGCCGGGCCCATGCCCTTCCGCATCGAGGATGGGCGCGCCTACGGCCCCGGCATCTTCGACATGAAGGCCGGCAGCTTCATGGCCTTCCACTGCGTCCGCGAGATCCTGCGCCAGGGCACCGAGACGGCGCGCCCGATCACCCTGCTGCTGACCCCGGACGAGGAGGTCGGCAGCCCGACCAGCCGCGCCCCGATCGAGCGCGAGGCGGCGGGCGCGGCCGCCGTGCTGATCCCCGAGCCCGCCGGCGGCACGCAGGGCGCCTGCGTCACCGGCCGCAAGGGCACCGGCGGCTTCCGCGTGGCGGTGCGCGGCCGCAGCGCGCATGCCGGCGGCAATTGGAGCGAGGGGCGGAGCGCGGTGGTGGCGCTGTCGCGGCTGATCCTCGCGGTCCATGCGCTGACCGACCTCGACCGCGGCGTGACCACCAATTGCGCGCCGGTCTGGGGCGGGACGCGGCAGAACGTCATCCCGCCGGAGGCCGGCTGCCGGATCGATTTCCGCGTCCCGAGCCTCGAGGAAGGGGAGCGCGTGATCGCCGCGATCCACGCCCTGGCCGAGGCGGCGACCGGGGACGGCATCACCGTCTCGGTCGAGGGCGGGCTGAACCGGCCGCCCTTCCCGGAGACCGAGGCGACCCTCGCCCTGTTCGAGCGCGCCCGGGCGATCGCCGCCTCCCACGGCTACCGGCTGCCGAAGCACCAGCGCGGCGGCGGCTCGGACGGGAATTTCACCGCCGTCATGGGTGTCCCGACGCTCGATGGCCTGGGCTGCACCGGGGCGGGCGCGCATGCGCCGGACGAGCATATCCGCTGGCAGGACCTGGCGCCGCGCTGCGCGACGCTGTGCGAGCTGCTCGAGACCCTGGCATGACGGGGCGCGAAAGGCCGGCCGCGCGCCGCATCCCGGGCCCGAGTGGGGCGAGAGCCGGTCCCGCGCCGGGGCGATCGGCTGTCTGACCCCGGCCGGCGGATCGTGGTTGCGGTCCGTCCGGGCGCGACGGAACATGCATCGCTTCGGGACGCAACTGGCCAGGGGCCGGGAGGGAGGGACGCATGGCGGGGAAGCAGGCGCTGATCGTCGGCGCGGGGGACGGCTTCTCCGCCTCCCTGGCGCGCGCGCTGACACGGGACGGGTATGCGGTGGCGCTCGCCGCGCGCAACACGGCCAAGCTCGCCGGGCTCTGCGCCGAGACCGGCGCGACGGCCCATGCCTGCGACGCGGCGGATGCGGCCTCGGTCGCCGCGCTCTTCGCCGAGGCGGGCGAGGCGGCGGAGGTGGTGGTCTACAACCCGAGCTACCGGACGCGCGGGCCGCTGATCGACCTCGATCCGGCCGAGGTGCAGCGCAGCCTCCAGGTCTGTGCCTTCGGCGGCTTCCTGGTCGCGCAGCAGGCCGCACGGCGGATGCTGCCGCGGCGGGCGGGGACGATCCTGCTGACCGGGGCGAGCGCCGGGGTGAAGGGCTATCCGCTGAGCGCGCCCTTCGCCATGGGCAAGTTCGCCCTCCGCGGCCTGGCGCAGTCCATGGCGCGGGAGATGCACCCGCAGGGCGTGCACATCGCCCATATCGTCATCGATGGCGGCATCCGCGCCGCGCGGCGCCCGGACCCCGGCGAGGACACGCTGCTCGACCCCGACGCGATCGCGGAGACGGCGCTGCACCTGATCCGCCAGCCGCCCTCCTCCTGGTCCTGGGAGATCGAGGTGCGGCCCTGGGTGGAGAAATTCTGACCCATGCCGCGGCCGGCCCGCCAGGGACATCCCGGGGGCCCGGCGGATCGCGCCCCGTCAAGGCGGGGGTCATTGCAAAAACGGTGCCGGATGGCCCCGGACCTCGCCCGGATCCTCCCCATCCCCGGTTGAAGGCCGCGCCGAGGCCTGATCCACAGCGGTGGAAAACACCACGATTGACGCTGAATTAACGAACCTCGCCTAGCACCGCAGTCCCGAAGCCTTCCCGTTCATGGTGGTAAACTGTATGTGTGCGGCAGTCGACCAGGCCTGGAGTTTCGAGACATGAGCCATGCGACGCCGACGGCGGATCCCGAGTCCGATCCGATCGATCATGCGGCACTCCGGCTCATGCTGTCCTATGTCGAGGCCGAGTGCCTTCGCATCGGCGCGATGGACGCGGCGCGGCATGCGGCGCTCGCGGCGGCGCTGATGCCTGGCAGCGCCCGCGGCACGGATCATGGCGCGGGCACCCACCCGGCACGGGCCAAGGAGGAGCGCGCGGCGCGCACCCGGCGGCCACGGGCGCGCGCCCTGCACTGATCGCGCCGCGTGGGCGGGGTCGATCTCCCGCCCCGGTCATGGTGTTCAGGGACCGACCCCGGCACGGGGCCCGGCGGCGCCGTCCCGCCCTCGGTGAGAGCCGGGCGCACCCTCGGCCGCAAGGAGCGCACGGGAGGCTTCCCGGGGCCGCGGATCGTCTTCCGGGCCGCGGAAGCCCGCCGCCATCCCCGCCTCGTCCGGTCCCGTCGGCCGGGCGCCAGGACCGGGCCTTCAGCGACGGCGGAGCTGAAACAGGGCCTGCTCGCCGAACAGGTTGGCGAGCGTGGCGAAGCGCTTCCAGGGCGTCTTGAGGCCGCGATCATCCACCGCCAGCCAGCGCTCGACCGCGTAGCCCTCGAGGGCGCAGAGGTCGAAGAAGTCGCGGATCGTGCAGGGATGGATGTTCGGCGTCTCGTGCCAGGGGCGCGACCAGGTCTCGGTCATCGGCATCCGGCCCGTGGTCAGCAGCTGCCAGCGCACCAGCCAGTGCCCGAAATTGGGGAAGCTGAGGATGGCGTGCCGGCCGATGCGCAGCATCTGCCGCAGCACCTCCCGCGGCTTCTCCACCGCCTGCAGGGTGCGGGAGAGCACGACGAAGTCGAAGGCCCCGTCCGGATAGAAGGCCAGGTCGTTGTCGGCATCGCCATGGATCACCGCGAGCCCAGAGGCGACGGCCTGGGTCACCGAGGGCATGTCGATCTCGATCCCCCGCGCATCGGCACCCTTCTCCGCGGTCAGGTGCGCCAGCAGCGCGCCATCGCCGCAGCCGATGTCGAGCACGCGCGCCCCGGGCGGGATCATCTCCGCGATCAGCCGCAGGTCCAGGCGCATGTTCTTGGCGACATAGCGGATCGGCCCGGGCCGGGGGCTTCGCGGGTTCGGCGCGGTCTGGTCCATCGGAGACGTTGTCCAGAGGCAGGGGGGCGCCGCTTTAGCGCCCGCCCGGCGGGATGGCCACGCCGGCGGTCAGCCCCGGGCCAGCAGGACCGGCGTGATGCGCGCCCGCATGGCCCGCGCGGCGGCCTCGGCCGTCAGCCCCTGGGCATCGGTCAGGCTGCGATCGGCGCCGCGCGCGAGCAGCAGCTCGACCACCGAGGCACGGTCGAAGACGGCGGCGGTCATCAGCGCCGTGCGCCCATCCGGCCCGGCGGCGTCGATCGCGGCGCCATGGTCCAGCAGCAGGGCGATCATGCGCACATCGCCCTGATAAGCGGCGCCGACGATGGGGAGCTGGCCCTTCGCGCTCGGCCGGTCCGGATCGGCGCCGCGCCCGAGCAGGACCGTGGCGATGTCGTGCTTCGCGTTGTAGGCGGCAACCATCAGCAGATCATCGCCGCGGGCATTGCGAAGGTCCGGTGCCAGGCCCTGGTCGAGCAGCGCCTGCAGCGCCGCGGTCTCGCCGTTGCGGACCAGATCGAAGGCCGTGGCGGCCTTATCCTCATCGGCCATCCGCCTACACCCCCAGCCGGTCGGCGCAGCCCGCCAGGAACCCGCCGAGCGCCCGGTGGAACTCCGGCTCCTCCAGCAGGAAGGCGTCATGGCCCTTGTCGGTGTCGAACTCGACGAAGCTGACATTGGCCGCCGCCGCGTTCAGCGCGCGCACCAGCGCCCGGCTCTCCTCGGTCGGGAACAGCCAGTCGGAGGAGAAGGAGGCGACGAAGAAGCGCGTCTGGGTGCCGCGATAGGCGTTGGCGACCTCCCCGCCATGCTCGGCGGCCAGGTCGAAATAATCCATGGCGCGAGTGATGGTCAGGTAGCTGTTGGCGTCGAAGCGCTGGACGAAGGTGCTGCCCTGGTGGCGCAGGTAGCTCTCCACCTCGAACACGTCCTCGAGGAAGGTGAGCGCCGAGGCGCCGCGCAGGCGACGCCCGAATTTCCGGGTCAGCGCCTGCTCGGACAGGTAGGTGATGTGCGCCACCATGCGCGCGACCGACAGGCCCTTGGCCGGGATCCGCCCATCCTCCCAGTAGCGCCCGCCATGCCAGTCGGGGTCGGAGTGGATGGCCGCGCGCCCGACCTCGTGGAAGGCGATGTTCTGCGCCGAATGGTGGGTCGCCGTGGCGATCGGCGCGGCGGCATAGACGGCGTCCGGGTAGGTCGCCGCCCATTCCAGCACCTGCATCCCGCCCATCGAGCCGCCGACGACGGCCAGCAGCCGCGCGATCCCGAGATGCTCGACCAGCCGCTTCTGCGCGCGCACCATGTCGCGGATGGTCACCGAGGGGAAATCCGTCCCCCAGGGCCGGCCCATCGGCCGCCCCTCGGGGTCGGTCATCTCCTCCCGCGGGCCGGTCGAGCCCATGCAGCCGCCGAGGACATTGACGCACAGGATGAAGTAGCGGTCGGTGTCGAGCGGCTTGCCGGGACCGACGATGGTCTCCCACCAGCCCGCGCGCCCGGTCACGGGATGGCGCTCGGCCACGTACTGGTCGCCGGTCAGCGCATGGCAGACCAGGATCGCGTTCGACCGCGCCGCGTTCAACGTCCCATAGCCGCGCCAGGCCATGGTGTAGGGCCGGATCACCGCGCCGCAATCGAGCGCGATGCCGTCCTCGAAGACGGCGCCCTGGTGCGCAATCTGCGGAAAGGGGGCGACGGGGGCTGACATGGGCCGGTTCGGCAGGGGCCTCGGTGCGGGGGCGGGAGCGCTGCTTTAGGCGGCCGGGCCTGCGGCATCAACAAGAAGCGGGACGCGGCGGCCGGCCCCGCGCCGCTTGGCGGGCCCGGCCGCCGCGTCTATTGCTGCGCCCTGGTAACGCCGGCCTCCGATGAACCGCAGCACCCTTGTCCCCGATCCGTCCCACCAGGCATCGCCCGACGCGGCGGCGCCGGAAGCCGCCGTCGAGCCCGCCGCCGCGGCGCCCGCAACGTCGCTCGCGGCACTGCGGGGCGAGATCGATGCGCTGGACGACGCCATCCACGACCTGCTGATGCGCCGGGCCGACGTCGTCGCGCGCCTGGCGGGGAGCCGCGCCAAGGCGACCGGCCCCACCCTCCGCCCGGGGCGGGAGGCGCAGGTGCTGCGGCGCCTCCTCGGGCGCAACCGCCCACCGCTCCCGGCCTCGGCCGTGGTGCGGATCTGGCGGGACCTCTTCGCCGCGAGCACCGGGCTGCAGACGCCCTTCGCCGCCTCGGTCTTCGCCGCGACGCCGGACGAGATGCGCATCGCGCGCGAGCATTTCGGGGCGCTGACCCCGCTCCGCCGCGTCACCACCCCTGCCCGCGCGCTGGCCATGGCGGCCTCGGGCGAGACCTCGGTCGCGGTGCTGCCCCTGCCGCGGGAGAATGCGCCGGCGGAGGAGGCCTGGTGGGCCGGGCTCGACAGCCCGCGGCTGCAGGTCGCGGCCCGCCTGCCCTTCTGGTGCCCGGCCTCGATCGCGGGCGATGCCGAGGCGGGTTGCCTCGTCGTGGCGCCGGGCGCGCCCGACGCCTCGGGCCATGACCGGTCGCTGCTGCGCCTGGAAAGCGCGGGCGGGACGCTGGTCGCGCGCGGCCGCGCCGGCGCGCAGGCCGCGCTCGCCGCGGCGGGCTTCGTCCAGCCCGAGGGCGGCCTGCTGCTGGTGCGCCGGCGCGAGGATGCCGGGGCGGGACCGGGCGCCGCGGCGGTGCTGCTGGTGCTGGCGGAGGTCGAGGGGGTGGTGGCGACCGACGATCCGAGGCTGGCCGCCCTGCCGGTGGACCGCGCCCTGCCGCTCGGCTTCTACGCCGTCCCGCTGCGGGACGGGGCCTGAGGCACCGCCGCCACACCGCTTGCCAAGAGCAGAGGGACCATCGCCATGCCGAACGCGCCGCAACCGCGCCCCTCCATCCTCTCGATCGAGCCCTATGTCGGCGGCGAATCGAAGATCCCGGGCGTCAACCGGATCGTGAAGCTGTCCTCGAACGAGGGCGCCTTCGGCCCGCCGCCCGCGGCGATCGAGGCCATGGTCGCCGCGGCGCGGGAGATGCACCGCTACCCGGATGGCGGGTCGCGCGCGCTGCGCGAGGCGATCGGCGCGCGCTTCGGCCTCGACCCCGCGCGGATCGTCTGCGGCAACGGCTCGGACGAGATCATCCAGCACCTGATCCTGGCCTATGGCGGCGAGGGGACGGAGCTGGTCATGAGCCAGCATGGCTTCGTGATGTACGACATCTCCGGCCGCTACGCCGGCTGCCGGGTGATCAAGGCGCCGGAGCGGAACCTGACGGCCGATGTGGACGCGATGCTGGCGGCGGTCGGGCCGCGCACGACGATGGTCTTCCTGGCCAACCCGAACAACCCGACCGGGTCGATGCTGCCGGCGGGCGAGGTCGCGCGGCTGCGCCGCGGCCTGCGCGACGACATCCTGCTGGTGATCGACGCGGCCTATGCCGAATACGTCACCGATCCCGGCTACGATGCCGGCGTGGCGCTGGTCGATGCGGCCGGCGGCAACACGGTGATGACGCGCACCTTCAGCAAGATCTTCGGCCTCGGCGGCGCGCGGCTCGGCTGGGCCTATGCGCCGGAGGCGGTGATCGACATCCTCAACCGCGTGCGCGGCCCGTTCAACGTGAACGCGGCGGCGATGGCGGCCGGGATCGCGGCGCTCGGCGATGCCGATTGGGTGCGGCATTCGGTCGCGCACAACACCGAGTGGCGCGCCAGGCTGACCGAGGCGCTGCGCGCCCTGGGGGTCGCGGTGCATGACGGCCACGGCAATTTCGTGCTGGCCGATTTCGCCACGCCGGCGCGGGCGAAGGCGGCCGATGCCGCGATGCGGGCGCGCGGCGTGATCGCGCGCGGCGTCGGCGCCTATGGCCTGGCGCATTGCCTGCGTATCACCGTCGGCACCGCCGAGGAATGCGGCCTGGTGACGGAGGCGCTCTCGGCCTTCCTGAAGAGCCCCGAGGCGGCGGCCTGACATGGCGCATGGGGCGCCGCTGTTCGAGCGGCTGTGCCTGGTCGGGGTCGGGCTGATCGGAAGCTCGATCGCGCGGGTGGCGCGGGAGCGGGGCGACATCGCCCGCCAGGTCGTGGTCAGCACGCGCCGGCCGGAGACCTTGGCGCGGGTGCGCGAGCTGGGCTTCGCCGATGCGGTGGAGGAAGACCCGGCGCGGGCGGTGGCGGGAGCGGACGCGGTGATCCTCTGCATCCCCGTCGGCGCCTATGCGGGGGTGATGCGGCGGATCGCGCCGGCGCTGACGCCGGGCGCGATCCTGTCGGATGTGGGCTCGACCAAGGGCAGCGTGATCCGCGACCTGGCGCCGCTGCTGCCCGAGGGCGTGCATCTCGTGCCGGCACATCCGATGGCGGGCACGGAGCACAGCGGCCCGGATGCCGGCTTCGCCACGCTGTTCGAGGGCCGCTACTGCATCCTGACGCCGCTGCCCGAGGGCGATCCGGCGGCTTCGGAGAAGGTCGCCGAGCTGTGGCGGCGCTGCGGGTCCATGGTCGAGCGCATGGATGCGGCGACGCATGACAAGGTGGTGGCGATCGTGTCCCACCTGCCGCATCTGATCGCCTTCACCATCTGCGGCACGGCCGACGACCTGGCCGAGGAAACGCGCGAGGCGGTGCTGAAATTCGCGGCCTCCGGCTTCCGCGACTTCACCCGCATCGCATCGAGCGACGTCGACATGTGGCGCGACGTGTTCCTGAACAACCGCGAGGCGGTGCTGGAGATGCTGGCGCGCTTCAGCGAGGACGCGCATGCCTTCGGCCGCGCGATCCGCTGGGGCGAGGCGGAATTCATCGAGGACCGCATCAAGCGCGGGCGGTCGATCCGGCGGGGGCTGATCGAGCGGAAGCAGGCGTGAGGCCATGCTACCGGCGGGGATCGCCGGCGCCTATATGCGCCCCATGAGCGGTCTCTACGACACCGACATCCTGGTCTGGTCCGAGCAGCAGGGGCGCTGCTGCGCCGCCTCGCGCGCGGGGAGCGGGTGAACGGCCTGGACTGGGAGAACCTCGTCGAGGAGGTGGAGAGCGTGGGCCGCAGCGAGTTCCAGGCGGTGGAGAACCTGCTGGACGTCGCACTGGTCCATCTCATGGCCGTCCACGCCGCAGCCCGGCCCGAGCCGGTCGCCCATTGGCGGTCCAAGACCCGGGGCGCCCTGGCCCGCGCGGCACGTCGGGCCTCGCCCAGCATGATCGCGCGGATCGACATGCAGGACCTCTGGTCGCTCGCGCGCGACACGGCCCTCGACAGGCTCGCCGCCGATGGCGGCCCCGCCCGCCCCCTGCCGGAGCGCTGCCCCTTCACGGCGGCCGAGCTGCTGATCCGCTCCCCCGACCTGGACGCCCTGATGGCCCGCCTGGGCTAGGGCTTGGCTGCGTAATCCGCCTCGCTCACCGCCTCCAGCCATGCCGTCCCCTCGCCATTCGGCCCGTTCTCTGACATCGCCAGATGCGCGAAGAGCCTGTCCGGCGCGGCGCCGTGCCAGTGCTTCACCCCGGGCGGGATCAGCACCGTGTCGCCCGGATGCAGCGCCTGCACCCTCTCGCCTTCCTTCTGCACCCGCCCGACGCCCGACAGGCAGTAGAGCGTCTGCCCCACCGGATGGGTGTGCCAGTGCGTGCGCGCGCCCGGCGTGAAGCTGACGACGCTCGCCCGCATGCGGGAGGGCGGCGTGCCCGTGACGACCTCGTCCGAAAAGACCGTTCCGGTGAAATTGCTGGCGGGCGCGGCCTTCGTGGTGCGCTCTGCGGCGCGGACGACCTTCATCGCTTGCTCTCCTCCGATTGCGCGGGCGGGGCGAAGCCCGGCCGCCTGCCTAGATCGGCTTCCCCTCGCTGCCCGCCCAGCGCCGCATCAGCGCGTTGCTCGGCAGGGCACGGTCGCGCACCTTCCGCGCGGTCTCGACGCCGGCGACCGGCAGGCCCGCGGGGTCGAGCAGCCCGACCTGCACCAGCACGCTCGCCTGGTCCCAGTAGATGTGCTCGTGCGCGACCTTGCCGTCCCGGAACTGCACGATGGCGACCAGCGGGATCTCGACGCGCCGCCCCGTCGGCGCGATGCCGGGCAGCATCCAGTCGATCTCGGTGGTGTGGGTGAAGCTGAGGATCATCTCGTCGACGACGCTGCTCTCGCCCACTGTGCGGCTGACCGGGTTCAGCGCGATGTCCGGCGGGTTCTCGCCGATGAAATGGTACCTGTAGAAGCGCTTGAGCTGGTCGTGGCCGACCCCGCCCGTCATGGTCGGGATGTGGTTCACATAAGGGTCGGGCACCATCGTCGCCATGGTCGCGTCGACGTCGCGCGTCTCGAACTCATGCCGGCAATGCGCTTCCCAGAGTGCGGGCAGATCGTGATCGGCCAAGCTCGGCGCCCCCTTCCCGTCGCAACCCGCGGATGATGACGGGCGCGGCGCGCCTTGTCGCCTGCCCTTGCACCCGCCCAGGCCAGGCGGCAGGCTCCGCGGCAAGCCATCGAGGAAGCGCGCCCGTGCCCGACACCCACGCCGCAGGCCCCCTGCCCCTGCCGCCCGGCCTCATCGCCGGCCCCGCCGCCTGGACCGGCGCGGAGATGGCGCGCCGGCCCGAGGCCTGGATCCATCCCCTGGCCGAAGCCGAGCTGGCCGAGCTGGAAGCCGCCATCGCCACGCACCGCGCGGCCGGAGGCGCCATGGGCGGGATCACGCCGGCGAATTTCCCCCTGCCGACCCTGGCCCCGCGCCTGTCCGCCATCCTGCGCGACCTGCAGCACGGCAAGGGCTTCGCCGTCCTCCGCGGCCTGCCGGTGGAGCGCTGGGGGACGGAGGCCTCGGCGATCGCCTATCTCGGCATCGGCGCGCATTTCGGCAGCTTCCGCAGCCAGAACGCGAAGGGGCACCTGCTCGGGCATGTGAAGGATCTCGGCCTCGACATCGCCGATCCCAAGGTGCGCTACTACCAGACCACGCGCGCCCTCGAGTACCACACGGACAGCTGCGACATCGTCGGCCTGCTCTGCCTGAAGACCGCGAAGGAAGGCGGCGAGAGCCGCATCGTTTCCTCGACGACGCTTTACAACGAGATCCTGCGGCGGCGCCCGGACCTGGTGGCCGCGCTGTTCCACCCCTTCCCCACCGACCGGCGCGGCGAGATCCCGCCCGGCATGCTGCCCTGGTTCGAGATCCCGGTGTTCAACTGGCATGACGGCCTGCTCACCGCGCTCTATTCCGGCCAGTACATCCGCAGCGCACAGGCGAACTTCCCCGATTGCCGCCGCCTGACCGCGGCCGAGACCGCGGCGCTCGACCTGCTCGACGCGCTGTCCAACGATCCGGCGCTGAACCTCTCGATCGAGTTCCGCCCGGGCGACATGCAGTTCCTGCACAATCACCAGATCTTCCACAGCCGCGGCGATTTCGTGAACTGGCCGGAGCCCGAGCGGCACCGCCACCTGCTGCGCCTCTGGCTGGCACCGCAGGAGGCGCGCGCGCTGCCGCCGAGCTTCGCGCAACGCTACGGCCCGCTGACGCCGGGCGACCGCGGCGGCATCGTCGTGAAGGACACGGTCCTCACCTTCACGTTGCAGCCGGCATGAGGCGCCGCCTGGTCCTGGCCGGCGGCGCCGCATCCCTGGCCCTGCCGGCCCGCGCGCAGCAGGAGGCCGAGTGGCCCTCCCGCCCGGTCCGCCTCGTCGTCCCCTATCTCGCGGGTGGGATCCTCGACGCGATCGCGCGCCTGCTGGCCGAGCCGCTGCAGCGCCGCCTCGGCACGACGCAGCCCTTCGTGGTCGAGAACCGCGCCGGCGCCGGCGGCAATGTCGGGACGGCGGTCGTTGCGCGGGCGCGGGGCGATGCGCACACCATCCTGACAGGCAATAGCGGGCCGCTCTCGATCAACCCGGCGCTGGCCCGCACCCTGCCCTTCGACCCGCAGCGCGATTTCCAGCCGGTGGTGCTGGTGGCGACCACGCCGCTGGTGCTGGTCGTGCCGGCCGCATCGCCGCACCGCACGGTCGCCGGCTTCCTCGCCTGGGCGCGCGCGCAGCCGCAATCGGTGGCCTATGGCACGCCCGGCGTCGGCACGCCGCAGCACATGGCGGCCGAGCTGCTGCGCCTCTCGGCCGGATTCGAGGCGGTGCAGGTGCCCTACCAGGGCAGCGCGCCGGTGATCACCGCCATGCTCGCCGGCGACCTGGCCTTCGCGATCGAGAACCAGGCGCTGGTTCTGGGCCAGGTGCGTGCCGGCGCGCTGCGCGCGCTGGCCGTCACCACGCCCAACCGCAGCGCCGAGTTGCCGGAGGTGCCGACCATGCAGGAGGCCGGGATCGCGGGCTATGCCGTGCGCGGCTGGTACGGGCTGCTGATGCCGGCGGGCGTGCCGCCCTCCGTGGTGGCGCGCCTGAACGCCGCGGCGCGGGAGGCGTTGCGCGAGCCCGCGGTCGCGGAGCGGCTGGCGAGCTTCGGCTCGCCCTATGTCGCCGGCAGCCCGGAGGAGTTCGCCACGCTGATCGCCGAGGACGTCACGCGCTGGCGCGGCGTGGCGGAGCGTGCGGGGATCCGGCTGGACTAGGCGTCGGGCCTGCGCCGCCCTGCTGCCCCCAACGCGGCCTTCCCCCGCCAGCGGGGGAGGAAAGGGTGGGGGTCTCGGCCGGCCCCCTAGCGCGGCCCGAGCGGCGGGGTCCGTTCGAACACCGCCGGGCTGTAGCCCTGCCCCGTCCAGCGATGCCGGCTCGCCACCGCGCCGCCCCGCCCGTCGCGCAGCACGAGGTCGGGCGGCGTCCTGCCACGCGCCGGCCCCGCCGCCTCCAGGGTCCAGCGCCGCGACCAGGCGGTGCGGCAGGGTGCCGGGCGCCCGCGCGGGCAGGCATGCTCCGCCGCATGCTCCGCCCGCAGCAGCACCGCCAGCACCGGCTCCAGCACGTCCTCGCGCGGCAGCAGCACGTGCAGCGCCTCCGTCTCCGTGCGGCGCCCGGGCGCCTCGGCCCGGTTCAACAGCCGCACGCCGAGCGCCATGGGCCCGATGACCGGCACCGGCAGGATCTCGACCGAAGGGCTCTCCAGCGGATCGAGCGCCAGCGCCTCGATCTCGACCGAAGCCTCGACCGTCTCGAACCCCGGCGCGCCGCGGACCACCCCGACCAGCAAGGTGTCATCCCGCGCCACGGCGACGGCCAGCCGCCGGTCCGGCCAGGCGGCCACGGCGCAGCGCCCCGGCTGCGCGCGCAGCAGGGCCGGCGTGTCGAGAAGATCGGGCCGCAGCAGCGCGACGGCATCGGCGCAGCCCGGCTCCGCCGCGGCCGCCGGCTTGAACACCAGGCGGATCAGCAGCGCGACGACGCCCACCGCCGCGACGCCGGCGAGCCAGAGGGCGAGGAACCACAGCAGCCGCCGGTGCATCGCCGTTCGCTGTCCTGTCATCGGGCCGGGGATCGGGCCGCTGCCCGGGCGAAGGGCCCGCACGCTCCCGCCGGGACCACGCCACCGCCCCTCCCGTCAGTGGTACCCCTCCCCTGCCCGCACCTTGCCGCGGAACAGCCAGTACACATAGGCCGTGTAGCCGAGGATCACCGGGATCAGCACCACCGCGCCGGCCAGCAGGAAAAGCTGCGAGGTGCGCGGCGCCGCCGCGTCCCAGATCGTGATCTCGGGCGGCACGATCATCGGCCAGAGCGAGATGCCGAGCCCGGTATAGGACAGGAAGAAGAAGCCGAGCGCGCAGCCGAAGGGGATCGCGTCGCGCCATTCCATGTGGCGCGGCGAGGCGTGCTCCGTCCCGTCGTGCCGCGGCGCGTCATGCTCCGCCTCCTCCTCCTCCGCCTCCTCCAGCGCACGGAAGAAGCGCCAGGCCAGCGCCACCAGCAGCACCGGCACCGGCAGCGCCGCCAGCAGCGCGGGGAAGGCGAACCAGCGTTCGCGGAACTCCGGCTGGAGGAAGGGCATCACCAGGCTGACCGCCGCGATGAACAGCAGGGTCAGCAGGCCGAAGCGCCGCGCCAGCGCGCGCGCCTGGTCCTGCAGCCCGCCCTCCGTCTTCCAGTGCAGCCAGCAGGCGCCGAGCATCGCATAGCCCGAGATCAGCGCCAGGCCCGTGAGCACCGAGAAGGGGGAGAGCCAGTCCCACCACCCGCCGGCATAGGCGCGGTCCTCGACCGCGATGCCCTGCACATAGGCGCCGAGCGCCATTCCCTGCGTCAGCGCCGCCACCATCGACCCGCCGGAGAAGCTGCCATCCCAGAAGCGGCGCTGGCCCTCGCTCTCCGCGCGGAAGCGCATCTCGAAGGCGACGCCGCGGAAGATCAGCGCCAGCAGCATCACGATCAGCGGCATGTAGAGCGCGGGCAGGATCGTGGCGTAGGCCAGCGGGAAGACCGCGAACAGGCCGCCGCCGCCGAGGACCAGCCAGGTCTCGTTGCCGTCCCAGACGGGGGCGATGGTGTTGACCGCGGTGTCGCGGTCGTCCCGCCCGGCGATGGCGGGGAAGAGGATGCCGATGCCGAGATCGAAGCCGTCCATGCAGACATAGAGGAAGACGGCCGTGGCGATCAGGAAGGCCCAGATGGTGGCGACGGTCTCGGCGCTCATCGCGGCTACTCCGCGGCGGGTTGCGGGGCGGCGGCGTGCCGGCCGCTGCGCGGTGCCGCCGGGTCGAGCGCCGGGGCGGGCGTGATGCCGGCGGTGCGGATCGGCTGCCCGAGGCGCGGCCCCTCCTCCAGCGGATGCGGCGGCTGGCCGTAGAGGCGGAACAGGTACCAGATGCCGGCGCCGAAGACGATGAAGTAGACCACGATGAACATCGCCAGCGAGGTGGCGACCGCCGGCGCCGCGATCGGCGAGACGCTGTCGGCGGTGCGCATCAGCCCGTAGACCGTGTAGGGCTGCCGTCCGGCCTCCGTCGTGATCCAGCCCGCGGTCACGGCGATGAGGCCGGATGGACCCATGGCGACCGCGCCACGCAGGAACCAGGCGGTGTCGTACAGCCGCCCCCGCCAGCGCAGGACCAGCGATGCGAGGCCAAGCGCGATCATCAGCAGGCCGAGACCGACCATCACGCGGAAGGACCAGAACACCAGCGGCACGTTGGTCGGCCTTGCCTCCGGCGGGAAATCCTTCAGCCCGGGCACCTCGCCGCTCAGGCGGTGGGTCAGGATCAGGCTGCCGAGCAGCGGGACCTCCACCTTCAGCCGGGTCTCCTCGCGCTCCATGTCCGGCAGGCCGAACAGGATCAGCGGGGCGCCGCGCTGCGTCTCCCAATGCCCCTCGATGGCGGCGATCTTCTGCGGCTGGTGCGCCAGGGTGTTCAGGCCCTGGGTGTCGCCGAGGAAGGCCTGCACCGGCGCGACCACGGCCGCCATCCACATCGCCATCGAGAACATGATGCGCGCGCGTGCGGTCGTGCCGTCGGGCCTGCCGGCCGGATCATGCGCCCCGTCCACCCCCCGGCCATGCGCGCGCAGCAGGTGGTAGGCGCCGACCGCGCCGACGATCATCGCCGTGGTCAGGTAGGCGCCGGTGACGGTGTGCAGGTAGCGGTAGGGGAAGGAGGGGTTGAAGATGATCGCCCACCAATCCTCCGGCATGAACCGGCCATCCGGCGCGATGGAATGCCCGGCCGGCGTGTGCATCCAGGAATTGGCCGACAGGATCCAGAAGGCCGAGAGCAGCGTGCCCCCCGCGACCAGGCAGGTCGCGAAGAAATGCAGCCCGCGCCCGACCCGCCCGAGGCCGAACAGCATCACGCCGAGGAAGCCGGCCTCGAGGAAGAAGGCCGTCAGCACCTCGTAGCCGAGCAGCGGCCCGAGGACGGGGGCGGTGCGGTCGGAGAAGGCCGACCAGTTCGTGCCGAACTGGTAGGACATGACGACGCCGGAGACGACGCCCATGGCGAAGTTCACCGCGAAGGGCTTCAGCCAGTAGCGGAAGAGGTCGAGGTATTCCTGCCGACCGGTCTTCAGCCACAGCGCCTCCAGCACCGCGAGGTAGCTGGCCAGCCCGATGGTCAGCGCGGGAAAGAGGAAGTGGAAGGAGACGGTGAAGGCGAACTGGAAGCGCGCGAGGTCGAGCGCACTCGGAAAGGCGTCCCAGAGCATGGCGGTCGTGCTCCTGCGTCCGGGGCCGCGCGGGGCACGTCGGGGGGCGGGCACGCGCCGATCTCGGGCGCGACGACGTCACCTCGGTGCGGCCGGAGCCCCTCCCGCCCGCAACCTAGCCGCAGGCGCCGCCGGAGGCGACCACGAAGATCGTCGCGTCAATTCGCAGGAGGGGCTCAGTCCGGGTCGTTTGCCGGTGGCCGGCGCAGGACCTGCGCCATGGCCAGGGGAAACAACCCCCGCAGGAACATCCATCCCTCGAGGAGCGGCGTCGCCCCGCCCGCGGCGGCCATGTCCTGGCCGCCCTCATTGCCCTGTGCCATGGCCATGCAACGCATCGCGCGCCGAAGGGTTCCGATGACGCGCCTCCGCCGCGCAGCCCGGCCGATCTCCGGACGCTGGCCGACATCGTCGCTTCCAGGCGGACATCGCGGCCGCGGAGGCGCATGAGCATGTCCACGGGCTGGTGCGGCGCGCGGCCGGCAGCCTGATCCTCGCGCGCCCTTGCCGCAGCCGGCGGGGACGCGACGAACGCCTCCGCCCCCCCCTCTCCCTGGCGATACGGGTGGCGCTGCCGCGCGCCACCGTTATGCCGGCGCCGTTGCTCCGGCTGCCGGGGGTCTTCCGGTCGAAGCGGCTATTCGGCCGCCGACCGCCGCATCGCATTCGCCACCAGCGCCACCCTTCCCGGCAAGTCGCTGCCGCGCCAGAGCCCGTCCAGCAGGGTGGCCGCCGCGGCGCTGCCGACGACCGGCGCCGCGAGCTCGGTGAACTTCTCCGACAGCGCGGCATCCGACAGCGGCGCGTCGGGGTCGCCCTTGCGCGTCGGCTGGTAGCGGTAGAGTTCGCGCCCGTCCTGCAGCGTGACCCAGACCTTGGCCGCGCGCTTGCCCGGATAGGCGTCCGCCAGCTCGGGGTCGAGCGCGACGCTCACCCTCGGCATGACCGCGCGGATGGCGGGATCCCGCAGCGATTCCGGCTCGAAGGCCGCGAGCCGCACGCCGCCGAGGGTCAGCAGGGCGGCGGTGGTGTACTGGACGGAGAAGCGGCAATCGGTCTCGGTCGCCGCCTCCGGCCGGTCGCAGATGGTCTTGGTGGGACCGTAGCCGCCGACATGGATCCGCGCGACATCGGCCGCGGCGAAGCCTGCCTCCCGCTGCAGATCGCGCACGGCGTCGAGCGCGGCGAAGATGTGCCCGCAGCAGCCATGGTTCTTGAAGGTCATCGCCGTGATGCAGACGTGGTCGTCCAGCGTGGCGAACGCCCTGTCCCACTTGCCGGTATCCTCGCTGGTCGCGGCCGCGAAGCCCTGCTTCCCGTGCAGCACGTCGAGCGCGCCGGTCACCCCCGCCTCCGCACCGATCGCCGCCAGCGCGCCCGCATCGGCCGCGTGGCCGGGGTGCAGGGGCTTCGACATGCTGTCCGACAGGAAGGCCTGCTGCAGCCCGCCGGCGAAGGTCGCGACGGTCGCGTTGGCCTGCGCGATCCGTGCCGCATCCAGCCCGAACACCATGGCGGTGGCGGTCGCCGCGCCGAAGCAGCCGACGGTCGCGGTGGTGTGCCAGTAGCGGTAGTGGCTCGGCTGCACCGCCATGCCGATCCGGCAGGAGACCTCGTAGCCCGCCGTGATGGCACGCAGCAGCGTCTCCATCGAGGCACCGCGCGCCTGCGCCGCGGCGAGCGCGGGGGCGATCGTGGGACAGCCCGGATGATAGCCGGCGTCGCGGTAGATGTCGTCGAACTCGACCGTGTGGCTGGCCGTCGCGTTCAGCAGCGCGGCGTGGCGGATCGGGGAGCGCACGCCGTCCACGTAGCAGATGGCCTCGCCCGGCCCGCGCTCGGCCGCCATGGCGCCCGCCAGCAGCGTCGCGGGCGGCCGCAGGCAGCCCGGCAGCAGGGCCGCGAACCAGTCGATCAGCGCGCGGCGGGCATGGTGCTCGACCTCGGCGGTCAGCGGACGCGTCGCCCAGGAGGCGGCGTGGTCGGCCAGCACCAGCAGCGGGTTCTCTTGCATGACGGCCTCCTCAGGCGTTACGCCGCAGCACTTCCCTGTTGATCACGACATCCTCGTCGAGTTGGCCCGCGAAGCAGGCAAGGATGCTGTCGGCGCAGGACAGGCCCATGCGCCGGATCCCCTGCTCCGTCGCCGCGGCCGAGTGCGGCGTCATCACCACGTTCGGCGCCTTCAGCAGCGGGTTGTCCGCGCGCATCGGCTCCTCCCAGAACACGTCGAGGCCGGCGGCGGCCAGGTGGCCGCTGGTCAGCGCCCCGGCCAGCGCCGCCTCCTCCACCAGCGTGCCGCGCGCCGTGTTCACCAGCACCGCGCCCCGCTTCATGGACGCCAGCCACTCGCCGTTCACCATGCCACGGTTCTCGGCGTTGGAGGGCACATGCACCGTCACCAGATCGGCGCGCGCCAGCGCGGCCGGCAGGTCCTTCACCGGCGTGAAGCCCGCGCCCTTGATGGTGTTCTGCGCCACGAAGGGGTCGCGCACCAGCACCTCCATCCCGAAGGCCTGGCACAGGCGGGCGACCCGCCCGCCGATGCGCCCGAAGCCCACCACCAGGACCGTCCTGCCGCCCAGGTCGAAGGTGTTCGGCACCGGCGGGTTGGACCATTCTCCGGCCCGGGTCTTGCGGTCATAGGCGAAGGTGCCGCGGGCGATGTTGAGCATCAGCATCATCGCATGCTCGGCGACGGAGGCCGCGTTGGCGTCCGGCGTCACGGTCAGCGGGATGCCGCGCTCGGTCAGCGCGGGGACGTCGACGGCGTCGTAGCCGACGCCGTGCCGGGCGACGATGCGCAGGTTCGGCGCGTGATCGAGGAAGGCGCGGTCGATCCGCGTCGCCCGCACGATCACCGCATCGGCCTTCGGCACCGATCGCGCGATCGTCTCCTCGTTCACCGGGTCGAGCACCTCGACGGTCACGCCCGGGGCGTTGCGCAGCTTCTCGAGCGCCTCGGGATGGACGGGGCGCAGGCAGACGACGTGAGGCATCTCGATCTCTCAGGCTTCGGGGTCGGTCGGAGCGTGGGCCGCAATCTCGGCATAGACCTCGAGGAGGTTGCCGTCAGGGTCGCGGAAGAAGAGCGTACGGTGGCCGAAGGGCTGGTCCGCGGGTGGCGAGAGCAGCGCCACGCCGTGCCGGATCAGCTCCTCCGCGCAGCGATCGACGTCGGGCGCGGCGACGCGAAAGGCCAGTTGCAGCGCCGCCGTGCCGGGCGGCACCGGCGTGTCGGCGGCGGTGCGGCCTGGCCTCGCGAGCACGAGGGTGTTCCTGCCCACCTGATACTCGAACCAGCCGGCCGAGAGCTCCCTGGTTCGCGGGAACCCGAGCACCGTCTCGTAGAAATGCCGCATCGCCGCCAGGTCGCGCACGAAGATGACCGTGTAGTCGATCGCCCGGATGGCCCGGAAGGCCGACACCGACGGGGGCGACGTCATCGCTGCGGTCCCGGCATCGCCGCCCTAGTCCAGCTTCGCGCCCGACACGCGCACGATCTCGGCGAATTTCGGCGCCTCCGTCCGCAGGAAGGCCGCGAATTCCTCGGGCGTCTTGGGCAGCGGGACGCTCCCCTGCTCCGCGAGCCTCGAGCGGAGCGAGTCGTCGCGGAGCGCGGTGTTCGCTTCCGCCGACAGCCGCGCGATCGCCGCCGGCGGGGTGCCGGCCGGGGCGACCAGCGCGTTCCACAGCACGACCTCGAAGCCGGGCAGCGTCTCCGCCACGGCCGGGATCTCCGGCAGCAGCGGCGAACGCTCGAGGGTCGTCACCGCCAGCGGCCGCAACTGCCCGGCCTGCACCTGTGCGATGACCTCGACCATGGGAGAGGCGATCATCTGGATCTTGCCGGAGACGAGATCCATCGCCGCCGGCGCGCCGCCGCGGTAGGGCACATGCACCAGCTCGAGACCGGCCCGCGCCGCCAGCATGGCCGCGCCCAGATGCAGGGTCGTCCCTGCGCCGCCGCTGCCATAATGCACCTGGCCGGGGCGCGCCTTGGCGTAGGCGATGAGCTCGGCGAGGCTGCGGACCGGGACCTCCGGGTGCACGACGATCAGGTTCGGGATGACCGCGACGGTGCTGATCGGCAGGAAGTCGCGATCGGGATCGAAGGGGAGCTTCGAATAGAGGTACTTGTTCGCCAGCAGCGTGCCGCTGGTCGCCAGGAACATGGTGTGGCCGTCCGGCGCGCTCCGCGCCGCGACATCGGCCGCGATGTTGCCGCCGGCGCCGGGACGGTTCTCGATGACGATCGGCTGGCCCAGCCGCGCCGACATCGCCTGCGCCACCAGCCGCGCCGTGGTGTCGGTGCTGCCGCCCGCGGCGAAGCCGACCAGCAGCCGGATCGGCCGCTCGGGTGCCCAGGCCCCCTGCGCGACGGCGGGCGAGGCGACGGCCGCGAGGGCGGCGGCGGTTTCCAGCAGGCGGCGGCGGCGGAGCATGGACTGGGATCCCCCTGGATCCGCGGCGGGGTTGGTTCCCCGCGCGCGGTGGTCGGCACAGCCTATTGCAGATGGGCCGCGGGTCCCAGCACCGCCTCGCGGAAGCGCGCCTGGAGGATCGATCCCTCGCGCGGCGGCAGCACCAGGGGCAGCGGCTGGTCGTCCACCTTCACCTGCGCGAAGAGCGGCCCCGCCCCGGCATGGATCGCGTCGCGCAGCGCGTGCACCTCCTCCGCGGTCTTCACCAGGCGGCTGTCGGCGATGCCCGCCGCGCGCGCCATGCCGGCCAGATCGACGCCGTGGCGCGTGTGCGTCTCCTGCATGCCGGTCTCGCCGTAATGCTCGTTGTCGAGCACGACCACGGCGAGGTTGCGCGGCCGCTGCACGGCGATGGTCGCCAAGCTTCCCACCCCCATCAGCATCTCGCCATCGCCGGTGATCACCAGCACGGGGCGCGCGGGCTGCGCCAGGGCGAGGCCGAGGCCCATCATCGCCGCCCCCCCCATGCCGCCCCAGAGCGGCAGGTTGGTCGCCGTGTCGCCGGCGGCCGTGATGTCCCAGGCCGGCGCGCCGAGCCCGGCGATCACCAGCAGCCCGCCGCGGTCGCGCAACAGCGCGGGCACCACGGCGCGGCGGTGCAGCTTTCCGGAAGGTCCCGTCTCCATCGCCGTCACTTCCCGAAGGTCTTGGCGCCGAGCACGCGCTGGCCGATCAGGGTCGCGGTCGGGCGGTAGGTGTTGAAGGCGAAGCGGAGCGTGGCGTTCACGGTCGGCGCCACCTCCTCCTCCGTGTCGGCGCGGTTCACCAGGGTGCCCATCGCCTCCAGCACCGCGGGCGTCGCCTGGCCCATCGGCACCTGGAAGGGATTGAACTCGCCGAAATCGCCGCGCATGGTCACGATCATCGGGCAGGGCGTGCGGTGCGCCACCGCGACGCTGAGCATGTTGATGCAATTGCCGACGCCGCTGCTCTGCATCAGCAGCACGCCCTTCTCGCCGCCCAGCCAGGCGCCGAAGAGCATGGCGATGCCCTCCTCCTCGGTGGTGAGCGAGACGACCTTCATGTCGTTGTCGGCAAGGCACCGGCGGATCAGCCGGGCATGGCCGGCATCGGGCACCAGGGCGACCTGGCGGATGCCGTGCTCCTTGAGCAGGCCGTAGATCTGGTCGGGCCAGGCGGGTTCGGTCGGTTCTGCCATGCGTTCCTCTCGGGCTCGGGGGAACATCCCTTGCGCGGGCGGGGCTGGCAAGGCGCGGGGCGGGTCCCAGGCGCGCTCCCCGCTGAAACAGGACCGGAACGTGGCGGGATCGCTGGCATCGCGGCGCCGGATGCGCCACATGCGGGCCCGAGAGGAGAGGCTCGATGACCGGCGGCTTCGCCTGGACCGTGGCCGGGACCCGCCACGTCTTCCCCGATCTGCGGACCCTGCTGGCACGCGCCGGCCCGGCGCGCTCGGGCGATGCGCTGGCCGGCGTCGCGGCGGAATCGGCGCAGCAGCGCGTGGCCGCGCAGCGCGCCCTGGCGGACCTGCCGCTCCGCCGCTTCCTGGCCGAGCCCATCATCCCCTACGAGGCGGATGAGGTGACGCGGCTCATCCTCGACACCCATGATGCCGCGGCCTTCGCGCCGGTGGCGCACCTGACCGTCGGCGGCTTCCGCGACTGGCTGCTGGGGGAGGCCGCGACGCCGCCCGTCCTCGCCGCCCTCGCGCCCGGCCTGACGCCCGAGATGGTCGCCGCCGTCAGCAAGATCATGCGCCTGCAGGATCTGGTCGCGGTCGCGGCGAAATGCCGCGTGGTCACCCGCTTCCGCAACACGATCGGGCTCGACGGGCGGCTCTCGATCCGCCTCCAGCCGAACGATCCGGTGGACGATCCGCGCGGCATCGCGGCGCAGGTGCTGGATGGGCTGCTGCTCGGCGCGGGGGATGCCGTGATCGGGATCAATCCGGCGACCGACAATGTCGAGGCGACGATGCGCCTGCTCGACCTGCTCGACACGGTGCGCGAGCGCTACGCCATCCCGACCCAATCCTGCGTGCTGGCGCATGTCACGACCACCCTGCTGGCGATCGGGCGCGGCGCGCCGGTCGATCTCGTCTTCCAGTCGATCGGCGGGACGGAGGGGGTGAACCGCAGCTTCGGCGTCTCCCTGGCCCTGCTGCGGGAGGCGCGGGAGGCGGCGCTGGCGCTGAAGCGCGGCACGGTCGGCGACAACGTGATGTATTTCGAGACCGGCCAGGGCAGTGCGCTGAGCGCGGAGGCGCATCACGGCTGCGACCAGCAGACCATCGAGGCGCGGGCCTATGCCGTCGCCCGCGCCTTCGCGCCGCTCCTGGTGAACTCCGTCGTCGGCTTCATCGGCCCCGAATACCTCTATGACGGCAAGCAGATCACCCGCGCGGGGCTCGAGGACCATTTCTGCGGCAAGCTGCTCGGCCTGCCGATGGGTGTCGACGTGTGCTACACGAACCATGCCGAGGCCGACCAGGACGACATGGACGCGCTGCTGACGCTGCTCGGCGTCGCCGGCGTCACCTATGTGATGGGGGTGCCGGGGGCGGACGACGTGATGCTGGCCTACCAGAGCACCTCCTTCCATGACGGGCTCTATCTGCGCGGCGCGCTCGGCAAGCGGCCGGCGCCGGAATTCGAGGCCTGGATGGAGCGCATGGGCGTCGATGCGAGCAGCCGCCGCGGCCTGCTGCCCTTCGCGCCGGCGCTGGCGGGGCTGGCATGAGCAGCCCGGCCCGCTGGAGCGACCTGCGCCGCCACACCGCCGCCCGCGTCGGGCTGGGGCGCGCGGGCAATGCGCTGCCCACCGCCGCGCATCTCGACTTCCAGGAGGCGCATGCGCGCGCCCGCGACGCGGTCTGGTCCGCGCTCGATGCCGCCGCGCTGGCCGCGGCGCTGCCGATCCCCTCCGTCGCCGTGGCGAGCGCGGCGCCCGATCGCCGCACCTACCTGCTGCGTCCCGATCTCGGCCGGCGGCTTCGCGAGGCCGACCGCGCCAGGCTGCCGCCGGCCGAGGGCGCGCTGCTGTTCGTCATCGGCGACGGGCTCTGCGCCACCGGCGTGCAGGCCCAGGCCCCGGCGCTGCTCGCCGCGGCGCTGCCCCTGCTGCGGGAAGCCGGCGTGCCGCTCGCCCCGGTCGCAATCATCGCCGACCAGGCCCGCGTCGCGCTCGGCGACGACATCGGCGAGGCGATGGGCGCGGCCATGGTCGCGCTGCTGATCGGCGAACGCCCGGGGCTGACCGCGCTCGACAGCATGGGCGTCTACCTCACGCTCGCCCCGCGGCGCGGCCGGACCGATGCCGAGCGCAACTGCCTCTCCAACATCCGCCCCGGCGGCCTCGCGCCGCGCGCGGCGGCGGAGAAGCTGGCCTGGCTGGTGCAGGCCGCGCGACGCCTCGGGGCCACGGGCGTCGCGCTGAAGGACGAGGCACCGTCCGCACCCGTGGCGCTGCCGCCGTCATGATCCCGGTCACCCGCCACATCGCCCTCGACGAGCGCGAGATCGAGGAGGTCTTCCTGCGCGCCTCCGGCGCCGGCGGCCAGAACGTGAACAAGGTCGAGACCGCGGTGCAGCTCCGTTTCGATGCCCGCGGCAGCCCCTCGCTGCCCGATCCGGTGCGCGAGCGGCTGCTGCGCCTGGCGGGCCGGCGCGCGACGCAGGACGGGGTGGTGATCATCACCGCGCAACGCCATCGCACGCAGCTGCGCAACCGCGAGGACGCGCTGGAGCGGCTGCTCGCGCTGATCCGGGAAGCGGCCACGCCGCCGCCGCCACCGCGCCGGGCGACGCGGCCGACGCTCGGCTCGAAGACGCGACGGCTGGAAGGCAAGGCGCGTCGCGCGGATGTCAAGCGGGCCCGCGGACGCCCCATCGCCGACTGACGCCGCTTCGTTCCCGTTGCCCCGGCGCGCGCCACGGAGTAGGCGTGTGGGCGTCCCTGCCTGGACGATCCCCCCATGGTCCAATCCCCCAAGGCGACGGGCTGCGACTGCATCGTCGTCGGCGCCGGCATCGTCGGCCTTGCGCATGCGCTGGTCGCATCCCGCGCCGGCCTGCGCACGATCGTGCTGGAGCGCGACGCGCGCGCCGTCGGCGCCTCCATCCGCAATTTCGGGTTCGTGACCGTCACCGGCCAGCAGGCGGGCGATTGCTGGCGCCGCGCACGCGTCGCGCGCGACGTCTGGGCGAGGATCGCGCCGCAGGCGGGTATTGCGGTGCATCATCGCGGGCTGCTGGTCGCGGCGCGAAGGCCGGAAGCGATGGCCGTGCTCGAGGAGTTCGCGGCCGGCCCGATGGGCGAGGGATGCCGCCTGCTGACCGCGGCCGAGGCAGCGTCGCAGGGCGCGCTGCGACCCGACCTTGCCGGCGCGCTCGCCAGCCCGCATGAGCTGCGCGTCGAGAGCCGTGAC
>CAZMCV010000015.1:0-41246 GCA_964564645.1 uncultured Acetobacteraceae bacterium
TGAAACCGCCCCGGGCGCCGGCGCGTTCCCCGGGCTTCGCCAGCGGAGGGGAAGGCCGGCATGCCGGAGCAGGATCGCGCGCCGCGTGGAACGGAGGAGGGGCCGACCCCCGCTCGCCCGCCCGAATCCCCGCCGCGGGAGCGCCCGAGCGGGACGACCGGGAGCGGGACGACCGGGCGCGGCGAGGAACCCGCCGCCGGCACGGTCGAGGACCCGATCGCGCCGGGCGAGGCGCAGGCCGGCGACCTCAACGAGGCCGGCGGCAATCTCGGCGGGCCGGTCGATGTCTTTCCCGGCGCCCGTGGCCACCGGCCGCGGGAGCGGCCGGAGGGCTGAAAGTTTGTGAAAGAATGCCCGTCCGCCGCGATGCCGACGGAAATTCTCGGAAGATGCCAAAGGGCGTTCTTTCGCAAGTTCGATTTCTTCACAGGCTCTGAACGCCGTCAGGCGGCGAGCGCCAGGATCTCCTTCAGCTCGGCCGTGCCCGGGATGGGGCGCGGATTGCGCGGGATCCAGTTCGTGCGCATCGCGCCTTCCGCGATGCGGTCGAAGCTCTCCGCCCCGATGCCGACGGCCGAGAGGCTGCGCGGCATCCCGAGGCCGGCGATGAAGCGATCGAGCACCGCCGCGGCCGCCTCGCCCGGCGCGCCCATCGCCTCCGCGACCTGCGCCTGCTTCCCGGCATTCGCAGGCAGGTTCCACCGCATCACCGCCGGCAGCATGATGCAGGAGGTGTGGCCATGCGGGACATCGAAGGCCGCGCCGAGGACGTAGCCGATGCCATGGCTCGCCCCCATCGGCACGCCGGTGGCGAGCGGCGCCATCGACAGCCAGGCGCCGAGCTGGCAGTCGAGCCGCGCCGCGAGATCGGCCGGATCCGCCTTCACCGCGGCGAGGCCGCGGGTCAGCAGCGCCAGGCCGCGCAGCGCCTGCGCATCGGCGTAAGGGTGCGCCTCGGCCGAGCAGACACCCTCGACGCAATGGTCGACGGCGCGGATGCCGGTCGAGAGGAAGAGCCATTCCGGCGTGTGCACCGTCACCGCCGGGTCGAGGATCACCGCCTGGGGCATGATCATCGGGTGGCGGAACAGCTCCTTCACCCGGGACCGCTCATCGGTCACGCCCGAGATCGCGCTGAACTCCCCGGCCGAGAGCGTGGTCGGCACGCTGACCTGCCGCACGGTCGGCGGGTTCAGCGGCGGCGGGGCGAGGCTGCCATCCGGCTGCCGGACGACGCGCAGCGCGTCCATGGCCTCGGGGCTGCGGATGTCGTTCGAGAGGCAGAGCTGCACCGCCTTGGCCGCATCGGTGATCGAGCCGCCGCCGAGCGTCACGATCAGGTCCGCCCCGGCCGCGCGCGCCATCTCGGCCGCCTCAATCACGGCCTTGCGCGGCGTGTGCGGCGGCATGCGGTCGAAGACGGCGGCGCACTTGTTGCCGAGCGCGGCGCGCAGGCGGTGGATCTCCTGCGTCTCGCGGTGCAGCGTGCCGCTGACCATCAGGAAGACGCGCTCGGCGCCGAGGCGGGTCGCGATCTCGGCCACCGCCTCGGCCGCGGGGCGGCCGAAGACCACCTCCTCCATGGTCCCGAAGACGACGCGGCCGCTGCTGGTCGTTGCCATGGCGCTTGCTCCCCCCCTCGCCGTGCCGGCCCGCCGGCGTCCTCGCGGCGCCGACGCAGCCCTGACCCGCATCCTAGCGGCGCGGCGGCCGCGGGGAGAAGCGCCTCGGACGTCGCCGTCAGGCGACGACCACGATCTCGCTCCCCGACCAGCCGGTCGCGCCGTTGAGGTTCACGAGGCGCACCGCATCCGCGCCGCCCGCGCCATCCGCGTCCCACCACAGCCAGCCCGTGTCGGTCTCGCCGATGAACTGCCCGATGCCCGCCGCGGAGGTCGCGGTGCCCGTCGCGTTCTGCGCGTACCGCCCGGCGGCGACGAGGTTCACGCCCGCCACCAGCCCGCCGCCGAAGCCCGCGGCCGAGACCTCGATCGAATCCTCCGCGCCGGCATAGAGCTGGATGGTGTCCCCGCCCTCCGCCGCCGAGGCGTAGCGGAACAGGTCCGCGCCGAGCCCGCCCGCCATGCGGTCCGCGCCGAGCCCGCCCAGCAGCGTATCGGCGCCCGACCCGCCATCCAGCGTGTCGTTGGCCTCGAGCCCGGCCAAGAGGTTCGCGCCGGTGTTGCCGATCACGTTGTTCGCCGCCGCGTTGCCGGTGCCCTCGATCGCCGCCCCGCCGGCGAGCTGCAGGTTCTCGAACCCGGCGAGCAGGACATAGCTGAACGAGACCTGCACGCCGTCGATCCCGCCGGTGTCCACGATCGTGTCGAGCGCGTCGATCGAGTAGCCGTCATTGCCCGTGCCGCCCTGCAGCAGGTCCGCGCCCGCGCCGCCGATCAGGGTATCGTTGGACGCGTCGCCGTTCAGCGTGTCGTTGCCGCTGCCGCCCGAGATCACGTCGCTGCCGCCGCCGCCCGAGATCAGGTTCGCCCCGGCATTGCCGGTGATGCTGTTCGCCAGCGCGTTGCCGGTGGCCGAGAGCGCGGCCGCGCCGGTCAGCGTCAGGTTCTCGATCGTGCCGGCGAGCAGCGCGATGCTGACCGAGGCCTGCACGGTGTCCAGCCCGCCGCTGTCCGCCGTGCTGTCGAGCGCGTCGTCCACCAGGTAGAGATCGTCGCCCTCGCCGCCATCCATCACGTCGCCGCCGGCCCCGCCATCCAGCGTATCCTTGCCGTCGCCGCCGACCAGCGTGTCCGCGCCGGCGAGGCCGGCGAGGGAATTGGCGCCGGCATTGCCGTCGATCCGGTTGGCGAGGCCATTGCCGGTGCCGCCGACGACGGCGCCGAGCAGCAGCAGGTCCTCGAGCTCGGCGCCGAGGGTCCAGTCGAGGGCGGCCTGCACCGTGTCCAGCCCGCCGCCGGCGAGTTCCACCGGGCTGTCCCCGGCATTGTCCACCAGATAGAGGTCGCCGCCCGCGCCGCCGGCCATCGCATCGGCGCCAAGCCGCCCGTCGAGCGTGTCCGCGCCGTCCCGGCCGGACAGGGAATCCGCACCCGCCCCGCCATCCAGCAGGTTCGCCCCGGCATCGCCCGAGAGCGTGTCCGTGCCCGAGCCACCCTCCGCGTTCTCGATCGCGGCCAGCGTGTCGCTGCCCTCGCCCGTCGCGGTGCCGAGGGCGAGGTCGACGGTGACCGGGCCGGCGGCGCCGCGATAGCTCGCCGTGTCGGCATCCGCCCCGCCATCCAGCCGGTCATTGCCTGCGCCGCCCGCGAGCGTGTCCGCCCCCGCATCGCCAAGCAGGCTGTCCGCCCCCCCGCCGCCGGCCAGCGTGTTCGCCCCGAGATCGCCCGAGAGCGTGTCCGCCGCGCCGGAGCCGACCAGCCCCTCGAGGTTCAGCAGCGTGTCCGCGCCCTCCCCGGTCGCGGTGCCGGCAAGCAGGCTGGCGGTGATCGGGCCCGCCGCGCCCCCATAGGTGGCGACATCCCCGGCGCCGCCGCCGCCGTCCAGGCGGTCGTCACCCGCCCCGCCCGCCAGCGAATCCGCGCCCCCGAAGCCGCTCAGCGTGTCATTGCCCTCCGCGCCCGAAAGCAGGTTGCCGCCGGCATTGCCGGCGATGACCTGCGACAGGGCGTTGCCGGTGCCGCTGATGTTGGCGAGGCCGAGGAGCTCCAGCCGCTCGATCTCCTGCCCGGCGGTCAGGGTGTGGTCGCCGGTGGCCTGGACGGTGTCGCTGCCGCCGCCGGCCGCCTCGGTCACCACATCGGCGTTGCCGTCGACGACCAGCAGGTCGTTGCCGGCGCCGCCCACCAGGGTGTCCGCGCCGCCGAGCCCGTCCAGCGTGTTCGACCCGGCATCGCCGGTCAGGCTGTCATTGAAGCCGGCGCTGCCGATCACCCCCTCGATGGAGCCGAGGGCGCGGGTGTCCCCGGTGGCGTCGCCGCCGGAGAAGCTGGCCGTCGCCAGGTTGACCGTGACCGCGGCGCCGCTGCCGGCATAGCTCGCGAGGTCGTTGCCCGCGCCGCCATCGAGGTAGTCCGCCCCGGCCCCGCCCTCCAGCACGTCGTCGCCGAGGCCGCCGAAGAGCTGATCGTTGCCGCCCGCGCCCTGCAGCGTGTCGTTGCCGGCATTGCCGTACAGGTTGTCGTTCCCCGTCAGCCCGGCGACGCTGTCGTCTCCCTGACTGCCGTAGTGCTCCATCCGCTCGATCGAGACGAGCGCGACCAGGCTCTGCGACAGCGCGGTGGACTGGTCGATCGCGGCGTAGTCGTTGCCCGCGCCGCCGACGAGGCTGTCCGTCCCGCCGAGGGAGTAGAGGTTGTCGTCGCCCTCGCCGCCGGTCAGCGTATCGGCGTCGGTGTTGGCGTAGCTCGTGCTGAAGCCGCGGTCGTCGTAGAGGTAGTCGGTCCCCACGCCGCCATCCGCCGCGTCGGTGCCGGTGCCGCCGAGCAGCTGGTCGCCGCCGGCGCCGCCCAGCAGGCTGTCATTCCCGGCATCCCCGTACAGGTTGACCGCGATGACGGAGCCGGTCGCCGCCAGCGTGTCCGTGCCATCCCCGCCATAGGCCGTGCCGCCCTCGGCCCCGACATCGAGGCTGTCCTGCCCGGCCTCCCCGTAGAGCTGGTCGGCCCCGTCCCCGCCGGCGAGCGAATCATCGCCGGCCCCGCCATTGAGGAAGTCCGCGCCGCCGAGGCCCGCCAGCGAATCGTTGCCCGCATTGCCGTACAGGTTGTCGTTGCCCGCCAGCCCGGCGACGCTGTCGCTGCCCTGGGACGCGTACATGTCGATGCGCTCGATGCCGGACAGGGTGACGGGCGTCAGCGACAGGCCGGCGGACTGGTCGATATAGGCGTAGTCGCTGCCCGCGCCGCCATCGAGGCTGTCCGCGCCGCCGACGGAGTACAGGTTGTCGTCGCCGAGGCCCCCCGTCAGGGTGTCCGCATCGGTGTTGGCGTAGCTCGCGCTCGAGCCGCGATCGTCGTAGACGAAGTCGTTCCCCCCGCCGCCATCGGCCCGGTCGGCGCCGGTGCCGGTGAACAGGCTGTCGCCCTGCGCCGTGCCGAGGAGGCTGTCATTGCCCGCCTCGCCGAAGAACGAGACGGCGGCGGTCGCGCCGGTCGCGGCCAGCGTGTCGTCGCCATCGCCCCCGTAGGGCGTGCCGCCCCCCGCCTCGGCGTCGAGGCTGTCATGGCCGGCCCCGCCGGCCAGGTAGTCCGCGCCGTCGCCGCCCCGCAGCGTGTCGTTGCCCGCATTGCCGTACAGGTTGTCGTTGCCCACCAGCCCGGCCACGCTGTCATTGCCCTGGGAGCCGTAGAAATCCATGCGCTCGACGCCGGACAGGGCGACGGAGGTCTGCGACAGGGCGGCGGACTGGTCGATATAGGCGTAGTCGCTGCCCGCGCCGCCATCGAGGCTGTCCACCCCGCCGAGGGAGTACAGGTTGTCGTCGCCGAGGCCCCCGGTCAGCGTATCGGCATCGGTGTTGACGTAGCTCGCGCTGGACCCGCGATCGTCGTAGACGAAGTCGTTCCCCCCGCCGCCATCGGCCCGGTCGACGCCGGTGCCGGTGTACAGGCTGTCGCCCTGCGCCGTGCCGAGGAGGCTGTCATTGCCCGCCTCGCCGAAGAACGAGACGGCGGCGGTCGCGCCGGTCGCGGCCAGCGTGTCGTCGCCATCGCCCCCGTAGGGCGTGCCGCCCCCCGCCTCGGCGTCGAGGCTGTCATGGCCGGCCCCGCCGGCCAGGTAGTCCGCGCCGTCGCCGCCCCGCAGCGTGTCGTTGCCCGCATTGCCGTACAGGTTGTCGTTGCCCACCAGCCCGGCCACGCTGTCATTGCCCTGGGAGCCGTAGAAATCCATGCGCTCGACGCCGGACAGGGCGACGGAGGTCTGCGACAGGGCGGCGGACTGGTCGATATAGGCGTAGTCGCTGCCCGCGCCGCCATCGAGGCTGTCCGCGCCGCCGATGGAGTACAGGTTGTCGTCGCCGAGGCCCCCCGTCAGCGTGTCCGCATCGGTGTTGACGTAGCTCGTGCTGGACCCGCGATCGTCGTAGACGAAGTCGTTCCCCGCGCCGCCATCGGCCCGGTCGGCGCCGGTGCCGGTGTACAGGCTGTCGCCCTGCGCCGCGCCGAGGAGGCTGTCATTGCCCGCCTCGCCGTTGAGCGAGACGGCGGCGGTGGCGCCGGTTGCCGCCAGCGTGTCGTCGCCATCGCCCCCGTAGGGCGTGCCGCCCCCCGCCTCGGCGTCGAGGCTGTCATGGCCGGCCCCGCCGGCCAGGTAGTCCGCGCCGTCGCCGCCCCGCAGCGTGTCGTTGCCCGCATTGCCGTACAGGTTGTCGTTGCCCACCAGCCCGGCCACGCTGTCATTGCCCTGGGAGCCGTAGAAATCCATGCGCTCGACGCCGGACAGGGCGACGGAGGTCTGCGACAGGGCGGCGGACTGGTCGATATAGGCGTAGTCGGTGCCCGCCCCGCCATCGAGGCTGTCCGCCCCGCCGAAGGAATACAGATTGTCGTCGCCATCGCCGCCGACCAGCGTGTCGGCATCCGCGTTGGCGTAGCTCGCGCTGTAGCCGCGGTCGTCGTAGATGAAGTCGTTCCCGCCGCCGCCATCGGCCCGGTCGGCACCGGTGCCGGTGAACAGGCTGTCGCCCTGCGCCGTGCCGAGGAGGCTGTCGTTGCCCGCCTCGCCGAAGAGCGTGACGGCGACGGCGGAGCCGGTCGCGGCCAGCGTGTCGTCGCCATCGCCGCCGGAGGCCTGCCCGCCATCGAGCCCGACATCGAGGCTGTCATTGCCCTCCCCGCCGTACAGGACGTCATAGCCGCCCTCGCCGAGCAAGGTGTCGGCGCCGCCGTAGCCCTGGATGGCGTCGCCGCCATCGCCGCCGGAGATCGAATCCTGGCCCGTGTCGGCGGTGGGGTTGGCGATCGGGCCGGCGTAGATCGTGTCGGCGCTCGCTGTGCCGGGAATGGTGTCGTTGCCGAGGGTGCCGTAGAGCGTCGCCATGATCGGTCTCCCGGGGGCGCACCCCCGCCCGTCGCGAGGAGGACCGGCCCGTGTGAAGCGCGAACCTGCATGAGGGCGCGCCGCGGATCAAGGCGCCCTCCCCGTGGAACGGACCGGCCTGTGCGCGCGATCACGGACACGCGAGGCAGGGTCCAACCCCGGCGTGCAGCGCCTGCGGCGGGGGCTACCGGTGCGGCCGGGCGCGCCGGGTTTCCGCGCCCCTGCATGGGTCGCCCGCACATCCCTGCGCGGCGGCGTGGTCACGCGGCATGCGGGCCCGGAGTCCCGGGCGCAGCGGCAATGGCGGGAGGATGGTCGTCGCTGGGAGGCAGCGGCCTCCGCCCGCGCCGATGACCGGCGTCCTGGCGGGACAAGCTGGCTGGGGGACCTGGATTCGAACCAAGGCTGCCCGGGTCAGAGCCGGGAGTTCTACCGCTAAACTATCCCCCAAGCGGCCCCTTGGGCGGGGCACCGGCCATCGCCGGCGCCGCCCGGGGGCAGCCAGCTATCACGCGGCGGGGCGCGCCGCAACCACCGGGGCCTGGAAACCCCTTGCTCCGATGCGCACATCACCGGATCATGCATTCATCATCACGTCACCCGTTGCCGGGACGTGATCAAAGACCGGACAGATGCCCGACGACGCCACCGCCACCGCCGCCTCCTGCGCGCTGCCCGAAGCGCCCCGCCTCGGCGGGGTCGCGATGGGGGGCTCGGCCGTGGTCGCCTGCGCGGAAGCCCTCCATCCGGCCTCTCCCCCGGTCCTGCGGGACCCGGCCCAGGCGATGCATGCCGGCCCGCCCGGCTATGCCGCGCTCGACCTCGGGACCAACAATTGCCGGCTGCTGATCGGCGCCCCGGTCGCCAGCGGCTTCCGCGTGATCGACAGCTTCAGCCGCATCGTCCGCCTCGGCGAGGGGCTGGCCGCGAACGGCGCGCTGTCCGAGGTGGCGATGGACCGGGCGATGGCCGCGCTCCTCGCCTGCGCCGAGAAGCTGGCCCGCCGCCCGGTGCGCCGCTTCCAGGCGGTGGCGACCGAGGCCTGCCGGCGCGCCACCAACGGCGCCGCCTTCCTCGCCCGGGTCGAGTCCGAGACCGGCCTCCGCCCGCGGATCATCTCGGCCCGCGAGGAAGCCGAGCTGGCGATGGAATCCTGCGCCCCGCTGCTCGAGGAACAGGACCGCCGCGCCCTGCTGTTCGACATCGGCGGGGGCAGCACGGAGATCGCCTGGATCCGCGTCCCCGGCCAGGCGGGCCGCGGCGGCCACCGGCCGGCCCTGGCCGAGCTGATCGGCTACATCTCCCTCCCCCTCGGCGTCGTGACCCTGGCCGAGCGGGTGGGCAGCAGCTGCTTCACCGAGGCCGGCTTCCACGCCGTGGTGGACGAGGTCACCGAGCAGCTCCTCACCTTCGACCGGGTGCATTGCATCGGCCAGGAGATCCGCGCCGGCGGGGTGCGCCTGATCGGCACCAGCGGCACCGTCACCACCCTGGCGGGCGTGGCGCTGGCGCTGCCGCGCTACCGCCGGCCGCTGGTCGATGGCCGGACGCTCGATGCCGATGTCGCCGACCAGGCGCTCGGCGATCTCTTCGCCCTCGGCCGCGCCGGCCTGGCCGCGCATCCCTGCGTCGGGCCGGAGCGGGTGGAGTTCGTCCTGCCCGGCTGCGCCATCTACGCCGCGATCCGCCGGGTCTGGCCGGTGCCGACCCTGACCGTGGCCGATCGCGGGCTGCGCGAGGGGATGCTGCTGCGCATGATGCGGGCGGACCGCGCCCCGGCCCCGGCCCGCCCGCCGCATGCCGGCTGGCGCCCGCCGAGGGGCGCCGCCCCCGACGGTCCCTGACCGGGTCCGCATGGCCACCAAGCCGCCGAGTTCGCCCGGGGGGGCTGGCACCCGCGGGCTCAGCACGCGCCTGCGCACCGCCAAGGGCCGCAGCACCGGCAGCCAGCACTGGCTCGCGCGGCAGCTGAACGATCCCTATGTGCGGGCGGCCAAGGCGCAGGGCTTTCGCTCCCGCGCCGCCTTCAAGCTGATCGAGCTCGACGAGAAGCACCGGCTGCTGCGGCCGGGGGCGCGGGTGGTCGATCTCGGCGCCGCGCCCGGCGGCTGGACCCAGGTGGCGGTGCGGGCGGTGGGCGAGCGGGGGAAGGTCGTGGCGCTCGACCTGCTGGCGATGGACCCGGTCCCGGGGGCCGCGGTGCTGCGGGGCGATTTCCAGGACGCGGCGGCGGAGGCCGCCGTGCGCGCCGCGCTCGACGGGCCGGCCGACCTGGTGCTGTCCGACATGGCGCCGAACACGACCGGCCATGGCATGACGGACCATCTGCGGATCATGGCGCTGGCGGAGCTGGCGCTGGATTTCGCCTTCCAGGTGCTGGCGCCCGGCGGCGCCTTCGTCGCCAAGGTGTTCCAGGGCGGCAGCGAGCGGGCGCTGCTGGACCTGATGAAGCAGCGCTTCGCCACGGTGCGCCACGCCAAGCCGCCGGCGAGCCGCAAGGACAGCAGCGAGCTCTACGTGGTGGCGACCGGGTTCAAGGGCTGAGGCGCGGGCCCGGCGCCGGGGGAGGACGACACGTCTTCCCCGGTCGTGCCTATGCGTCCGACCCCGTCATCGCTTCCCGGGATCGGGTCGTGGCGGCGCATCCGACGGCCCCTGCGCGGGGCCCTCCGCGGCCGTTCGCGGCGTCAGGCGCCTTCGACGATGCGGATGTCGCGCTCGGCGCCCCCGGCCAGCGCCGCCAGCGCCTCCTGGTAGGCCGCGCTGTCATGCGCCGCCTTGGCGTGCTCCACGCTGTCGAACTCGATCACGACCGTGCGCTGCTGGAGCCCCGCCTCATAGGTGTGCGCCGGCATGCCACGGACCAGGATGCGCCCGCCCGCGGCCAGGATCGCGGGGCCGGCCAGCCTGGCATAGGCGGCGAGCGCGTCCGGGTTGCTGACCGAACGATAGGTGGCGACCCAGTAAGCGCTGGCCATGCCGGCCTCCCCTGCCTCGGTGCGCAGCATCGCCCGGATCGGGCCCGCCGGACAAGCCGGGGCGGTCGCCGTCGGCTGTGTCGGGGCAGGCAAGGCAAGGCCGGGGAGAAGGTAATCTCCCGTCGCCGGACACGGCGCCCCCTCCTCTCTTTCTGCACCTTGTCGTGCCGCCGCGAGGTCCGTGCGATGTCGCTTCAGCCGCGCCGCGCGGGAAGGCGGAAGGGGAGCAGAAAAAGGAGGGTTGGGGTTTCGGGGAAGGGAGTTCCCTCCCTTCCCCGTTCTCCCTTGCCCCCCACGAGACGATCAGGGGGGTGCTCGAGGGCTGCGCCCGATGGCCCTGCGGCCGCCGGCATCCCGCTATCCATCCTCCGACGCGGCCCATTAGGATCGGCGCGGTGGGGTGACCGGCAGGCGACAGGCCGGCCCCGGAGGAACGCCATGACCGCTGACCCGCCCGAGCCCGTGCTCGACATCGCCCATCTCGGCCATGTCGAGCTGCTGACGCCGAAGCCCGAGGACTCGCTGCGCTTCTTCCGCGACGTGATGGGCATGACGGTCAGCGGCGAGAAGGGCGGCAGCGTCTACCTGCGTGGCTGGGACGACTACGAGCGCTATTCGCTGCAGCTGACGGCGTCCGACACCTCCGGCCTCGGCCATGCCGCCTTCCGCACCCGCAGCCCGCAGGCGCTGGAGCGGCGGATCGCCGCGCTGCGCGCCGACGGCGCCGAGGTCTGGCCGCACGAGGAGGGGCTCGGCCACGGCCCCGCCTGGCGCTTCCGCGACCCGGACGGGCATGCGCTGGAGCTCTACTGGGAGACGGAGTGGTACGACCCGCCGCCCGACCGCCGCCCCGCCCTGAAGAACCAGCGGGAACGCTACCCGGCGCGCGGCGTGAACATCCGGCGGCTGGACCACTTCAACTGCCTGGCCGCCGATGTCCGCGCCTGCCGCGAATTCTTCGAGCGCAATCTCGGCTTCCGCTGCACGGAGCGGATCGAGCTCGACAGCGGCATCGAGGCGGGGATGTGGCTGACGGCGACGAACAAGTCCTACGACATGGCCTATGCGCGGGAGGCGAGCGGGGTCGGCGGGCGGCTGCACCACGTCACCTTCGCCCTCGACAGCCGCGAGGCGGTGCTGCAGGCCGCCGACACCTTCCTGGAAGCTGGCGTCACGATCGAGAACGGACCGCACAAGCACGCCATCCAGCAGACCTTCTTCCTCTACGTGTATGAGCCCGGCGGCAACCGGATCGAGCTGGCGCATGCCGGCGCGCGCCTCGTCCTGGCACCCGACTGGAAGACCATCACCTGGACCGAGGCCGAGCGTGCGAAGGGCCAGGCCTGGGGCCTGCAGATGACCGAGAGCTTCCGCACCTACGCCACCCCGCCTTTGCCCGGCGCCAAGGAGTGATCCCGATGACGGAGAAGACCGCGCTGGTCGTCAGCGCCCATTCCGCCGATTTCGTCTGGCGTGCCGGCGGCGCCATCGCGCTGCACGCCGACAGGGGCTGGGCGGTGACGGTCGTCTGCCTCTCCTACGGCGAGCGGGGCGAGTCCGCCAAGCTCTGGCGCCAGCCCGGCATGACGCTGGAGCGCGTGAAGGCCGAGCGCGAGAAGGAGGCGCGCGCGGCGGCCGAGGTGCTCGGCGTCGCCGACATCCAATTCTGGGATCTCGGCGACTATCCGATCGACCTGCACAAGGACGCCTTCTTCCGCCTGGTCGACCTCTACCGCGCGATCCATCCGCAGTTCGTGCTGACGCACAGCAAGGAGGACATCTACAACCACGACCACCCGGCGGTGACCGATTTCGCGCAGCACGCCCGCATCACCGCCCAGGCGCATGGCCACAATCCGCACCAGAAGGTCCTCGGCGCCCCGCCCGTCTTCCTGTTCGAGCCGCACCAGCCCGAGCAGTGCAATTGGAAGCCGGACGTGCTGCTCGACATCTCGCCCGTCTGGGACAGGAAGCGCGCCGCCATCGAATGCATGGCGGGCCAGGAGCACCTCTGGGAGTACTACACCCGCGTCGCGCTGCAGCGGGGCGCGCAGGCGGCACGGAATTCCGAGAAGGCGATCAAGCACGGCGAGGGCTACCAATCCGTCTTCCCGCATGTGGTGGAGAGCCTGGCATGAGCGGCGCGACCCTCGAGATCGCCCTCGCCCGCACCGGGCGCACGGAGGCGCTGTTCGACGGCAGCCTCTCCGCGCCCGGCCTGGCGCTCGACCTGCCCGCGCTGCCCAACATCACCCGCGCCTTCGCGCCGATGGTGCGTGAGGGCCGCTACCCCGTCAGCGAGATGGCGATCGCCACCTTCCTGATGGCCAAGGCCGCGGGCAAGCCGCTGGTGCTGCTGCCGCTGGTGCTCTCGGCGCGATTTCAGGAAGGGGCCATGCTCTGCCGCGCCGATCGCGGCATCGCCGGCCCGTCCGACCTGGCGGGCAGGCGGATCGGCGTGCGCGCCTACAGCCAGACCACCGGCATGTGGCTGCGTGGCGTGCTGGAGGAGACGTTCGGCCTCGCCCCGCCCGCCATGCGCTGGGTCACCTTCGAGGACGCGCATCTCGGCGAATACCGCGACCCGCCCTGGGCGGAGCGCGCCCCGCCCGGCAGCGACATGACCCGGATGCTGCGCGAGGGCACGCTGGACGCGGCGATCTTCGGCACCGAACTGCCCGCCGACCCGGCCTTCCGCCCGGTCTTCCCCGACACGGAAGCCGCCGCGGCGGCCTTCCACGCCCGGCATGGCGGCATGCCGGTGAACCACCTGCTGGTCGCGCGGCGCGACGTGGCGGAGGCGCGGGCGGGCGACCTCGGCGCGGTGCTGCGCCTGCTGGAACAGGCGGGGGCGGAAGCGCCGGGGCGGGACGCGATGGCGCCGATGCTGCGCCTCGCCAGCCGCTGGTGCGCGGCGCAGGGGCTGACGCCGCGTGTGCTGACGCTCGACGAGATCTGGGAGGGGACGCCGGCGGGGCTGGGCTGAGCGGGGGGAAGAAGACACTTCTTCCCCCCCGACCCCCCATCATCGTCTTCTGGCACTTGTCCTTCGTGGTCCGTGGGGCGTGCCGGGCCTTGAGACGGCGCGCTGGCTTGCGGAGGACGAGTTTGCCTTCTCCCGCTGGCCCGGTTGCGCCATGCTTCACCCAACGAACCAGGAGGAAGCGCCATGCACGACATCGTCATCCGCGGCGGGACCATCGTGGACGGCACCGGCGCGGCGCCCTTCGCGGGCGACCTCGCCATCGAGGGCGACCGCATCGTCCAGGTCGGCGGCAAGGCCGGGCCCGGCCGGCGCGAATTCCGCGCCGATGGCCGGATCGTCACGCCGGGCTGGGTCGACATCCACACCCACTACGACGGCCAGGCGACCTGGGACCCGGTGCTGGCGCCCTCCTCGGTGCATGGCGTCACCACCCTGCTCTTCGGCAATTGCGGCGTCGGCTTCGCCCCCGCCCGCGCCCGCGACCACCAGGCGCTGATCGACCTGATGGAGGGGGTCGAGGAAGTGCCCGGCGTCGTCTTCACCGAGGGCCTCGACTGGAACTGGGAGAGCTTCGACGAATATCTCGGCGCGCTGGCCGGCCTGAAGCGCACCGTCGATGTCGGCACGCAGCTCGCCCACCACCCCTTGCGCGTCTACGTCATGGGCGAGCGCGCGCTGCGGCGCGAGGCGGCGACGGCCGAGGACATCGCCAGCATGCAGCACCTCGCCGAGGAAGCCATGCGCGCCGGCGCCTTCGGCATCACCACCAGCCGCACCGACCAGCACAAGACCCTGGCCGGCGACCTGGTCCCGGGCCGGCACGCCGATGTCGAGGAACTGATGGGCCTCGCCCGCGCGCTGCGGCGCGTCGAGCGCGGCGTGCTCGGGCTGAACGCCGATTTCGACGACGTGGAGGCCGAGTTCGACTGGATGCGCCGCTTCTCGCGCGAGAGCGGCCGGCGCCCGATCTACTTCCTGCACTTCGACCGGCCGACCGACCCCGGGCGCCTGCCGCGCATCATCGCCGGCATCCGCGCGGCACGTGCCGAGGGGCTGCCGCTGTATGGCCAGGTGGGCGGCCGGCCGGCCGGGCTGCTGCTCGGCCTGTCCACGGACATCAACCCCTTCGGCCTGCGCGAGGGCTTCGCGGCGCTGCGCAGCCTGCCGCTGCCGGAACGCCTGGCCCGGCTGCGCGACCCCGCGGTGCGCGCCGCGATCCTGGCCGAGCCGGCCTCCCCGCGGCTGATCGACCTGCTGCCGCCGCTGAGCCGCGCCTGCGCCGAGGAATGGGGCCGGATGTACGTCCTCGGCGACCCGCCGGACTACGAGCCGACGACGGAGCGGAGCCTGGCCGCCATGGCCGCGCGCGCGGGCGTCCCGGCGGAGGAGTATTGCTACGACTACCTGGCCGGCGGCGATGGCGAGCGGATGCTCTACTTCCCGCTGGTGAACTACGTCACCGGCGACCATTCCGTGGTGCGCAACCTGCTGACCGATCCGGACACGGTGTTCGGCCTCTCGGATGGCGGGGCGCATTGCGGCTCGATCTGCGACGGCGCGATCCCGACCTTCATGCTGACCCACTGGGTGCGCGACCGCGCGCGCGGGCCACGGCTGCCGCTAGAATTCGTGGTCAGGCGCATGACCAGCGAGACGGCGGATTTCATGGGGCTGAGCGATCGCGGGCGGCTGAAGGCGGGGCTGAAGGCGGATGTGAACGTCATCGATCTCGACGGGCTGCGGGCGCACCACCCGGTGATGATCGGCGACCTGCCGGCGGGCGGGCGGCGGCTGATCCAGCATGTCGAAGGGTATGGGCTGACGATGAACGCCGGCGTGCCGGTGTTCGAGAATGGCGAGGACACGGGCGCGCGGCCGGGGGTGCTGCTGCGGGCGGGATGAGGGGGGCCATCGTCCTCTCGCCAGGACCGCGGAGCGCCGCGGCCACCCTCGGGCGGCACGACGGGGGCCGCGCGGATCGCGGGCGGCTGGCGATCCCGCGCACCACCGTGACGGCATCGCTTCGCGGCCCGCTCGCGCACCAGATGGGTGCGTGGTGCTTCCGCTTCCGGCGATCGGACGCCGGAAGGGCAGCGCCCGCGAGCGGAATGGGTGGCGCCCCTCGATGGGACGCCACCCGTTGCGGCGCCGGCAGGACAGGATAGAGGCCGGCGGCCCCTCCCCGATCAGAGCATGAAGTCGGTGGCCGTCAGGACGTGGACCCCACTGAGCACCAGCGTGGCGTCGACGGCCTTGTCGCCATCGGCGTCGACCTGCACCTGGGTGAAGCCGTTGACCACCACCGCCCGCACCTGCGCGCCATTCGCGCCGGTGAAGGTCGTGACGAATTCGAAGCCCTGGTCGCCCGCCTCCGCCGAGGGGTCGATCCGCGCGATATCGATCAGGTCGAGGCCCGGTGCGAAATCGCGGATCACGTCGCGGGCGCCGCCCGCCTGGCCGATATCGGCGAGCGAGGTGAAGCGGAAGATGTCCGCCCCCGCGCCGCCCTGCAGCACGTCCCGCCCGGCGCCGCCGACCAGCACATCGTCGCCGTCGCCGCCGTTGAGGACGTCGTCCCCCGCCTCGCCCTTGAGCACGTCGTCACCCTTGCCGCCGGCCAGCGTATCCTTGCCGTCGCCGCCCTCGAGGATGTCGTTGCCCAGGAGGCCGCGCATCAGGTCATCGCCGCCCCAGCCGGTCAGGTAGTCGGGGCTAGTGTAGCCGATGATGGTGTCGTCGGTGCTGGCTGGCGCCAGGACCGCCTCCGCGGCCACGCTCTCATGCGTGAAGTAGATCACCGCGCGGGCATCCTCGATCGCCTGCGTCCAGTCGTTGACCCCGGCGCTGGTCGCCGCGAAGGTCTCGAGGCTGAGGCCATCGGCGGAGAGTCTGACATACTCGTCCTTCCAGTATGCGCCGCTGCCGACGTCGTTCACCCCGTCGCCGTCGCTGTCGCTGCCCCAGACCGCATCCAGGACCGTACGCTGCACGGCCTCCAGGTCGGACGCGTCGCCGTCCATGTCCTGGAACCACCTGACCCAGACATCGCCGTACTGCGCGACGCGGTCGTGGTCGTAGGTCTCGGTGATGCCGTCGGTGAAGCCGAAGAAGTCGATCTGCAGGGTGTCGCCCGAGCCGGTGACTTCGTTCACCCCGAGGATCGAGTGCTCGTAGAGCACCGCGTCCATCGAGACCGGCTCGAACTTGGAGAAGGCGCCGGCGAGCAGACCCGTCGGATCCCAGCCGGACGCCAGCAGCGCGGCGATCGCCGGCGGCAGGTTGGCGTCGGCGTTGGCCAGCACCTCGGGCCACGTATCGCTGCCGCCAGCCGTCATGATGAGCTGATAGAGTGCGAGGTTCTCGCGCGGCGAATCGATCAGTACGCCGTCGACGGCGATCCGACCCGACAGATCGGTCGTGATCGCGGTCCCGTTCTCGATCTTCGCTAGCGCGTCGGCGAGGGCGGCCGCGATCATCTCCGCCGGGGCGCGCGCCATGTTCGCACGCTCCAGGCTGACTTCCTGCACGTAGGCCAGCTGGTCGGGCGGGATCTCGAAGTCTCCCTCCGCGACCTCGGTGAAGTAGATCGGGAAGGTCGCGCCGGTCGCCGTGTCGAGCCCGATCGGGATGACCTGGCCGTTGCCGTCCAGCACCGGCTCGCCGTTGCCGCCGCCATCGGACGGGTCGAGATCCCGCACCACCACCCAGAGGTCGGAGTAGAGGTCACCCCCGCCGCCTCCACCACCGCCGTCGCTGCCCGAACCCACCGAAACTTCGACCATGGCATCGATCTCCCCGATTGCACGGCCAGACCTTGCCCTTGCCCCCCCCGGAGCGGCCTTGATGTAGGTCAACAATTGCTAATAAAGTAATTCATGAATTATGCTTGCGCAATGAGTCCTCGCCTGGCGCCTGCGCGCGGCCGCGCGTCCGCGCGCCCCGCCGGGCGGGCACGACCCGGCAGGAAGGCCCGCAGGCCCTTGCGTTCCGGAGGTAGAAGGAATATATTCCCCACCCCCTCGCTCCGAAACGCCCTCCCATGCCCCGCCGCCCCGCAACTTTCCCCCCTGGCAGCCTTCCACCCGACTTCGTGGAGCGGCACGACTTCGCCCAGCGCCTCCATCCCTGGCCGCTGATGACCGATGCCGAGCGGGCGTTCCTCCAGTCCCTCGTCCCCGGCTCGGCGCGGGGCAGGCCCGGCCGTCCCGTCGCCGATCTCCGCGCCCGGCTCGACGCCATCGTCCGAGCGGCCACCCCGAAGCACCTGGGGGCCGGCGCGCCGCCTCGTCCCGGCTCGACCCCGGCTGCGGCCGCCTCGGCCCCATCGCCCGCGGCTTCCGCCGCCGGGCGAATGCCGGCCCCTGGACCAGGCTCCTGGGCCCGGTCGCGGACCGCGACGGGGCGCCCCCCCGAAAGCCTCCTGCGCGTCCGCGCCTGCCGCGCCTTCCGCCCCGCGCATCGCCTGCTTGGCCAGCGCGGCATTCTGCCGGCTCGCCGCCTCGGCCTGCATTGCGCCCTGGCCTCTGCCTGCCTGTGGGACCAGGATTTGTCCGAAATCCGCAAGGGGCGTCCTCACCCGGCTGAGCGCGGCGGCCACCCGCTGGCGCGCGCGACTGGCGGCCGATCCGCGCCATGCTGGCGATCGCCGGTGGCCGCACCCGCCTTCCCCCCGTGCCGGAGCCCGCGTGAACGCCGCCCGACGGCTCTCCGGCCCGCAATCGTCACGCCACACGGCTTGCGGCGGCCGCACCTCCGGGCGTATGGGGCCCCGCCAAGGTCGCGGACGCGCCTCTCACGCGAAAGGTCCCCCATGGCTCCCGAATCGCTGCCCGATTCCGCACCCGCCGCGCGCCGCATCGGCGGTGCCGTGATCGAGGATGCCTACGCCTTCGACGACGTGCTGCTGGTGCCGGCCTATTCCGCCGTCCTGCCCCACCAGACCGACACGCGCACGCGCTTCACGCGCGAGATCGCGCTGAACATCCCCCTGATCGCCGCCGCGATGGACACGGTGACCGAGAGCGGCATGGCGATCGCCATGGCCCAGGCGGGCGGCATCGGCGTCATCCACAAGAACATGACCCCCGCCGAGCAGGCCGCGCAGGTCCGCCAGGTGAAGAAGTTCGAGAGCGGGATGGTGGTCAACCCGCTGACCATCCACCCCGACCAGACCCTGGCCGAGGTCCGCGCCCTGCAGGACCGCAACCGCATCAGCGGCATCCCGGTGGTGGAGCGCGAGACCGGCCGCCTCGTCGGCATCATCACCAACCGCGACGTCCGCTTCGCGACCGACCCGCAGACCCGCGTCTACGAGATGATGACGCGGGAGAACCTGGTCACCGCGCCGGCCGATGTCCGCCCCGACCAGGCCCGCGCCCTGCTGCACCGCCACCGGATCGAGAAGCTGCTGGTGGTGGACGAGGCCTTCCGCTGCGTCGGCCTGATCACCGTCAAGGACATGGAGAAGGCGCAGGCCAACCCCAACGCGGTCAAGGATGCGATGGGGCGGCTGCGCGTCGCCGCGGCCACGGGGGTGGGCGAGGACGGCCTCCGCCGCGTCGAGGCGCTGGTCGAAGCCGAGGTGGACGTGGTCGTGGTTGACACCGCGCATGGCCATTCCGGCGGCGTGCTGGCCGCCGTCGAGCGCATCAAGCGCCTTTCCAACAGCGTCCAGGTCGTCGCCGGCAACATCGCGACGCCGGAGGGCGCGATCGCGCTGATCGAGGCCGGGGCGGATGCGGTGAAGATCGGCATCGGCCCGGGCAGCATCTGCACCACCCGCATCGTCGCCGGCGTCGGCGTGCCGCAGCTGACGGCCGTGATGGAATGCGCCGCCGCGGCGCGGGAGAGGGGCGTGCCCGCGATCGCCGATGGCGGCGTGCGCACCTCGGGCGACATCGCCAAGGCCGTCGCCGCCGGCGCCGATTGCGTGATGATGGGCAGCCTGTTCGCCGGCACGGACGAGGCGCCGGGCGAGGTCTTCCTCTACCAGGGCCGCAGCTACAAATCCTATCGCGGCATGGGCTCGCTGGGTGCGATGGCCCGCGGCAGCGCCGACCGCTACTTCCAGCAGGAGGTGCAGGACACGCTGAAGCTGGTGCCCGAGGGCGTCGAGGGCCGGGTCGGCTACAAGGGGCCGGTCGGGACGGTGATCCACCAGCTCGTCGGCGGCCTGCGCGCCGCCATGGGCTACACCGGCAACGCCACGATCGCCGAGATGCAGCGCAACGCCCGCTTCCGCCGCATCACCAATGCCGGCCTGCGCGAGAGCCATGTCCATGACGTGGCGGTGACGCGCGAGGCGCCGAATTACCGCCAGGAGTGAGCCGCGCGATGCTGACCGTCCATCATCTCGGCCGCTCGCAATCCGAGCGGATCGTCTGGCTCTGCGAGGAGCTTGGCCTTCCCTACGCGCTGAAGATCTACGACCGGGACGCGCAGACGATCCTGGCGCCGCCGGAGCTGAAGGCGCTGCACCCGACCGGCGCGGCGCCGCTGCTCGAGGACGGCGGGGTGCTGCTGGCGGAATCCGGCGCGATCGTCGACTACATCCTGGCGCGGCACGGCGGCGGTCGGCTGGCGGTGGCACCCGCGGATCCGGCCTTCCCCGACTACCTGTACTGGCTGCATTTCGCCAATGGCACGCTGCAGCCGGCGATGGGGCGGATGATGATCCTGGCGCGGCTGTCGCTGCCCGCGGACCACCCCCTGCTGGCGGCGATGCGCGGGCGGCTGGAGCGGGTCCTGGGGATGGTGGAGGCGCGGCTCGGCCAGGTGCCCTGGCTGGCGGGCGAGGCCTTCACGGCGGCCGACATCATGAACGTCTTCTCGCTGACGACGATGCGGAGCTTCTACCCCGTCGACCTCGCGCCCTATCCGAACATCCGCGCCTACCTTTCGCGGGTGGGGGCGCGGGAAGGCTATCGCCGCGCCATGGCCAAGGGCGACCCCGGCATGACGCCGATGCTGGGCTGACGCGGCGACCCGCCGGGCAGCCCGTCCCGGCACCCTGTCCAAACCGCCGCGGACCCGTGACAGAAAACGATGATGGGGGGCTCCGGGGGGAAGAAGTGTCTTCTTCCCCCCGCCTCACCCCACGATCGCATAGGCCGGCCGCCGCGGATCCGCCCCCGCGGCCAGCATCCCCGTCCCCGGATCGCTCCTCACCACCTCGACCGTCCCGGCCAGCCAGGTCCGCTCCGGCCATTCCTTCACCGCATGCCCGCGCGCTTCCAGCGCGTCGCGCGTCGCCTGCGGGATGCGCGTCTCCATCGCCAGCCGCCCGGGGAAGAACTCGAAGGGCGCGAAGCTCGAGGGGAAGCTGTAGCTGGCCACGCGCGGCGCCTCGATCGCCTCCTGCACCTCCATCCCGAAATGCAGGATGTTCAGCATGACCTGCAGCATGGCCTGGATCTGCACGTCACCGCCCGGCGTGCCGAGCGGCATCACCCCCCCCTCCCGCGTCACCACCATCGCCGGGTTGGGGGTCAGCCGCGGCCGCTTGCCGGGGGCGACGCCGCAGGGATGCGCCGGGTCGGGCCGCGACTGGCTGCCGCGGTTGGAGGGGATGATGCCAAGCCCCGGCACCACCGGCGAGGCATAGGATCCGTCCGAGGGCGTGGCCGAGAAGGCGTTCCCCCAGCGGTCCACCACACAGCAATAGGAGGTATCGGCCTCGACCATCGGCTGCGCCGCCGGCGCCGGCGCGTGCTCGCCCGTGCCCGGCCCGAAGAGCGGGCCCGGCATGCCGGGATGCGCCCGCGCCGGGTCGATCGCCCGCAGCCGCGCGGCCAGGTGCGGGTCGGACAGCAGCCGGTCGAGGGGCACGTCCACGAAGGCCGGGTCGCCGAAATGGTATTCGCGATCCGCCATCGCCGCCTTCACGCATTCCGTGAGCAGGTGCAGGTAGTCGGCCGAGTTGTGCGCCAGCCCCTCGAACCCCGCCTTCTCCATCAGCAGCAGCGCCTCGATCAGCGCCGGGCCCTGGCACCAGGGGCCGCAGGTGATCACCTCATGCCCACGCCAGCCCCGCCGCACCGCGGGCTCGAGGCGGGAGCGGTAGGCGGCCATGTCCTCCATGGCCAGGAACCCGCCCTCGCGCTGCTGGAAGGCCACGATCTCGCGGGCGATGTCGCCGCGGTAGAAGGCGGCGTGCGCGGCGGCCAGGCCGGCCAGCCGCCCGCCGGACGCCGCCCGCGCCTCCTCGTCCACCATGTATTGCAGCGTCCGCGCCAGGTCGGCCTGGAGGAATTTCTCCCCCACCTCCGGCCGCCTGCCGCCGGGCAGGAAGATCGCGGCGTTGGACGGCCAGCGCGCATACTCGGCCTCGTGGTCGCGGATGTTCTCGGCGAGCAGCGGGTAGACCGCGAAGCCGTCGCGCGCGTAGCGGATGGCGTATTGCGCGACCTCGCCGAAGCCCAGGGTGCCGTGCCGCTCGAGCGCGGTGATCCAGGCATCGGGCGCGGCCGGCACCACGGTGCGCCGGACGCCCTGGGGGATCCGGCCGCCATGCTCGCGCAGGAACACATCGGGCGGCAGGGCGCGCGGCCAGGGGCCGAGGCCGGCGATGGTCTCGACCGTGCCATCCGCCTTGCGGATCAGGATCGGCGCCACCCCCGCGACATTCACCAGGTCCGGCAGCACCACGCCGAGCGCGATCCCGGCCGCGCAGCCGGCATCGATGGCGTTTCCCCCCGCCTCCAGCACCGCGAAGCCCGCGGCGGCGGCCAGGTAGTGCCCGGCGGAGACGGCGTGGCGCGTGCCATAGAGGGTGGGGCGGGTGGCGTGCATGGGCGGCGGCTCTCCGGCGCGGGGGGCGCAGCGGAACCGTCCCGCCGGGCGCGATCCCCTGTCAACAGCGGGCGCTGCCGGGGGCATGAAGGGCGGCCGATCTGAAGGAAAAGGGACCCGCCATGGACGAAACCTCGCCGGTGCTGCTCTCGGTGGATGCGCGCGGCATCGCCACCGCCACCCTGAACCGCCCGGAGCGCGGCAATGCCTACAACGCGGCGATGCTGGAGGGCCTGGTCGAGGGGCTCGACCGGCTGGAGGCCGACCCCGCGATCCGCGCCCTGGTGATCCGCGGCAGGGGCAGGCATTTCGCGGCCGGGGCCGATCTCGGCTGGCTCGCCGAGGTGGCCGGCTACCCGCCGGAGCAGGCCTTCGCGGCCTCGCTGCTGACCACCACGGCGATGCAGCGGCTGAACGAGTTCCCCCGCCCGACGCTCGCCGTCATCCAGGGTGCCTGCTTCGGCGGCGGGGCCGGGATCGCCTGCTGCGTCGACGTGGCGCTGGCGGTGCCGGAGGCGATCTTCGGCCTGACCGAGGTGCGGGTCGGCGTCTCCCCCACCCCCATCTCGACGCACATGGTCCATGCCATGGGGCTGCGGCACACCCGCCGCTACGCCCTGACCGGGGAGCGCTTCGCGGCCGAGGAGGCGCTGCGCATCGGCCTGGTGCACGAGGTGGTCGCGCCCGGGGAGATCGAGGCCAGGCTCGCCGCGATCCTCGAGGAGGTGCTGCTGGCCGCGCCGGGGGCGGTCGCGGTGACCAAGGCCTCCTTCCTCGGCGCCAACGGGCTGACGCTCGATGCGCGGCGGATGGCGCTGCTGGCGCATGAGGGATGGATGCAGCGCGCCTCGGCGGAGGGGCGGGAGGGGCTGCGCGCCTTCCGCGAGAAGCGGCGCCCGGGCTGGTATCCCGGTCAGTCGTGAAAGGGGGGGGACGGGCGAAGCCGGCGCTGCCCGGACGCGGCGCGGCGCCGCGTTCGGCCTCGACGACGGGTGAGGTTGTCGGCCGACTGTCATCGAACCTTCAACCTGTTGTCACATAAACGTCGCCCGAGGGGTCTAAAGCCGGCGGCGCCCAGGGGGACCGCCGGGCCTCCCACCCCATCGAGTGGCCACCCATCAACAGCAAGGAGAGAGACGCGTGATCCGACGCTCGTTCCTCATCGGCTCGACCGCCGCTGCCGCCACGTCCCTGATCCTGCCGCATGGCGCCGCGCTGGCGCAGGCAGCCCAGATCACCGGCGCCGGCGCGACCTTTCCGAACCCGGTCTACCAGAAATGGGCCGAGGCGGCCCGCTCGGCCGTCGGCATCCAGGTGAACTACCAGTCGGTCGGATCGGGCGCCGGCATCAACCAGATCCGCAACCGCACCGTGGATTTCGGCGCGACCGACGCGCCGCTGAAGCCGGAGCAGCTGACCGAGGCGAGCCTGCTGCAATTCCCGACGGTGATGGGCTCGCTCGTCCCGATCGTGAACATCCCGGGCGTCGAGAACGAGCAGCTGCGCCTGACCGGCGAGCTGCTGGCCGACATCTACCTCGGCAAGGTGACCCGCTGGAACGATCCGCGGATCGTCGAGATGAACCGCGGCGTGACCCTGCCGAACCTGGCGATCGCCCCGGCCTACCGCGCCGACGGCTCCGGCACGACCTTCGTGTGGGTTTCCTACCTCGCGGCGGTGTCGCCCGAGTGGCAGCAGAAGGTCGGCGTCGGCACCTCGGTGCGCTTCCCCGCCGGCAACGGCGCGCGCGGCAACGAGGGCGTCGCCGGCACGGTGCGCCAGGTGCGCGGCGCGATCGGCTATGTCGAGAACGCCTACGCGATCACCAACAAGCTGGTCACCACGCAGCTTCGCAACAAGGCCGGCAACTTCGTGAAGCCGACGCATGAGAGCTTCATGGCGGCCGCCTCCGCCGCCGACTGGTCGGTGCCGGGCTTCGCCGCGAACATCATCGACACCGCCGGCCCCGCCTCCTGGCCGATCGTCGCGCCGACCTTCATCCTGCTGCCGACCAACCCGACCGATGCGACGCGCAGCGCGAACGTCCGCCGCTTCTTCGACTGGACCTTCGCCAATGGCGATACCCTGGCGAAGGAGCTGGAGTACATCCCGCTGCCGCAGGCGACCAAGGACGCCGTCCGCGGCGCCTGGCGGACGCAGTTCGGCGCCTGATGCGCGACCGGGCCCGGCCGTCCTGGCCGGGCCCTTTTCTCTTCCGCCCTACTGCGAGGACGCGGCCGTGAGCCAGGCAGCCACCCATCCCGACGCGGTGCCCGCGGCGCCGCCCGCCGCGCGGCGCGGCAGCAGCACCGGCGACACCATCTTCGAATGGGCCTGCCGCGGGGCAGGGATCTTCGTGCTGATCCTGCTCGGCGCGATCATCGTCGAGCTCTTCGTCGCCGGCCTGCCGGCCTTCCAGGCCTTCGGCCTGGCCTTCATCACCTCGACGGACTGGGATCCGGTGCAGGAGGTGTTCGGCGCCGGCGTCTCGATCTACGGCACGCTGGTGACGGCGGTGCTGGCGATCGCGCTGGCCGTGCCGCTGGCCTTCGGCGTCGCCTTCTTCCTGACCGAGCTGGCCCCGCCCTGGATGCGCCGCCCCGTCGGCACCGCGGTCGAGCTGCTGGCCGCCGTCCCGTCCATCATCTACGGCATGTGGGGCTTCTTCATCATCGCCCCGGCCTTCGCCAACACGCTCCAGCCGCTGATCATCGACACCATCGGCGAGCTGCCGCTGATCGGCGCGCTGTTCCAGGGCCCGCCCTTCGGCACCGGCATCTTCACCGCCGCCTTCATCCTGGCGATCATGATCCTGCCCTTCATCGCCGCGACCATGCGCGACGTGTTCGAGCAGGTGCCCCCGGTCTACAAGGAAAGCGCCTACGGGCTGGGCGCGACCACCTGGGAGGTGATGAAGGGCGTGGTGCTGCCCTACACGCGGATCTCGGTGGTCGGCGGCATCATGCTCGGCCTCGGCCGCGCGCTCGGCGAGACCATGGCGGTCACCTTCGTCATCGGCAACGCCAACCGCATCTCGACCTCGCTGTTCGGGCCCGGCAACACCATCGCCTCGCTCGTGGCGCTCGAGTTCGGCGAGAGCGAGATCGGCAGCCTCAAGCTCGCCTCGCTGCTCGCCCTCGGCTTCATCCTCTTCGTGCTGTCCTTCATCGTGCTGGCCACCTCGCGCTGGCTGCTGCGCTCGCGCCTGAAGGCCTGATCCGATGCGCCCCACCTCCTTCGAAGGCGTGAACCGATGAGCCTCGCCCTCTCCAGCGGCATCGCCCCGGGACCGGTCAAGGATGCCGCGACCGCGGCCGCGCTCGGCGCGCGGCGCAAGCGGGCGGACCGGCTGGTGCGCTTCCTCTGCATCGCCGCCACCCTGATCGGGCTCGCCTTCCTCGCCTCGATCCTGATCACGCTGACCTATCGCGGCTTCGAGGCGATGTCGGTGCGCGTCTTCACGATGGTGACGGCGCCGCCGGGCTCCGAGGGCGGGCTTCTGAACGCCATCGTCGGCAGCCTGATCCAGGCGCTGCTCGGCACCGCGATCGGCACGCCGATCGGCATGCTGGTCGGCACCTACCTGGCCGAGTACGCCAAGGGCTCCAAGCTCGGGAACGGGGTGCGCTTCGTCTCCGACATCCTGCTCTCGGCGCCCTCGATCCTGATCGGCCTGTTCATCTACCAGCTCATGGTGCTGCCCTTCGGCGGCTTCTCCGGCTGGGCGGGCGTCGCGGCGCTGACGGTGATCGTCATCCCGATCGTGGTCCGCACCACCGAGGACATGCTGCAGCTGATCCCGAACACGCTGCGCGAGGCGGTGATCGGCCTCGGCTCGCCGAAGTGGAAGATGATCGTCTTCGTCTGCTGGCGCGCGGCGATCTCGGGCATCATCACCGGCGTGCTGCTGGCGATCGCCCGCGTGGCCGGGGAGACGGCGCCGCTGCTGTTCACCTCGCTCGGCAACAACGCCTGGTCCACGGACCTGACCAAGCCGATGGCGAGCCTGCCGGTGACCATCTACTCCTTCGCCGGCTCGCCCTTCGAGGACTGGATCGCGCTGGCCTGGGCCGGCGCCCTGCTGATCACGCTCGGCGTGCTGAGCCTCAACGTCCTGGCGCGCACCCTGCTGCGCAGCCGCATCTGAGCATCGGGGGAAGACCTGGCATGCAACAGACCACCAGCGAGGCCGCGATCTCGAGGGAGAGCGAGGCGGCATCGGCGAGCTTCGGCGGGCTGCAGGCCCGCTCCGAGGCGGCGATCAACACGGTGGCGCGCGTGTCCGTGCGCAACCTCGACTTCTTCTACGGCGACAACAAGGCGCTGAAGTCGATCAACTTCGACCTGCCGGAGAAGCAGGTCACCGGCATGATCGGCCCCTCGGGCTGCGGCAAGTCCACGCTGCTGCGCGTGCTGAACCGCATGTACAGCCTCTATCCCGGCCAGCGCGCCGAGGGCGAGGTGATCCTGGACGGCGAGAACGTCATCGCCGCCAGCTACGACCTGAACGCGCTGCGCGCCAAGGTCGGCATGGTGTTCCAGAAGCCGACCCCCTTCCCGATGACGATCCGCGACAACATCGCCTTCGGCATCCGGCTGCACGAGAAGCTGTCCAAGAGCCAGATGGACGAGCGGATCGAGTGGGCGCTCAGCCGCGCCGCGATCTGGGACGAGGTGAAGGACCGCCTCGACAGCTCGGCCATGGGCCTCTCGGGCGGGCAGCAGCAGCGGCTCTGCATCGCGCGCACCATCGCCGTGCGGCCGGAGGTGATCCTGTTCGACGAGCCGACCTCGGCGCTCGACCCGATCAGCACGCTGAAGGTCGAGGAGCTGATCGACGAACTGAAGCGTGATTTCACGATCGCCATCGTCACGCACAACATGCAGCAGGCGGCGCGCTGCGCCGACCAGGTGGCGTTCTTCTATCTGGGCGAGCTGGTCGAGATCGCGCCCGCGGCGCAGCTCTTCACGGCCCCGAAGGAGAAGCGTACCCAGGAGTACATCACCGGCCGCTTCGGCTGACGCGCCGGTACCGAGGATGGAGGACATGGCGATGCCCGAGCACACCGTCCGGAGCTACGAGGAGGAGCTGCGGCGCCTCCGCGACATGCTGGTGCGCATGGGCGGCCTCGCCGAGCGCCAGGTGGCCGACGCGACGGGGGCGCTGGTGCGCCGCGACACCGACCTGGCCGCCGAGGTGGTGCAGCGCGACATCCAGCTCGACGCGCTGGAGCGCGAGGTGGACGGCTTCTCGGTGCGCCTCCTGGCGCTGCGCCAGCCGGTCGGCGGCGACCTCCGCCTGGTGGTCGCGGCGATGAAGATCTGCCACGACCTGGAGCGCATCGGCGACTACGCGCGCAACGCCGCCAAGCGCGCCATCGTCATCGCCGAGCAGCCGCATCTCGGCAGCCTGAACGGCTTCAGCCGCATGGCGCAGCTGGTGCAGCAGAACCTCAAGGGCGCGATCGACGCGCTGGTGCACGAGGACGTGGCCAAGGCCGACGAGATCTGGGCCGCCGACGAGCCGGTGGACGACATCTACAACGGCATCTTCCGCGAGATGCTGACCTTCATGATGGAGGATCCGCGGAACATCACCGCCGCGACCCACCTGCTGTTCGTCGCCAAGAACCTCGAGCGCATCGGCGACCACGCGACCAACATCGCCGAGACGGTGCGCTACGCCGTCGCCGGGGAGGCGCTGGAGGAGGAGCGGCCGAAATCCGACAGCTCCGCCTACGCCGTGGCGAGGCCGCAGGCTTGACGCAGCCGGACCCGCGGCCGATCCGCCGCCCGCGCTGACAGGAACGGGGCGAGAAGCTCGATGCCCGACACGCTGCATGGGATGGCGAAGCCGATCATCCTCGTCGTCGAGGACGAGGTGCCGCTGGTGACGCTGCTGCGCTACAACCTCGAGAAGCAGGGCTTCCGCGTCGAGGAGGCGGCCGACGGGCAGGAGGCGCTGGTCCGCGTGTCGGAGCAGCGGCCCGATCTGGTGCTGCTCGACTGGATGCTGCCCTCGCTCTCGGGCATCGAGGTCTGCCGCCAGATCCGCCGGCGCGCGACCACGCGCGACCTGCCCATCATCATGGTGACGGCGCGCACCGAGGACCAGGACGCGGTCCGCGCGCTCGACACCGGCGCCGACGACTACATCACCAAGCCCTTCACGATGGAGAGCCTGCTGGCGCGGATCCGCGCGCTGCTCCGCCGCTCGGGCTCCATCGCCGCCAAGGGGACGCTGGTCTACCGCGACCTGACCATGGACCAGGACGCCCACCGCGTGACGCGGGCGAACCGCGCGCTGCATCTCGGCCCGACGGAGTACCGGCTGCTGGAGTTCTTCATGCAGCATCCGGGGCGGGTCTTCGCGCGCGAGCAGTTGCTCGACGCCGTCTGGGGCCGCGACATCCATGTCGAGCCGCGCACCGTCGACGTCCATATCCGCCGGCTGCGCAAGGCGATCAACGCGCCGGGCGAGACCGACCTGATCCGCACCGTGCGCTCGGCGGGCTACGCGCTCGACGTCGAGGGCATGTGAGACCGCCGGCCGGATCGCGCCCCGGTGTCCCGCCCGCGCGGCGCGTGGGTTCCCCCGGGCGCGCAGCGGATCAGCAGGCCACCCAGAACCGGAGCGGGTGGCCCGCGGACGAAGTCCGCAGGGCTTCGGGATCGGGACACTAGCGCAGCGGCGGCGTGAAGTCCGCCATCGTCCCCGCGGCGCGGGTCAGCCCGTAGGACGCCGATTCGACCGTGCGCATCGGCGGCAGGTTCGACAGCACCGCGAGCGTCCCCTGCGGGCCCAGCGTGAAGAAGGGCTGCGTCAGGGCCTGCATCGCCTGCTCGCCCTGCCCGGCCGATTGCGCGTTGGCGAAGCGGCGCAGCGCCGAGGACACCGCGCGCGGGTCCGCCCCCGGCGCGACGCCGAGGGCACCCCGCATCTCCCGGTAGGCGGCCTGGAACAGCGCGGCCTCCGAATCGGGCATCTGCACCGACGCCACCTGGTCGTTCAGCTCGGCCACGATGAAGAAGAATTGCGCGCAGGCCCGTGCCGCGCCGACCGGACGCCCGCGGTATTCCGAGAGGCTCGAGAGGTTCCGCTGCGCCGTGGTCATGGCGTAGTAGAGCGGGTCGTAGGAGCCGGCATAGGCGAAGTCCGGCGGCTTCGGCGCGCAGGCCCCCGCGGCCAGGGCAAGGCCGAGCGCCGCCACGGCCCCCGGCAGTGCGAATCGTCGCAGCATCGGATGTCCCCCCATGACCGTCACAGCCGCGGCGCGGCGGGGATGTTGGGCAATTGCTGCCCGCCCCAGGTCCCGGTGTTGTTCCCGGGCCGGCCGAATTCGGGCGCGCCGAGGCCGCGCGCGGAATCGATCGCGCGCACACCGCCATCGGGCGAGGGCGCCGCGCGCCCGGGCGGATCGAGGAGCGGCGGTGGCTCGCCGGCGCATCCCGCCGCGGCCAGGCAGGCCGAAAGCGCCGCCACCATCGTCAGCCAGGGACCTGCCATCCGCGCTTGCATGCGGCACCTCCATGCGCCGGGGCCGGCCCGGCAAGGCCGGGTCGGGCCCGGGCGATCCGCAACAGGATAGCCTCCCCGAACGATTCGCGCGCGGGGGGGGGTGTCAGTCGCGCGGGCGCCGGCCGAACCCCGCCATCATCCGGCGCGGCTCCTCGGTCTCCCAGGCGCTGGCGAAGGCGGGGATGCCGGCGGCGATGGCGTCCCGCATCGGCAGATCCTCCCAGCGCCGGATCAGCGCCTTCTGGATGCGGATCGCCCGTGGCCCGGCCGCGCCGAGATGGCCGAGCCAGGTGTCCACCGCCGCGTCCAGCGCCGCGTCGGGCACCACCTGCTCGACGAGGCCCCAGCGCTCCGCCTCGGCCGCGTCGATGGTCTCGCCGAGCAGCAGCAGCCGCCGCGTCCTTCCCCAGCCGATCAGCGCCGGCAGCAGCGCCGCCTCCACCACCGAGGGGATGCCGACCCGGACCTCCGGCATGCCGAAGCGGGCGGTGGCGGCGGCGATGCGCAGGTCGCAGGCGGCGGCGAGCTCGAGCCCGGCGCCGAGCGTCCAGCCCTGGATGCGGGCGATGACGGGCACCGGGCAGTCGCGCACCGCGCGGCAGCAACCATGCACCGCCTCGATGAAGGCGGCGGCCGCGGGTCCCTCGGCGATCGCGGCCATCTCGACGATATCGGCGCCGCCGACGAAGGCCTTGGGTCCGGCCCCGGTCAGCACCACGGCGCGGAGCGAAGGGCGGGGGGCGAGCTCGGCCATGGCGGCGGCGAAGCGGCGCATCTGGCCGGTATCGAGGGCGTTGAGCTTGTGCTCGCGGGCGATGGTCACGCGCGCGACCTCGCCGCCGGCCTGGCCCGGGGCGGGGCTCAGGGTGACCTCGATCCTGGCTTCGGCGTCCGGCATCCTCTCCTCCTTCGGGCGGGGCGGGTCCGCACCCTGTAGAGCGAAAGCCCTTGCCCCGCCCGGATTCCCCGGCCCTACAAAGGACCCGTGCCAAAAAGCGATGATGGGGGGCTTGCGGGGGGAAGAAGTGTCTTCTTCCCCCCGCCGCGGCGCCCCCTCACCCGAAGCGTCGATTCCCCGCACAACCCCGCCAAGAAGGAACAGACCATGCCCGGCCCCGCCCCCCTTTCCGTCCTCCAGCCGTCCGGCTGGCCGACGCCCCGCGGCTTCGTGCACGGCATGGCCGGCCGCGGGCGCCTGGTGCTGATCTCCGGCCAGGTGGGGTCGGATCCGCAGGGGCGCGTTCCGCCCGACTTCGCCTCGCAGATGCAGCAGGCGCTGCGCAACGTGCTGGCGGTGCTGGCCGAGGCCGGGGGCGGGGCGGAGCACGTTGCCCGGCTCACCTGGTATGTCACCGACCTCGAGGCCTATCGCGGCGCGCTGCAGGAGCTCGGCCTGGCCTACCGCGCCGTGATGGGCCGGCACTTCCCCGCGATGACCCTCGTACAGGTCACCGCGCTGGTCGAGCCCGAGGCGATGGTGGAGATCGAGGCGACGGCCATCCTGCCCGATTGAGGCGGCGTGGCGCCCGCCGCCCGCTCAGACCGGGGCCGGCGCCCCGATCGGCTCGCCCTCATCGGGCATGGCGGGGCCGATGCCCGCCCCGTCCTCGTCGCGCCAGGCGGTGCGGCGGCGCATGGCCTCGCGCGCGGCGAAGGCGCCGCCCACCACCGCCGCGCCGACGCCGATCCCGGCCAGGAACGGGCCGACCGCCGCCAGAACGGCCATCCCGCCCATCGTGGCGGCCGCGCCGCCCATCATCCTCGTTCCGCAGCGCAGCAGCATGGTCGGCGAGCTCCTGTCGTTCTGTCCCGCCCGGATAGTGGGCCGCGGCGGCCCCGCGGCAACCCCGCCCGGCGCGCCCCAGCCCTCGTGGATCGGTCCGGACCGCGAAGGAAGGCCCTCCGACGTCACCGCGGAATTCCCGCCAGGGTCGGGGCCCAGGGGCCTTCCTCCACGAGCTCTCAGGAGCGCACGAAGGCGCAGCCGCCCTCGGCCAGCGGGCGGAAGGCCTGCTCGCCCGGGGTGGTCTGGAGCAGCTTGTAGTAGTCCCACGGCCCCTTGCTCTCCTCGGGCTTCTTCACCTCGAAGAGATAGGCCGGGTGCAGCTTGCGGCCATCGGCGCGGATCGAGCCGGGGCCGAAGGCGTCGTCGTCGCAGGGCATCGCCTTCATGCGCGCGACCGCGTCCGCCCCGCTCGCCTTGGCCGCGGGGACGCCCATGTCCTGCACCGCCTTCAGGTAGTGCAGCGCCGCGCCATAGGCGCCGGCATGGGTGCTGGCGATGCCCGGGTTCGGGCCGATCTGGGCGCGCAGCCGCTTGGTGAAGGCGCGCGTGCGGTCATTCAGGTCCCAGTAGAAGCTCTCGGTCACGATCAGCCCGTTCGCCGTGCGCAGGCCGAGCGAATGGACCTCGGTCACGAAGAGCAGCAGCGAGGCGAGCTTGATGCCGCGGCGGTTGAGCCCGAACTCCGCCGCCTGCTTCACGCAATTCGTCGTGTCCGTCCCCGCATTGGCCAGCCCGATCACCTTGGCGCCCGAGGATTGCGCCTGCACCAGGAAGGAGGAGAAATCGGCGGTGCCGGGGAAGGGCGTGCGCACGCTGCCGAGCACCTTGCCGCCGGCGTTGCGCACGAACTGCGACGTGTCGCGCTCCAGCGCATGGCCGAAGGCGTAGTCGGCGGTGATGAAGAACCAGCTGTCCCCGCCCGCGCGCACGGTGGCGCCGCCGACCGAGTTGGCGAGCATGTAGGTGTCGTAGGTCCAGTGCACCGTGTTCGGCGTGCAGGCCTTCCCCGTCAGGTCCGAGGTCGCCGCCGAGGCGTTCATGTGGATCTTGTTCTTCTCGCGCACCAGGTCGTTGACCGCGAGCGCGACGGAGGAGGTGGAGACATCCACCAGGCAATCGACGCCCTCGCGGTCGAACCAGGTGCGGGCGACGTTGACGCCGACATCGGGCTTGTTCTGCTGGTCGGCGCCGAGCACCTCGACGTTGAAGCCGCGCGGGCCGAAATCCTGCACCGCCTGGCGCACCGCGGCGACCGAGGTCTGGCCGGTGACGTCGCGGTACATGCCCGAGAGATCGACGATCGCGCCGATCTTGACCGTGTTCGCGGCCTGGGCGCGGGCGCTGCTCCAGGGCAGCCCCCCGATCCCGGTGCCGATCGCGGCGGTGGCGGCGGCACCCGTCAGAAGGGTGCGGCGATTCATCGACATGCTTCCTGGACTCCCGATCTCCCCAGGCGCCCAGGATAGGTCAGCCGGCCGCGGCGTGGCGAGGCCCCCCCCGCCACGCCGCGCCGGCGCGGGTTCAGCTGCGGACCAGCGGGCAGCCGCCCTCCGCCAGCGGGCGGAAGGCCTGGTCCGCGGCGGTGGTCTGGAGCAGCTTGTAGAGGTCCCACGGCCCCTTGCTCTCCTCGGGCTTCTTCACCTCGAAGAGATAGGCGGGGTGCATCTTCCGCCCATCGGCGCGGATGATCCCCGGGCCGAAGGCGTCGTCCTCGGTCGGCATCGCCTTCATGCGCGCGACCGCCTCCGCCCCGCTCGCCTTGGCCGCCGCGACCCCCATCTGCGCCACCGCCTTCAGGTAGTGCAGGGTGGCGGCGTAGCTGCCGGCATGGGTGCTGGCGATGCCCGCGGCCTCCGGCACCAGCGAGGCACGGGCGCGGCGGGTGAAGGCGCGCGTGCGGTCGTTGAGGTCCCAGTAGAAGCTCTCCGTCACGATCAGCCCCTGCGCGGTCCTGAGCCCGAGCGAGCGGACCTCGGTGAGGAACATCAGCAGGGTCGCCAGCCGCACGCCGCGCCGGCCGAGGCCGAACTCGGCCGCCTGCTTCACGCAATTGGTCGTGTCGGTCCCCGCATTCGCCAGCCCGATCACCTTCGCCCCGCTCGCCTGCGCCTGCAGCAGGAAGGAGGAGAAATCGGCCGTGCCCGGGAAGGGCGCCCGCACCTGGCCGAGCACCTTGCCGCCGGCGGCGCGGACGAAGTTCGCCGTGTCGCGCTCCAGCGCATGGCCGAAGGCGTAGTCGGCGGTGATGAAGAACCAGGTGTCGCCGCCCGCGCGCACGGTGGCGCCGCCGACCGAGTTCGCCAGCATGTAGGTGTCGTAGGTCCAGTGCACCGTGTTCGGCGTGCAGGCCTTGCCCGTCAGGTCCGAGGTCGCCGAGGAGGTGTTGAGCTGCACCTTGTTCTTCTCGCGCACCACGTCGTTCACCGCGAGGGCGACGGAGGAGGCGCCGAGATCGACCACCGCATCGACGCCGGCCTGGTCGAACCACTGGCGGACGACGTTCACGCCGATATCGGCGCGGTTCTGGTTGTCGGCGAACAGCACCTCGACGGTGAAGCCCTGGCCGGCGAATTCCTGCGCGGCGAGGCGCGTGCAGGCGACCGAGGTCGGGCCGGTCACGTCACGGTACATCCCCGACATGTCGGTGAGCACGCCGAGGCGGATGGTGTTCGCCGCCTGCGCGCGGGCCCCGCGCCAGGGCAGCCCGCCGAGCCCGGTGCCGATGGTGGCCGCCGCGGCGGCGGAGCGCAGCAGGGTGCGCCGCTGGATGGTCATGGATTGCTTGCCTTCCCTGTTCGCGGCATCACTTCTGGCCCCCGGGAGGGGGTGGAATGCCTGGCGCGCCAGCCTAGGCCGGTTGGCGGCGGGACGGCAAATCGGTCCCGCATCGGATGCCCGGCGATGGATCCGGAACGCCGCCGGGCGCCGGATGCCGGGCGCCGCCGCCGCCGCATGAGCCTTCGCTTGCGGAGTTCGCGGCCGCCCCCCTAGACAGCCTGGCCGGGCGCGGCCGCCGCCGCGCGCCGGCCACGCAGGGAAGGGGTTCGCCATGGGCTACAGGATCGCCGTCGTCGGCGCCACCGGCGCGGTCGGGCGCGAGATGCTGAAGACCGTGGCCGAGCGCGGCTTCCCGGTGCGGGAGGCGGTGGCGCTCGCCTCCGGCCGCTCCGCCGGGCAGGAGGTCTCCTTCGGCGAGGACCAGGTGCTGAAGGTCCGCAACCTCGAGACCTTCGACTTCAAGGGCATCGACCTCGCCCTGTTCTCGCCGGGGGCGGCGGTCTCGGCCGTGCACGCCCCGCGCGCCGCCGCCGCCGGCGCCATCGTCATCGACAACACCAGCCATTTCCGCATGGAACCGGACGTGCCGCTGGTGGTGCCCGAGGTGAACCCGCACCACCTCGAGCGCTTCCGGAAGCGGCGGATCATCGCCAACCCGAATTGCTCGACCATCCAGATGGTGGTCGCGCTGAAGCCGCTGCATGACCTGGCGCGGGTGAAGCGGATCGTCGTCGCCACCTACCAGTCCGTCTCCGGCGCGGGGAAGGAGGCGATGGACGAGCTGTTCAACCAGACCCGCGCCATCTACGTGAACGACCCGGCGGTGCCCGAGCAATTCCCCAAGCCCATCGCCTTCAACTGCATCCCGCATATCGACCGCTTCATGGACGACGGCGCCACGAAGGAGGAGTGGAAGATGGCGGCCGAGACGCGGAAGATCCTCGACCCCGACATTCAGGTCATCGCCACCTGCGTGCGCGTCCCCGTCTTCATCGGCCATGCCGAGGCGATCCATGTCGAGTTCGAGCGCGCGATCACCGAGGAGGCGGCGTGGGACGCGCTGCGCGACGCGCCCGGCGTGCAGCTGGTCGATAAGCGCGAGGATGGCGGCTACGTGACGCCGACCGAGGCCGCCGGCGAGGATGCCGTCTTCGTCTCCCGCCTGCGGCAGGACCCGACGGTGCCGCACGGGCTCGCCTTCTGGTGCGTCAGCGACAACCTGCGCAAGGGCGCGGCGCTGAACGCGGTGCAGATCGCCGAGGCGCTGGTCGAGCGCGGGCTGATCGAGCGCATGCCCGGCTGAGCGACGCGCTCAGCGGCCGCGCCACCAGGGCGTTGCCGCGGCACCGGGCGGGGGCGCGCCGGACGCCGCGTGGCCCCACGCAGCCTCCGCCGCGGGAGCCGGCGCGGGTTGGGCCGGTGCGGGCGGGGCCGTTGCGGGCGGGGCCGGCGCCGGCCCCGGGTCGCGCCCGCCCGCGAAGCGCACCAGCGCGGCGATCCGTTCCTCGAGCGGCGGGTGCGTGGCCAGCCAGGCATTGCCCAGCGTCTCCTCCGGGCTGTCGAGCAGCATCGCCTGCACCTGCGACGGCAGGCGCGGCATGGCCGAATGCCCCGACACCTTGCGCAGCGCCGCGATCATCGCATCCGGGTCCTGGGTCAGCTCCACCGCGCCGGCATCGGCGATGAACTCGCGGTTGCGCGACAGCGCGAAGCGCAGCCCGATCGCCAGCAGATAGGCCAGCACCATCACGACGAGGGCGATGACCACCATCAGCGCCGCCGCCCCGTCCTCCCGGCGCCGGCCGGAGCCGGAGGAGGACCCGCCGCCCGCGCCCCGCCGGCCGCCGATGCGGATCCAGCGCCCGCCGCGGACCAGCATCTCGCCCGGCAGCGAGATCACGCCGGCGAAGACCGCGGCGATCACCGCCAGCCGCGCATCGCCGTTGCGGATATGGGTCAGCTCATGCGCCAGCACGGCGCGCAGCTCGCCGGCCTCCAGCCCCTCGATCAGCCCGCGCGTGACCGTGATCGCCCCGGTCCGGCGCGACAGGCCGGAGGCGAAGGCGTTGCGCTCCGGCGCCTCGATCACCGCCAGCCGCGGCATGCCGAGGCCGCGGCTGATGCAGAGCGTCTCGGTCAGGTTCCACAGCAGCGGCTCCTCCCGCCGCGTCACGCGCCGCGCGCCGGTCAGCCCGTCGAGGATGCGCTGGTTCGCCGCCCAGGCGATCGCGAACCAGATCGCGGTGACCGCCAGGACGACCGGCACCACCGCGGGCATCAGCGCGAGGGCGCGACGGAATCCCGCGCCGAGGTCGGGCGCGTCGCCGGCGGCCAGCAGCAGCGCCAGCGCGAAGCCCAGCAGCAGCAGCAGCACCGGAAAGCCCGCCAGCAGCAGCGCCGAGCGCCACAGGCTGTTCCAGACATGGGTGCGCAGCCCGACCGCGGGCGGCAGCATCGCCGGCGCGCCTAGAAGCGCACCGTCGGCGCCGCCTCCAGCGCCGGGCGCTGCTCCGCCGGCAGCTCGAAGAAGCCGCAGGGGCCGAAGCCGAGGCCGCCGGCGAAGAACACCGCCGGGACCTGCTGGATGGCGCTGTTGTACTCGGCGACCGCGCTGTTGAAGAAGCGCCGCGCCGCGGCGATGCGGTTCTCCAGATCGGACAGGTCGGCCTGCAGCGCGAGGAAGCCCTGGTTCGCCTTCAGCTCCGGATAGGCCTCGGTCAGGGCCAGCAGCCGGCCGATCGCCGCCCCCAGCGCGCCTTCCGCCGCCGTGGCCTGCTCGGGCGTGCGCGCGCCGAGGGCGGCGCTGCGGGCCTGCACCACCGCCTCGAGCGTGCCGCGCTCATGCGTCGCGTAGCCCTTCACCGTCTCGACCAGGTTCGGCACCAGGTCGTGGCGCTGGCGGAGCTGGACGTCGACATCGGCCCAGGCCTGGCCCGTGGTCTGCCGCAGCGCGACCAGGCGGTTGTAGGCCATCACCAGCCAGAGCAGCAGCAGGATGACGGCGCCGGCCGGAATGAGGACGGCGATCAGGATCCATGTGAGCATGCGACACACCCCTCCCCGCGACGCAACGGCCGGTCCGCGATGGCGATGCGCGCCCCGCCGGTCCCCGCCCGGGCGCATCCCGGACGGCAGAGTAGCGCCTGCCGCCGAACGCCGCCCGTCCCAGTGCCGGAAAACGATCGGGGATGCCGGGAGAGGACTGGTCTTCCCCCCCGCCGCCGCGCCCCGCCCTACCCCGGAAGCGTCACCACCGCCTGCAGCCCCGCGCCGCCCGGGCGGTTGCGCAGGGTCAGCTCCCCCCCATGCGCGCGCAGGATGTTGCGCGCGATCGGCAGGCCGAGGCCGGTGCCCCCGGTCTCCCGGTTGCGGCTGCGCTCGAGGCGGTGGAAGGGCTGGAACACCGCCTCCAGCGCCTCGGGCGGGATGCCGGGCCCGTCATCCTCGACGGTCAGCCGCACCGGCGCCCCCCGCGCGTCGGAGGGCGAAAGGAAGATCCGCGCCGCCCCGCCATAGGCCAGCGCGTTGCCGACCAGATTGGTCAGCGCGCGCTTCATCGCCGTCGGCCGCGCCTCGACGCGCAGATGCTCAGGGCCCTGGTAGTCCAGCGCCTCGGCCGCCTCCGGCCGCGCATCCGCCGCCTCGTCGAGCACGGTGCGGCAGAGCGCGGCGAGGTCGAGCGGGCCGGTCGGCTCGGCGGCGGCATCGTCGCGGGCGAAGGTGAGCGTCGCCGCGATCATCGCCTCCATCTCGTCGAGGTCGGAGAGCATCTTCCGCCGCTGCTCGTCATCCTCCATGAACTCGGCGCGCAGGCGCAGGCGCGTGATCGGGGTGCGCAGGTCGTGGCCGATGGCGGCGAGCATCTGGGTGCGGTCGCCGACGAAGCGGCGGATGCGCTCGGCCATGGTGTTGAAGGCGTGCGCGGCGGTGGCGACCTCGGCCGGCCCGGATTCGGGCAGGGGCGGCGCGTTCACGTCCCGCCACAGCCGGTCGGCCGCCTGGGCGAGGTCGCGCACCGGCCGCGTCAGCCGCCGCATCGCCCAGAGGATCAGCGCCGCGGCGGCCAGCGTCATCAGCGCGAAGGCGAAGAGGAAGGTCTCGGAATGCCAGGGCCGCGGCGGCGGCAGCTGCACCCGCAGGTTGAGCCAGAGCGGCGCGTCGGGCAGGCGGAGCGACACCGCGAAGCCGCCCGCCTTCTGCTGCGGGCCGATCCGCGCCTCCCGCGGGCGGAAGCCGCGCGGGCCGGCATTGGACAGCTGCTCCAGCCGGTAGAGCGAGACCAGCGGATGCGGCGGCGGCGGCAATTCCGGCGGCACGATCGCATGGTCGTCGAGGGTCGCGCTGAGCGCCGCCGGCAGGTCGAGATCGGCGAGCATGGCGGCGCGCCGGTCGGGCGGGGCCAGCACCACGGTGCGCCAGGCGGCGAAGGCGCGGGCGGAGATCTCGCGCGCCTGGACGAAGCGCTGCAGATCCACCCGGTCGAGCGCATGGATGAGCAGGCCGAGCCCCTGCACCAGCGTCAGCCCGATCAGCAGGGTCAGCGCCGTCCGCCCGGCCAGGCTGCGCGGCCAGACATGGCGCCAGCGCGACGGCCGCGCGGCCACCGGGATGGCGGCCCCGCCCCCGTCAGCCACGATCGACCGTCGCGGCCAGGACGTAGCCGCCGCCGCGCACCGTCTTGATCAGGGTCGGGTTGCGCCCGTCATCCTCGAGCTTGCGGCGCAGCCGCGAGACGGCGACGTCGATCGCCCGGTCGAACGGGCCGGCCTGGCGGCCGCGCAGCAGGTCCATCAGCATGTCCCGCGTCAGCACGCGGTTCGGCCGCTCGACCAGCACCTGCAGCAGCTCGTACTCGCCGCCCGTGAGCGGCACCTCGACGCCGTCCGGGTTGAGCAGGCGGCGCCGCGTCGGCTCCAGCGTCCAGCCGGAGAAGCGGATGGCCCTGGCCGGCGGCTCCTTGGGCCCGCCGCCCTCGGTGCCGGCGCGGCGGAGGACGGCGCGGATGCGGGCCAGCAGCTCGCGCGGGTTGAAGGGCTTGGCGACGTAGTCGTCGGCACCGAGCTCGAGCCCGACGATACGGTCCGTCTCCTCCGCCATGGCGGTCAGCATGACGATCGGCACCTCCTCCTGCGTGCGCAGCCAGCGCGCGAAGTCGAGGCCGGACTCGCCCGGCATCATCAGGTCGAGCACGACGAGGTGGTAGCGGCCGAGCGGCCAGAGGCGCCGCGCCTCCCGCGCGTCGCGGGCCGCGGTCACGCGCATGCCCTGGCGTTCCAGGAATTTCGACAGCAGGTCGCGGATCTCGCGGTCGTCGTCGACGACCAGGATGTGTGGCTGCTGCGGGGCGGGTTCCGTCATGATCGGGCAAGGATAGCGCGGCGGCGGCCGGCTTGCCCGATCCGGTGTTGCGGAAGGTGTCGCGGCGCCGTGCCGGTTGCATTTGGTTGCAATTCTTCATGCGGGGTGGGTTCGTGGCGCAACAAAGCCATCCCATCCTGATGACACCGGACGGCGCCGCCCCTTCCCCATCCCCCGGGGACGGCGCTTCCGCTAGAGGCGGCGGGGATGGCTTCCTTCCCCACACCCCGGGCCACCCCGCCGCCTCCCCCTTTTCCCCAACCCCCGGACTGGGCGCGCGCCGGCCTCGCGGCGCTGACGGCGGCCGATCCGCGCCTCGCCGGCATCGAGGCCGCGGCCGGCCCGCTGCCCTGGCGCACGCGCGAGGCGGGATTCCCGGGCCTGCTGCGCGCGATCTGCGGCCAGCAGATCAGCAACCAGGCCGCGGCGGCGATCTGGAAGCGGCTGGCCGCCCTGCCCGGCGCGCTGACACCCGCGGGGCTGCTCGCGCTCGACGATGCGACGCTCTGCGGGGTGGCCGGGCTGTCCCGGCCGAAGGCGGCGCATGCCCGCTCGCTCGCCGCGGCCTGCCTCGACGGGCGGCTCGATTTCGCCGCCGTCGCGGCGATGGAGGCCGAGGCGGCGGTCGCGCATATCGCCGCCGTGAAGGGGCTGGGCCGCTGGACGGCCGAGATCCACCTGCTGTTCGCGGAGCAGCGGGCGGATGTCTTCCCCTCCGGCGACCTGGCGCTCGCGGCGAGTGCGGCGCATCTGCTGGGGTTGGAGGCGCGGCCGACGCCCCGGGCCCTGGCGACGCTCGCGGCCGGCTGGTCGCCCTGGCGCTCCCTCGCCGCGCGGCTGCTGTGGCATCACTGGCGCTTCGTGACGGGCCGCCCGGCGGTCGAGGATGGCTGACGCGGCCGGTCGCGGGGCGAGCCCCTTGCCATCCCCCGCCCCCACCCCCCCGGCCCGCCTTCAGCCGGCCCGGCTGATCGCCACCACGACCAGCGCCGCGCCGGCCAGGAGCGCCGCGGCCAGCAGCGGCGAGCCGAGCCGCGGCGGCGCCATGTCGGCGGGCAGGGTCTTGCGCCCCGTCACCATCGGCCGCACCAGGTCATGGCCCTTCAGCAGCGCATAGCCGGCCACCGCCAGCACATGCAGCGAAACCGCGATCAGGATCCCGTCGAAGATCGCGTGGTGCCAGCCGGTCAGCCAGTCGCTCGTCTCCCCGGACACCGACTTCGCCAGCGGCCCGTAATCGCCATAGCCCGTATCGGCAAACAGCCCGGTGAGCGCCTGCGCCAGCAGCAGCCCGATCAGGACCAGCACCATCCAGCCGCCCGCGGCGTTGTGCCCGATCTCCCGGTCCGGCTCCGGGCGGGAGAACTCCGCCAGGTGCCGCAGGGCCGCGATCGGCGAGCGCAGGAAGCGCGCGAAGCGCGCCGTGTCCGACCCGATGATCCCCCAGCCGATGCGGAACAGCACGAGCGCCAGCACGGCATAGCCGGAGAGGTAGTGCAGCTGCATCCGGCCGGCCTGGATGCTGGCATAGGAGACGCCGAGCAGCACGACGATCGACCAGTGGAACACCCGCACCCAGGGGTCCCAGACCTTGACGCTCTGCGTCGGCGCCGGCTTCCCCGGCGCCTGCGGTCCCCTGTCGGCCTTCATGCCGCCTCCTCTCGCTGCTGGGCGTGGCGGGGTGCCTTCTACCGCGACGCCGGCCTGCCCGCAGCCGGGCGGTGCGCGCGACCCGCCCGATGAGGCAGCATCCCGGCATGACCCTTCCCGACAAGGCGGAGCCCCGCGCATGATCTCCCTCGATGCGCTGGCATCCTGGCAGCCGGCGCTGCTGGCGGCGGCGGTGGCGCTGGCCTGGTCGGGCCTGTTCCGCGCGCTCGGGCGCGGCGAGATCGCCGCGCTCGGCGCCGCCCTCGGCATCGTCGCCGGCTGGGTGCTGGCCTATGGCACCATCGCCGCCTCCCCGCGCCAGGTGCCGGAACGGCTGCCGATGCTGGCGCTGGCGACGACCGCCGCGGCGCTGGCGCTGGCGCCGCTGCTCGGCGGGCG
>CAZMCV010000016.1:0-40075 GCA_964564645.1 uncultured Acetobacteraceae bacterium
TGCCAGCGCACCATCGCCGTTCAAGAGAAGTGCCTGGGAACTTCAGAGTCGGGACGCTAGGATGGACACCGATGCGCTACCGACTCGCGATCTTCGACTTCGACGGCACGCTGGCGGATTCGCTCGGCTGGTTGCTCGACACCTACGACGCGGTTGCCGGTGAGCTGGGACTGCGTCGCGTCACCGCGGCCGAGGTGCCCTCGCTGCGCGGCCGCCACGCCCGCGAGATCATCCGCTACCTCGGGGTGCCGCGCTGGAGGATCCCGCTACTGGCCGTGCAGATGCAGGCCCTGCAGGCGCGCGACATCGATCGCATCCGGCTCTTCCCGGGCATCGCGGAGGTGGTCGACGGACTGGCGGCCCGCGGCGTGGCGCTGGCGGTCGTGAGCTCGAACGCCGAGGCGAATATCCGCCGCGTCCTCGGCCCCGACCACGCCGGCCGCGTCGCCCACTACGCCTGCGGGATCTCGCTGTTCGGCAAGCGGCACGCGCTGCGACGGGTGCTCCGGGCGGCCCGGGTGCCACCCGCCGAGGCGATCGCCATCGGGGACGAGCTGCGCGACCTGGAGGCGGCGCAGGCCGCGGGCATCGCCTTCGGGGCGGTCGCCTGGGGCTACGCCACGCCGGCGGCGCTGCGGTCGGGGCGGCCGACCGAAATGTTCGACGCCCCGGCCGATATCCTGGCACGCCTGTCCTGAGGCGGTTGGCGGGACGCCCCCCGGGCCGGGCCGACGTCACCGGCCCGATGCGGTCCCAGCCATTCAACCCTCCCGGACCATGGCCTCCGTGGGTCCGGCGACGGCGCGCGGCGCGGAGGGTGTCGGTGGCGCGTCAGCGGCCGCCTGCGGCCCGTCCCCGGGCGAGCGGCACCGGATCGACCGAGCAGGCCGGGTGGAGGTCGGCGAGCAGCCGCGCCTCGAGCCCGGCCTCGTCCTCGTCGAGCCAGCGCGCCTGCCAGGGGTCGACGGTCCACAGCGTCTCGGTGGCGGCGAGGCGACGCCCGTAGCCGAGGAAATACAGGATCCGGTCCGTCGCGGCCGAACTCGCCGCGATCACATGCGCGGGCATGGACAAACTCCGTGCCATCCTTGCGGGGAGGCCGCAGGTTAGCGCGGCAAGCTTGAGCGATCGTTAGGCGGGGCGGCGCGCCGGGGCCGGGCCGTGCCAAGCTCTCCCGCGTCGTGCCGCTGGTCGAAGGCGGCATCGCACGCGCATCGAGGCCGCCCGCGCGGATCTCCGTTACCGCTTGATCTCGGCCAGAGCGTTCCGGATGCCCGCCTGGGCCCAGGGCCCCCAGGGCATGGTGAAGAACCTGAACCCCTTCCGGACGAAGAAATCCGGGTCCATCCCCGGCGGGATGAAGTACATCCCCGCGGCGATGCCATGCCTCGCGGCGGCGGCCGCGATCTTGTCGAGCGCGCGCTGGTAGGTGTCGCACGCGTAGTCCAGCGGCACCCCCAGCTCGATCGACAGGTCAGACGGTCCGATCAGCAGGACATCGACCCCCGGCACCGAGGCGATGGCGTCGAGATTCTCCAGCGCCTGGTTGGTCTCGATCATCGGCACGATCAGAAGCTCGTCGTTCACGGCATCCATGTAGTCGCGGTAGGTCTTGAACTCGCCCCACTCGCCGCGCACGCCGGCGTTGCTGCGGTTGCCGGCGGGATAGTAGCGGCAGGCGCGGACGGCGGCCTCTGCCTCCGCCCGGGTGTTCACCATCGGAATGATGATGCCGCGCGCCCCGGCATCGAGCGCGAAGCAGATCTGGTAGGCCTCGTTTGCGGCGACCCGTACCACCGGCGCCGTCTGCTTGCCCCGCATCGCCTGGATCGGCGGCTGGAGCTGCTTGATCTCCCAGGCCGAGTGCTGCGTGTCGAACAGCAGGAAGTCGAACCCGGCATCGGCCAGCAGCGACACGTCGACGCTTGGAGATCCCGCTGTCCCGACGACGGTCCTGCCTGACTTGATGGCGTCCTTGATGGCGTTCATCGGGTGTCGGTTCCTCCCACGGGATGTCTGGCACCGGCTCAACCGCCGCGACGGCGACGCCGCGGGCGGTGCGACACCATCGCACGTCGCGGCAAAGCCGGTGAGCCCGCCAAAGGCGGCGCGGCCATGTTAGGCGAGGACGAGCGAGGTGTTGAAGACCGCTTCGACCGGGCCGGGCGCGTCCGGCAGCGAGACGCGCAGGGCTCGCGCGCGGGTGGATGGGGCGAGGCTGGAGGGCGGACCAGGGCCCGAAGCGGCGCTGCGATGATCCTGGAGCCACCCGAGAGGCGAAGAGCGCCCCATGATGGCGGGCGACCGCAGGCGGCGCGTCGCTCTCAGAGTTTGTGAATCAATCGAACTTGCGAAAGAACGCCCTCTAAAATCATTGGGGAATTCCCTCCAAAATCGGGGCTGACGGGCATTCTTTCACAAACTCTCAGCCCTCATCCACGAGGCGAAGGGCGTTCGGCGCGTCGCGCCGCGTTCCCGCAGCGCGGCGCGACCCCGGGTCGGACGGCGCGTGTTCCGTCCAGGCGAGAAGGGCATCGAGCGCCGGGCAGAGCGACTGGCCCCAGTCGGTCAGGTGGTACTCGACCTTGGGCGGCACCTGATGGTGAACGACCCGCGCCACGACGCCGTCGGCCTCGAGCTGGCGCAGTTGCTGGATCAACATCTTCTGCGAGACGCCGGGAATGGCGCGCTCCAGATCCGAGAAGCGACGCACATGACCACCGAAGAGCTGAAACAGGATCACCAGCTTCCAGCGTCCCTCGAGCACGCGGATGGCCTTCTGCACGCCCTGCGCGGCCGATTCCGGCGTGTGGGACACGCGCTCACCCGGGGGTAAGTCACCCACCTTCTCGTGCGTTCTTGCCATTCCGGCACCCTAGGAACAGCTTCATCGCGTCGCAAGCAACGCGGAGACCTGCATGAACGATGACCTGCCGATGCCGATCGCGGCTTATGTCGCGGCGAATGCCCGCCTCGATGCGGAGAGCATGCTCGCCGCCTTCGCGCCGGATGCGGTGGTCCGCGACGATGGCGGGCGTCACGCGGGCCATGATGAGATCAGGAGCTGGATCAACTCGGCGACGATCGCCGCCCGGGCCGTCTTCACGCCCGAGCGCTGGCGTGAAGAGGATGGCCGTATCATCGTGGAGGGGCCGACCGCCGGCGATTTCCCCGGCAGCCCTATCCGGTTCACGTTCCGGTTCACGCTTCGCGACGCTGCGATCGCCGGACTCGAGATCGCCTGATGGCGCCGCCGGGCACAGCGCCTCGCGGGTCGGGCGGGTGCTGAAGACCGTCGGGCAGGGGACCAGCCACGGCCTGCCTGCCAGAGGCCGACCCGCTCACCTCAACCCTTGATGCGGATGGACTTCGGATCGAACTCCCATGTGCTGGAATCGACGCGCTCCGCGATGCTCATGTCGAGCCTGTCCGCCACGGGTGACAGCCTCGGCGTGATGCGCAGGTCGTGGGCGGCCCGCGCCAGGCCCTGGTAGCGCTCCCGCTCCGCGGCCGTGAAGGACACGCGCACCTGGCCCAGCTCCTTCGCGTCCCATTGCGGGTCGAACGCCGTGGTGCGCTCGACCAGGGGCTCCGGGAGCGCGCGCGCGGGCTCGGGCTCCCGGAACCACCGGTTCGTCGTCTCCTTGTTGCCCGCCGCCCACAAGAGCGCCTCCTTCTGCGCGCGGAGGAAGCGCTCGGCGGCGTCCGCATTGGCACGAAGCCAGTCATTCCTGGCGGCGACGACCATGGTCAGCGAGGTGTCCGAGGCGACCTCCTTCGCCAGCCCATTCGCCTCGTAGAGCGCGATCCAGGGATCCCACACGAAGACGGCCTCGACGCGGCCCGCCCGGAGCGCGTCCGCGATGTCCGCGAAGGCCATGTTGACCAGTTCCACGTCGCGCCCCGGCTGGAGGCCCGCCTGCCGCAGCATCCCGAGGGCGGCGAGGTAGATCGAGCTGCCGAACGGGCCGTGCAGGCGCTTGCCCTTCAGGTCGCCCACCGAGCGCACGCCGCTTCCGGGCGAGGCCAGGATCGAGCCTCGGAAGGTGGACATGCGCGCCAGGATCGTGACCGGGGCACCGGTCGCGGTCAGCGAGACCGATGGCATGTCGCCGATGAAACCGAGATCCACCGCCCCCGAGAGCAGCGCCTCGTTCACGGCCGGGCCGAAGCTGAACATGGTCGCCGTGCCGCTGATGCGGTTGCGCTCGAGCACGTCGGTTTTCGCGAGCGTGTGCGCGATCTGGGCCTGCACCGTCGTCGTCGGCTGCCAGCCGAAGCGCACCGCGGCCGGGCCCGACTGGGCCCGGGCGCCGCGCAAGCCCTGGGCGGCCGCGACAAGGCCTCCGCCCATCGCCAAGACATCACGCCGCCTGGTCATCCTGCACTCCTTCCTGCCATTCGGGCTTGAGGGCGTCCCAGAGGTCCTGCACGAGCCCGACGAAGGCAGGGTCCCTGCGCATGTCGGGCAGCCGCGGCCTCGGGAACGGCACCGGGTACTCCGCCCGGACGCGGCCCGGGCGGGCGCTCATCACGACGATGCGGTCCGCGAGGAAGACCGCCTCCTCGATCCCATGGGTCACGAACAGGACGGTCCGCTCCGCTCCCGTCGTGATGCGCGCCACCTCCTCCTGGAGCAGCACCCTGGTCTGCGCATCGAGCGCGCCGAAGGGCTCGTCCATCAGGACCAGGGACGGCTCGGGCGCGAGCGCGCGCGCGATGGCGGCGCGCTGCTTCATCCCGCCCGAGACCTCGTGCGGATAGCGGTCCTCGAAGCCGCGGAGCTGCACGCGGGCCAGCCACTCGCCCGCGCGCTGCGCCCGCTCGCGCGCGCCGACCCCCTTCGCCTTCAGGCCGAACTCGACGTTCCGCCTCAGGCTCATCCACGGGAACAGCGCGTAGTCCTGGAATACGACCGTCCGGCGCTGGTCCGGTCGCGTGACGACCGCCCCCTCGTGCAGGACCATCCCGCTCGTCGGCCTGAGGAAGCCCGCGACGAGGTTGAGCAGCGTCGACTTGCCGCATCCGCTCGGCCCGAGCAGCGCGACGAATTCGCCGCGGCACAGGGACGTGCTGACGCCCTCGAGGGCCTTCGTCGGCGGGGCCGTTCCGCGGGCCGGGAATTCCATGCCCACGCGGTCGATGCGGAGCACCTCCTGGTCGGGCGGCGCCATCAGCCCCGCCCCGCCGGCGACCAGCGCGTGAGCCGGCGCTCGACCCAGCCCATGGCGGCGCTCATGCACAGGCCGAGCGCACCGATGACCAGCATGCCGGTCACCACGCGGGGCGTCTGGAGGAGCAGCCTGTTCTGCTGGATCATGTACCCGAGCCCCGACTGGGCGGCGATCAGCTCCGCGGCGACCACGCACATCCACCCCACGCCGAGCGCGACCCGAAGTCCCGGGAAGATCAGCGGCAGGGATGCGGGGACGAGCACGTCGCGGAGGAGCATCCAGGGACCGGCGCCCAGGCAGAGCGCGGCGTTGATCTGGGTGCGATCGATGTTCCTCACCGCGGCGAAGGTGTTCACGAAGACCGGGAACACCGCGCCGATGAACACCAGGAAGTAGCTCGGCGCGTCGCCCACGCCGAACCAGAGGATTGCGAGCGGCGTCCAGGCGATCGGCGGGATCGGGCGGAACACCTCGACGATCGGCCGCAGCAGGTCCGAGAGCAGCGGGATGCGCCCGAGCGCGACGCCGAGCCCGAGGCCCACGACCGAGGCCAGCACGAAGCCCACCAGGACCCTGTCGATGCTCGCCGCGGTGTGCCGCAGCAGAGACCCATCGGCCAGCATCTCCTCCGCCGCGACGACGAGGTCGCTCGGGATCGGCATCAGGAAGGTGTTGATGACGCCGAACCGACCGACGGCTTCCCAGAGGGCGAGGAGCGTCCCGATGCCCAGGGCTCCCAGCAGAGGCTTGACGGTGGGCCGCAACAACGAGAGCGGCCTTGCCGATCGCGCGGCCGGCTGCGCGGCTCCGCCCGCAGCGGTCTCCCTCATGCGTCGCCTTTCATCGGTCGCGGCTTGCCGCGACAGGCGTCTCCCGCCCGGAGGATGTCGCAGGAAGCGGCAAGCCGCAAGCCGAGGCGTGTCCCGTCCGATCCGACCTCCCCGTGACGCAGGGCCATGGCACCCGGCCGGCACGCCCCGCGCCTGGCCGAATGACTTCCCGGCACAACCCTGCCGCGACGCCCGTCGCGCGATCGAGCGCGCGAGGCCGACCACGTGCCGGACGCAGGACGCGCCGGCGCTGCCGAAGGCGCCCGGAACGGCCGGCATCCGCGTCGTGCGGCGCGTCGGTGGGGGTGCCGTTCGCCGGCATCGTCGCCAGGGTGTCGGGCGCGTGGCGGGGCGCCCCGCGCATCGCGGCGAAGCTCAGCGCAGGCGCCCTCGCCGGCCGCCACGGCCGGTGGCGCGCCGTTGCCGCCAGGTTGCCTCCAGCAGCCCCAGGAGCCACGCCAGGCCGGCATCCGCCGCCCCCGCGCGCGGGATCACCGCCCGCACCGCGAACCGGCCGAGCGACAGGGGCAGCGGCGCGCTCACGACCCCGAAGCGGCGCGCATGCACGTCGATCTGCCCTTTCGGCATCGCCGCGACCAGGTCGGTTTCGGCCAGGGCGGCCAGCCCCAGCAGGAAGCTCGGCACGGTCAGCGCGACCCGCCGCGACAGGCCCCGCGCCTCGAGCATCGTGTCCACGAGGCCATGCGCGTCGCCGGTCGGCGAGACGACCAGGTGCTGCGCCGCGCAATAGGCCTCGAGCGTCGGCGCGGCGCCGAGCGCATGGCCTTCCCGCATGGCGAGGACGAACTCCTCCTCGTAGAGGGCGCGGGCGGCGAAGCGGGCAGGCAGGTCGCCGATCGCCGGCACGGCGGCGACATCGACCTGGCGCAGGTCGAGCGCGGCGGCCGTCTCCGCCGGCATCAGGTGGCGGACGCGGATGTCGACCCTCGGCGCGGCGCGGCGGGCCGCGGCAAGCAGCGGCGGCAGCGCGAGCGCGGCGATGCCATCCGTCATCCCGATGGTGAAGCGGCGGTCGGAGCGGGCCGGATCGAAGGGCTCGGCCTCGGCGACGACCTCGCGCGTCAGCCGCAGGATCTCCGCGATCCGGCCCGCCAGCGCCTCCGCCCGCTCGGTCGGCACCATGCCCTTCGGATGCTTGAGGAAGAGCGGGTCGTGCAGCAGGCGTCGCAGCCGGCCGAGCCCATGGCTGATGGCGGAGGCCGAGAGGTCCAGCTGCTCCGCGGCGCGGCCGACATGGCGCGTGCGGAACACCGCCTCGAACAGCACCAGCAGGTTCAGGTCGGTCCGGGAGAGGTCGATTTCGTTCAGCATATCGCTGAAATCATGTCACTGGATTCACCGATCTGGAAGCCTGCACGGTGCCCCCGCGGCACCCGCCGCCATCGCAACACGAAGGAACCCTCGCCATGACCACGACCACCCCCGACCCGCGCCCGCTGACCCGAGAGGAGATCGCGAAGGCCAGCGGCGGCGCGATCTACCTCAAGTTCGACGGCGTCGACGGTGAAGTCTCGCGCAGCACCTCGGGCACGCCCGCCGCGCCCGGCCAGTTCCCCTTCCAGGTTTCGCTGCGCGCCGGCTGATCCGATCGCGGAGGGCGTCGTCACGCGACCCGCCCATCATCAACGGCACGAAAGGAGGACCACGCCATGAACCACGCCATCGACAACGCCGACACGCCCGCCCCGCGCATCCTGACCGGGGACGCGCTGGCGCAAGCCAGCGGCGGCGCGGCCTACATCAGGTTCGACGGCATCGACGGCAGCGTCTCGCGCGGGAGCGGCGGCACGACCGTCCCGCCCGTCTCGATCTCCTTCCAGGTGGCGATCCCTGCTCGATGACCCGCATGCGCATCGCCGCGTCGCAGGACGTGCCGCTCCCGGGCATCCGTGACCCTGGAGACCCGATCACCAACAGCACCGGCGCGCCGTCGCGCCCGCTGTCGCCGCAGGACCTCGCGCAGGCCGGCGGAGGCGCCGCCCCCGGCCAGCGCGTGAAGGTCTTCCTTTGCCCCTCGGGCCCACGCCTCAGCCAGGAGACCCATCGATGACCACGACCACCACGCCGCCACGCCCGCTGTCCCTGTCCGACCTGGCCCAGGCCAGCGGCGGCGGCGCAGTGCTGCGAAGCGGCGCCGTCGCGGGCGGCTCCACCACGGCCGCCTCCACGCCGATTCTCAATCTGCACTGCGCGTCCGGCCAGCACTTCTGAAGGGTTCCGGACCACAGGAGATCCGACCATGACAGGGATCGATATGCCCGATCCGTCGCCGACGCCCGAGGCGCCCGCGACCCTCAGCCTTCAGTCGCTGGTGCCGGAGAAGCTCCGCTTCGCGGGTGGCGGCACCGGCGCGAACGTCGTCCTTTGCGACGGGAGCGTCAGGTTCATGCGTCCGCAGACCAGTGCCTCGACCTGGCGCTGACCAGCCAAGGGCGCTCCGGACCAACGTCGTGTCCCATGGCACATGCGGCGCGCCCCGGCGGCCGCAACGCCGGGGCCGCCAGGCCGCGGGACATCCGCCGGCGCATCCAACCCCACACCACCTCAACAGGAGACCCGACCATGACCAGGACCACCCCGTCGCCGCGGCCGCTCTCGCCACAGGACCTCGCCCTGGCCGCGGGCGGCGGCGGCGGCCTCGTCGTGCCCGTCAAGATCAAGCACGGCGACTGAAACCCCAGCCCCACCAGGAAAACCGGCGATGTCGGAGTTCACCATCGTCAACGCGTCGCCGGCGCCCGAACCGCACGCGTCCCGCGCCATCCGGCCGGTGGCGACGGAGGACTTCGCGCCGCGGTCGGCGGGGAGCCGCAAGGCTCCTCCGGATATGTCCTCTGCCGCACCACGGGCGGCATCGTCGCGGCATGGTCGTCCGAGGATGGAGGCGTGGGGCCATGACCGGCGCCAATCGTCCGCCGCAGCCGCTGCCGCCGCAAGAGCTCGCCCAGGCCGCAGGTGGCGGCGGCCTCGTCCTGCCCGTGAAGATCAAGCACGGCGTCTTGCCTCGCCGCAGCCCGCGCGCGGCGGCGGCGCGGCCGCGGAGGCAAGATGAGCGACACCCTCCCTCTCTTCCGCCAGGTGGACCCGGAGGCCGGCGCGCGGATCGGCCTCGGCGGGCTGCGCGCGCTGCGCTGGACCCTGCCGGCCGCGCTGATCCTCGGCGCCGCGCTGGCCACCGGCGCCTTCCTCGCCAGCGCCGGCTATGCGCGCCGCCAGCCCACGGTCGGCACCCTCGTGCCGCAGGCCGGCGCGCTGCGCCTGGCGCCACCACGCGCCGGACTCGTCGCCGCGCTGCATGTCGCGCAGGGCGATGCCGTCGCCGCCGGCGACCCGCTGCTCACCCTCGACTTCGCGCAGTCTCTGGACGGCGGCGGCACGCTGGACGCCGCGCTGCGCGCCGCGCTCGACCGGCAGGAGGTGCTGCTGCGCGACCAGCTCGCCGCCGAGGCCACGCGCAGCGCGACCGAGGCGGCGCGCCTCGAATCCCGCCTGGCCGCCCTCGCCGCCGACCGCCTCGCGCTCACGACCCAGCGCGCCTTGCAGGAGCGTCGCGCGGCGCTGGCCGAGGACCGCGCCGCCGCCGCCACCGAGCTGCGCCGCCGCGGCCTGCTGTCCGAGACCGAGGCGCGGGCGCGCGAGGACATGGCGCTGTCGCAGCGCCTCGATCTCGGCGCGCTCGAACAGCGCATCGCCGCCGTGGTGCAGGAGGCGGCGCAGGCCGCGTTGCAGCGCGACACGCATGCCGCCGAGACGGCGGAACGCACCGCGCGCCTTGAAGCCGCGCTGGCCGAGCTCGGGCGCCAGCGCGCCGAGGTGGCGGCGGCGCGCGCGTTGGTCCTGCGCGCGCCGCTGGCCGGCCGCGTCACCGCCCTCGCCGCAGCGCCGGGCCAGCGCGTCGATCCCGCGCGGCCGGTGCTCACCCTGGTGCCGGAGGGCTCGGCGCTGCAGGCCGAGCTCTTCGTCCCCTCCCGTGCCATCGGCTTCGTCCAGCCCGGCCAGCGCGTGCGGCTGATGTACGACGCCTTCCCCTTCCAGCATTTCGGCGTCGCCGGCGGCACGGTGGAGAGCGTCTCCGCCGCCATGGTCGCGCCCGAGGAGGTGGCGGGCCCGGTGCGTCCTTCCGGCCCGGCCTATCGCGTCGCGGTGCGGCTGGACCGGCCCATGATGCGCGCGGGCGGGCGCGACCTGCCGCTGCAGCCCGACATGACGCTGCGCGCCGACATCGTGCTGGAGGAGCGCCGCCTGCTGGCCTGGGTGCTGGAGCCGCTGCTCAGCGCGCGGGGGCGGATGTGATGCGAGCGCCGCTCGGCATGCCGCACCTCGCGGGCGGGCCCCGGCTGCCGATGCTGCGGCAGTCGGAGGCGGCGGAGTGCGGGCTTGCCTGCCTTGCGATGGTGGCGGGCTACCACGGGCTCGAGACCGACCTGCCGGCGATGCGCCGGCGCATCCCGATCTCCGCCCAGGGCATGACCATGCTCGGCCTGCTGCAGGCGGCGGGCCGCCTCGGCCTCACCGGCCGCGGCCTGCGGCTGGAGCCGGAGGCGCTGGCGCAGCTCCGCACGCCGGCGATCCTGCACTGGGACATGAACCATTTCGTCGTGCTGAAGGCGGTGCGCGGCGGCCGGGCGACGATCCACGACCCGGCGCGCGGCGTGCGGCGCCTCGACCTGGCCGAGCTCGGCCGCCACTTCACCGGCGTGGCGCTGGAGCTGACGCCGACGACCGGCTTCGCGCCGGCGAAGGAGGTGCGCCGCCTCTCGCTGTGGGAGCTGGTCGGGCCGGTGGACGGCGCCGGGCGCGCCGTGGCGATGGCGCTGCTGCTTTCCCTGGTGCTGCAGGCCTTCGTGCTGGCCAGCCCCTTCTACCTCCAGCTCGCGGTGGACGAGGCGGTGCTGGCCGGCGATGGCGGGCTGCTGCTGGCGCTGGCGATCGGTTTCGCCCTGCTCACCCTGGTGCGGCTCGGCGCCGACCTGCTGCGCGGCCAGGTGCTGGTCGCCCTGAACGCGGCGATCGGCTTCCAGGCCGTCGCCAACCTGTTCCACCACCTGCTGCGCCTGCCGGTCGACTGGTTCCACCGGCGCCACATCGGCGACCTCGTCTCCCGCTTCCAGGCGACGCGGCCGATCACGGAGCTGCTGTCGCAGGGCCTGGTCGCGGCGACGGTGGATGGGCTGATGGCGGCGCTGACCCTGGCGATGATCCTGCTCTACAGCCCGCTCCTGGCCACCGTGGTGCTGTGCGCACTGGCGCTGCACGTGGCGATCCGCGTCGCGGGCTACCGGGTGCTGCGGCGCCGCGAGGAGGCGCTGATCGAGGCCGAGGCGCGCGAGCAGACCACCTTCATCGGGACGGCGCGCGCCATCCAGGCCATCCGCCTGTTCGGCGCGGAGGCGGAGCGCGAGGCGCTGTGGCAGGGCCGCCATGCCGAGGCCGTCACGCGCGAGGCCGCGCTCGGCCGCGCGCGGGAGGGCTTCCGCGGCGCGCGGGAGCTGGTGACCGGGCTCGAGCTCGTCCTGGTGGTCTGGCTCGGGGCCGGGCTCGCGATCGAGGGCGCGATGACGGTCGGGATGCTCTTCGCCTTCACCGCCTGGCGCCAGCAATTCCTCGACAAGACCGGCGCGCTGGTCGACACGGCGATCCGCTTCCGCCTGCTCGACCTGCATCTGCAGCGCATCGCCGACATCGCGCTGAGCGAGCGCGAGCCGGGCCTGGACGGCGCGGCGAGCCTGGTGCCGCGCCCGGTGGAGGGCCGCATCGACCTGCGCGGCATCGTCTTCCGCCATGGTGCCGACGAGCCCGAGATCCTTTCGGGGCTCGACCTCGAGGTCGGGCCGGGCGAGTTCGTCGCGATCACCGGCCCGTCGGGCGGCGGCAAGACGACGCTGCTCAAGGTCCTGCTCGGCGTGCTGCGGCCCTGCGCCGGGCAGGTGCTGCTGGATGGCCGTCCGCTCGACGCCGCCGGCCTCGGCGCGCTGCGGGGCGCCGCCGGCGTGGTGATGCAGGACGACGCGCTGCTCGACGGCTCGATCGCGGAGAATATCACCTTCTTCGATCCGCGGCCGGATCTCGGCCATATGCGCGACTGCGCGCGCCTCGCCGGGCTCGACGAGGAGATCATGGCCATGCCCATGACCTACTCGACCCTGGTCGGCGACCTCGGCACGGCCCTGTCGGGCGGGCAGCGACAGCGCCTGCTGCTCGCCCGCGCCCTCTACCGCCGGCCGAGGATCCTGCTGATGGACGAGGGCACCAGCCATCTCGACCTGGCGAAGGAGCGCGAGGTGAACGCGGCGCTGGCGGGGCTGGCCATCACCCGGATCGTGATCGCGCATCGGCCGGACACCATCGCCGCCGCCGACCGCGTGCTGGTGCTGCGGGAGGGAAGGCTGCATCCCGTGCAGCGCGTGCCGGTGCTCGCGGCGGCGGGATGAGGCGCCGCGAGGTCCGTGAAGGCCGATCCACCAGCCCGGCCGCTGCGACCGGCGCAGGGATGCGCCGTCCGGTCGTTGCGCCTGTCAATGATCCCCGGCCAGCAGGCGCATCAGGCCCCGCACATCGGGCGCTTCCTCCAGCCCCCGGATGGCCGCGACCTGGGCGGCGGCGCTGTCGCCGAAGCCACCAAGCGCCGCGTTCGCCGCGAATTTCGCCGCGAGCTCCTCGTCGCTCAGCGGCCGCTCGGCGCTGCCGCGCGCCGCCAGAACGGTCTCGCTGTCCGACATTCCGTCCGCCCATTCGACCGTCACCCGGGCAGCGCCGCGCGGCAGCGCCGGATCCTGCACGGCCCGCACCTTGGCGCGGAAGGCGCTGAGCGCCGGGTCCGCTACGGCCTCCGCCTCGAAGTCGCGCACGCCGGCGGTGCCGCGCAGGAAGCCGAGCGCCGCGCAATGGTGGATGCTGACGCGCGCGTCCCGCTCGTTCCGCACCTCCCGGTCGCCGCGCGCCAGCAGCAGCGCATCGCCCGCGACCGTGACCCGCGCGATGGCCTCGGGCGGCGCGGCGTGTCGCGCCCGCAGCGCCAGGCACGCATCGATGACGGCATGGAAGACGATGCCCGCCGGATAGGGCTTGTAGGTGTTGCGCGCCATCTCCCACCGCGTGCCGAGATCCCCGGCGATCGCGGCAAGGTCCGGCACGTCGCCGGTGGCGCGCGCCCAGCCGAGCGGGCCCTCGATCGCGGCCGGGGCGGCGCGGTAGCCGCGCTCTGCGAACAGCGCCGCGAGCATGCCGTTCCGAGCGGCATTGCCCATGCCGACATTCTTCGCCGCCGTCGGCAGGTTCTCGACGATGCCGGCCGCCTGGCTCGCGGCGATGCCGAGGGCGTGCCAGCACTGCTCCGCCGAGAGGCCGAGCAGCTTGGCGCAGGCCGCCGCGGCGCCGAAGGTCCCGCAGGTGGAGGTGATGTGCCAGCCGCGGTCGTAATGCCCGGGCGAGACGCCGAGGCCGATGCGGCACTCGACCTCCGCGCCGAGCAGGAAGGCGTGCAGCACCGCCTGGCCCGAATGCCCGCCCTGCTCGGCCAGCGCGAGCACCGCCGGCGCGACGGGCGCGGACGGATGGATCACGGTCGCGAGATGGGTGTCGTCGTAGTCGAGCAGGTTGGAGGCGATCGTGTTCACGAAGGCCGCGCCCATCGGATCGAGCCGCGCCGCCTGGCCGATCACGGTCGCGACCGGCGCGCCGGAGAAGGGGCGCATCACTTCGAGCGCCGTCCGCACCGCCTCGTCGCGCGCCACGCCGAGCGCGCAGCCGATGTGGTTCAGCAGCGACCGCGTCGCCTCGCGCCGAAGCGCCGGCGGGATGTCCTGCCAGACGGATTCGGCGACGAGGCGCCCGAGCGCCTCGCCGGCGAAGGGGGCGGCGTCGCGCCCGGTCACCGCCGCGCCAGCCCGGCCGCCTGGACGATCGCGATCCAGCGCTCGGCATCCGTCGCGATGCGCCGCTGCAGCGCCTCGGGGCCGCGCTCCTCGGGCGTCGGCAGGACAGCGGCGAGGTCGCCAAGGCGGCGCTGCAGCTCGGCATCCGCGAGCGACGCCTCCAGCGCCTCCGCGATCCGCGCGACCAGGCCGGGCGGCGTGCCGCGCGGCGCGGCGAGCGCGTTCCAGATCACCAGGTCGAAGGCGGGCAGGCCGGCCTCGGCGAAGGTCGGCACCTCCGGGATCTGCGGCGCGCGCTGCGTGCCGCTGACTGCGAGCGCCACCGCCCGGCCGCCGCGATGCGCCGGGATCATGGTGACGGTCTGGTCGATCACAGCGTCGATGGTGCCCGCCGCGAGGTCGATCATGGCGGGCCCCGCGCCGCGGTAGGAGACGAGCGTGGCGCGCAGCCCGGTCAGGTGCAGCAGCAGCGACGGCGCGAGGTGGCTCGTGGTGCCGAGACCCGCGGTGCCGAAGGTGACGCCGTCCCCGCGCTCCCGCATCCGTTCCAGCAGGCCCTTCAGGTCGCGCACGCCGCTGCCCGGGCTGGCGGCGAGGACCATCGGCACATGCGCCATCAGCCCGATCGGCGCCAGGTCGCGCCGCGGATCGTAGCCCTGGTCCGGGTTCAGCGCGACGAAGGCGGCCATGACGCCCATGTTGCCGAAGACCAGGGTGTGGCCGTCCGGCTCGGCCCGCGCCGCGCGCTGCATGCCGATCAGCCCGCCCGCGCCGCCGACATTCTCGACCACCACGGCGCGCCCGACGCGCGGCGACATGGCCTGGGCGAGCAGGCGGGCCAGGGCATCGAGCGTGCCGCCGGGTGCCGCGGGGACGAGGATGGTGACGTTGCGCTGCGGCCAGGCGGCGCCCTGCGCCCGGGCCTCGGGCACGAGCGGCATGGCTGCCGTCGCGGCCAGCAGGGTGCGTCTGCGCATGCCGGTGGTCTCCTCCCGTTTTCCGGCGGCCTGCCTCCGTCGAAGGCCGGGCCCCGGCCGCTTCTCTCGGGCGATCATGCGCAGGCGGTCCGGATCTGCCAAGCAGCGGCGCCCGGAAGGCTCGCTTGCCCCTGCCCGACCCGGGCGATAGCGTCCCGGTCCGATGCCGGCCTGGCCGCATGGGAGGAAACGCGCATGCAAGGCGCCCTGACAGGCCGCAGCGCCCTGGTCACGGGATCCACCGGCGGGCTCGGCCACGCGATCGCGTCCCGCCTTGCCGCCGAGGGCTGCGCTGTGATGCTGCACGGGCTGCTGCCCGCGGCGGAAGGCGAGGCCGTCGCGCGCGAGCTGGCCGCACGGCATGGCACGCGCGTCCTCTACGCCGAGGCCGACCTGGCGCGGCCGGAGGCGATCGCCGTGCTGATGGCGCAGGCCGGGGCGGCGCCGGGCGGCCCCGACATCCTGGTGAACAACGCCGTCATCCGCCATTTCGGGCCAATCGAGGCGCTGCCGCCGGAAGACTGGGACCTCGACATCGCCGTGAACCTGAACGCGGCCTTCCACACCATCCGCCTCGCTTTGCCGGGGATGCGCCGGCGCGGCTGGGGGCGCATCCTGAACGTCTCCTCCATCTACGGGCTTGTCGGCGCGGCCGGCCGCGCGGGCTATGTCACCACCAAGACCGCGCTGATCGGGCTGACCCGCGCGGTCGCGCTGGAGACGGCGCAGGGCGGCATCACCTGCAACGCGATCTGCCCCGGCTCCGTGCCCACGCCGGCGATCGAGGCGCGCATCGCCGCGGAGATGTCAGCGCGCGGCGAGACGGACCGGGCGGCTTCCGTCGCGGCGTTCCTGGAAGGCAAGCAGCCCTCGCGCCGCTTCGTCGCGGCGGACCGGGTGGCGGCGCTCGCCGCCTTCCTCTGCGGGCCGGAGGCCGAGGACATCACCGGCGCCGCCATGCCGATCGATGGCGGCTGGTCCGCCAGCTGAGGGGCGCGCCGAAGACAGGGAGGACACCAACATGCTGCGACGTGATCTTCTCGCCGGGGCGGGGGCGCTGGCGGTCTCCGCCGCCGCCCACGCCCAGCCGGCCGCCTGGCCGACGCGGCCGGTGCGCCTGGTCGTGCCCTGGCCGCCGGGCGGCACCACGGACATCCTGGCGCGGCAGATCCAGCCGCCGCTCTCCGCCGCGCTCGGCCAGCCGGTCGTGGTGGAGAACCGCGGCGGCGCCTCGGGCGCCATCGGCACGGCGGAGCTGCTGCGCGCCGCGCCGGACGGGTACGGCATCGCCATCGTCACCAGCACGCTGGTCTCGGCTGCGCTGCTCACCCGGCAGACCTACCACCCGGTGAACGACGTCACGCCGATCCTGCACCTCGCCGACGTCGCCAACATCCTGGTCGTGCATCCCTCGCTGCCGGTGCGCTCGGTGCCGGAGCTGATCGCCTACGGGAAGGCCAATCCGGGCAAGCTCTCCTTCGGCTCGCCGGGGATCGGCTCGGCGGTGCACATCTCGGGCGAGATGTTCAAGCTGGCGACAGGCGTGGACATGGTGCACGTGCCCTATCGCGGCGGCGGGCCGGCGCTGGCGGACCTGGTGGCCGGGCAGATCCAGCTGATGTTCGGCAATGCCAGCTCCACCCTGCCGCATGTGCGCTCCGGCGCGGTGCGTCCGCTCGGCGTCACCTCCGCCGCGCGCGCGCCTTACCTGCCGGACGTGCCGAGCATCGCCGAGGCGGCGCTGCCCGGCTTCGACGTCGTGGAGTGGTACGCGGTGATCGGCCCGGCCGGCATGCCGGAGCCGGTGACCGAGCGGCTGAACCGCGAGGTCATGGCGGTGGTCGGCACGCCGGAGGCGCGGGCGAGGCTGCTGGAGATGGGCGCCAAGGTGGTCGGCGGGACGCCGGCCGAATTCGGCGCCTATCTGCGCGGCGAGATGGACAAGATCGGGCGCGTCGTCCGAGAGGCGCGGATCTCGGTGGAGTAGCGGCGGGCCGGAGGATGGGGGACGCTTCCTCGGCGTCAGCCTGCCGCTGGGCGGGGCCGGGCGCGACACGATCGAAGGCCCGGGCGGGTCGGAGACGATCCGCGGCGGCACGGGCGCCGATGAGCTGGAGGGCGGCGCGGGCGCGGACCGGTTCGTCTCGGGCGGCACCGCCGAGAGCCCGCCGCCGACGCTCGCCGGACTCGAAGCGCGGGACCTCATCCGCTTCTGCACCCGCGGCGAGGATCGGGTCGACTTCCCGGCCATGGATCCGCAGCCGCTGATGCTCGGCGACCAGCCCTTCCTCTTCTTCGAAGGCGGGCCCGCCGCCCGCGCGGTCTGGCAGCAGGGATGGGGCGAGGGCGTCATCCGGCATGCCGGCCGGCATGGCGACGCGGTGGCCGATCTCTCGATCCGCATCGGACAGGTGATCGGCGGCACGGCCCTCGGCGCGGCGGATTTCGCCCCCTGACGATGGGCGGGGCACCACCGGGTGGCGGCGCCCCGCGCAGAAATCGTGAAGACATCGAACCTGCGAAGGAATGCCCTTTGCGATCATCCGAAGGATCCCTTCGAGATCGAGGCTGACGGGCATTCCTTCACAAACTCTCAGCCGCCCCCCATCGGCACGTACATGTAGCCGACGCCGCGCACCGTGCGGATGGCGGTCGGCCGCGACGGATCCGTCTCGATCTTCCGCCGCAGCCGCATGATGCGCAGGTCCACCGCGCGCTCGAGCGGCTCGTCGCCCTCGCCGGAGGCCGTCCGCTCCAGCAGCCAGTCGCGGTGCAGCGGCCGGTTCGGATTCTCCACCAGCAGCCGCAGCAGCTCGAACTCGTTCAGCGTCAGCGGCTCCTCCGCGCCGGAGGGCCCCGCCAGCGTGCGCCGCTCCAGGTCCAGCATCGCGATGCCCACCCGGATCCGGGCCGCGCGGGCTGGCTCCGCCGGCCCCTTCCCCTGGGGCGCCATGGCCGCCGAACGCCGCAGCACGGCCCGCAGCCGCGCCAGCAGCTCGCGCGGGGCATAGGGCTTCGGGATGTAGTCGTCGGCGCCGCATTCGAGGCCGAGGATCCGGTCGAGCGTGTCGCCCGCCGCGGTGAGCATGACGATGCCGAGCCCCGGCCGCTCGGCCCGCAGCCACCGCGCGAGCGAGAGCCCGTCCTCCCCCGGCAGGTTCACATCCAGCACCGCGAGCGCCAGATCATGGCCGGCCGCCCCGTTTGCCAGGAAGGCGCGAAGGGCCTCGGCGTCGGCCATCGCATGGATGGTGAAGCCTTGCGTGGCCAGGTAGCCCTCGACCACCTGGCGCTGGAACTCGTCATCCTCGACGAGAAGGACTCCCGGCATTCTCCCCTCCACCCCGTCGCCAGCACGATTCCGGCTTCGCCCCGGGACGTCAATTCGGACCTGGGGCGCGGCGCGGCCCACGAAACAATCGGAAACGGACCGGGCGGAAATGGGGGCGCGAAGCGGCGTCGCTCCGTGCATGATCGGGCCATGCTGACCGGATCGAAGCAGGCCACGGGGAACGGAATGGCGCCGCACGCCACCGCGGCGGCGCTGCTCGACCGGATGGGGGGCGGCGCGGCGCTCTGCGACGCGTCGGATCTCACGCTGCGGCACCTCAATCCGGCGGGGCGCCGCATCCTCTTCGGCGACGATCCGCGCGGGGCGGAGGGTGGCTGGCCGTCGCGCCCCTTGCCCGACATCCTGCGCGCCGCGGGATGGGCGGCCCTGCCCGCCGGGAACGGGGCCGGGCGCAGCGCCGGTCCGGACGGGGCGGCGCTGGCCGCGCTGCTGCGCGCCGGCGGCCGCTTCACGCTCCGCCGCGGCCCCGCGGCCCCCCCGGTTCTGGCCGAGGCGACGCCGCTGCCCGAGGACGGGCTGATCCTGCTGGAGCTGACGGAGCCGCCGGCCCGCCTGAGCCGACCTCGCGATCCGGCCCCGCCGGGCGACACGGCCCGCCTGGCCCCGCGGCACGGGGAGGACGGGGACATCCCGGCGCTCTACAGGCTCGCCCTCGACCGGATGGCGGACGGTCTCCTGCTCTGGAATCGCGACCACTGCGTGCTGGTCGCCAACCGGGCGATGGGGCGGCTCTATGCGCTGCCGCCCGGCCTGGCGCGCATCGGCGCCGACTGCCGCGAGGTCCTGCGCCACATGGTCCGCCAGGCGGCGGCGGAGGACGAGCAGGCGCTCCAGGCCCGCATCGCCTCGGCCATGCTGCCGACCGGCGAGGAGCCGGAGCTCTGCCGGGCACCGACCGGCGCCTGGGTGGAGGTCACCCGCATCGCGCTGCCGGCGGGGGGGATGCTGACCACGCACCGCGATGTCACGCGCCTCAAGCGGCGCGAGGAGGAGCTGCAGGCCGCGCGGGCGATCCAGCACCGCGTGCTCGAGACCATGACCGACGGCGTCGTGCTGTGGGACGCCGATTTCCGCGTGGTCTTCGCCAACAGCGCCGCGGAGCGGCTGGGCGAGTTCCCCGCCGCCTTCGCCACGCCCGGCACGGAGGTGATGGAGGTGATGCGCTTCCAGGACCGGCGCGGCGATTTCGGCCCCCCTCCGGCCGACGCGACGGAGCTGGAGGCGCGCGTGCAGGCGCGCGCCGCGCTGCTCCGCCGGCCCGAGGGCGCGCGCTACGTCCGCCGGACCCCGGGTGGCCAATGGGTCGAGGTGAAGACCGTGGCGCTGCCCGATGGCGGCGCCATGCTCGCCTATCGCGACGTCACCGCGCTGAAGCGGCGCGAGGAGGAGCTGGCGGCGGCGCGCGACGAGGCCGAGGCGGCGCGACGCGACCTGGCCACGACGATCGAGCACATCGACCAGGGGCTGCTGATGTTCGCGCCCGACCGCAGGGTGCGCGTGCTCAACCGCCGCGCGGCGGAGCTGCTGCGGCTGCCGCCCGCGCTCGCGCGCCCCGGCGCCCACCAGCGCGACATCATCGCCTGGCAGCTCGACCAGGGCGAGTACGCCGCGACGCCGGACATCGAGGCACGGGCGCGCCGGGTCCGCGACGGCGAGCCGCTGGTGGAGGGGCGGAGCGAGCGTCGCCGCCCGGATGGAAGCATCCTGGAGGTGCATGCGCGGAACCTGCCCGATGGCGGCCAGGTGCGGACCTTCACCGACATCACCGAGCGCCGGCACGCCGAGGCGGCGCTCGCCGCGGCCCGCGACCAGGCGGAGGCGGCGCAGCGCGCGCTCGTCGTCACGCTCGACAGCATGGGCCAGGGGCTGATGATGTACGGCGCGGACCGGCGCCTCGCGGTGCTGAACCGCCGCGCGGCCGAGCTGCTGCAGCTGCCGCCCGAGCTCGCGCGGCCGGGCGTGCCGATGAAGGCGATCCTCGAGCACCAGCTCGCGCAGGGCGAGTTCGCGGCGAGCCCGGCCGCGGCCGAGCTGGCGCGGCGCGCCCGCGCCGGCATCGAGGGCGGCCAGCGGCTGGAGGCGGCGTCGGCGACCTTCGAGCGGGTCCGCCCGGACGGCACGGTCCTCGAGGTCCGCTTCGGGCGCGCGCCGGGCGACGGCGTGGTGCTGACCTACACCGACATCACCGACCGCAAGCGCGCCGAGGCGGAGCTCGGCGAGGCGCTGGCCGCGGCCGAGGCGGCGCGGGCGGAGGCCGAGGCGGCGGACCGCGCGAAATCCACCTTCCTCGCCACGATGAGCCACGAGATCCGCACGCCGATGAACGGCGTCCTCGGCATGATGGAGGTGCTGGAGCGGAGCGGGCTGGCGCCCGACCAGGCGCGCTGCCTGGCGGTGATGCGCGACAGCGCCGGCGCGCTGCTGCGCATCATCGACGACGTGCTGGATTTCTCGCGCATCGAATCCGGGCGACTCGAGCTGGAGGTGCTGCCCTTCTCCGTGCGGCAGGTGGTCGACTCCGTCCTCGAGGCATTCGCGCCCGAGGCGCGTCGCAAGGCGCTCGACCTGCGCTGCTCCACGCATGCGGACGGCCCCGACCTGGTGCTCGGCGATTCCGTGCGCGTGCGGCAGATCCTGCTGAACCTGGTCGGCAATGCGATCAAGTTCACCGAGCGCGGCCTCGTCCAGGTGCGCGTGTCGACCGTCGCCGCGGAAGGCGTGCCCGCCATCGCCCTCGTCACCCTGTCGGTCGAGGATACGGGGCTGGGGCTGGCCCCGGAGGCCATGGCGCGCCTGTTCCAGCCCTTCGCGCAGGCCGACAGCTCGACGACGCGGCGCTTCGGCGGCTCCGGCCTCGGCCTGTCCATCGTGCGCCGCCTCGCCCGGCTGATGGGCGGCGACGTCGTGGCGGAGAGCGAAGGACCGGAACGCGGCAGCCGCTTCATCGTGACGCTGCGCCTCCCGGTCGCGCAGCCCGACCTCCGCGCCGGAGCGCCCCGGCCGACGGCGCCGGCCGTCCCGCTGCCGGTGGCGGACGGCACGGCGCCGCACCTCCTCGTCGCCGACGACAACCCGGTGAACCAGGAGGTGCTGGTGCGGCAGCTCGAGCTGCTCGGCTGCAGGGCGACGGTCGCGGAGGATGGGGCGGCCGCCTTCGCGACGTGGCGCGCGGGCGGCCACCGGGCCGTGCTCGTGGATCTGCACATGCCGGTCATGGACGGAATGGGCCTCGCCCGGGCGATCCGGCAGGAGGAGGCGGCAACCGGCCGCGCCCGCACGCCGCTGATCGCCGTCACGGCGAGCGCCTTGAAGGGCGAGGCGGAGCGGTGCCTCGCGGCCGGGATGGATGGCTTCGTCAGCAAGCCTGTCGCCATCGAATCGCTGCGCGATGCCCTGACCCGCGTGCTCGCCATGGACGCGGCGGCGGGACGGGCGCCGGAGACCGGCGGCGAGGGGGACGGCGCGGCCGACCCGGTCCTGTTCGATTCCTCGGTGCTGGAAGCCATGTTCGGGAACCAGCCGGATCGGCTCGCCCGGCTGATCGACCGCTTCGTGCGCGTCGTGGCGCAGGAGCGTGTCGCGATCGCCGGCGCCGTGCAGGGCGGGGACCTCGCTGCCGCGGCACGGGCCGCGCACAAGCTCAAGGGAACCGGCGACACGGCCGGCGCGAGGCCCCTGGCCGCGGCGGCGGCACGGTTGGAGAAGGTCGCGCTCTGCAAGGACGTGGCGGCCACGCGCGACGCCGCGGCCGCGCTGGACGTCGTGGCGGCCCGGACCCTCGCGGCGCTGCCAGGGGCGGATGGCTCGACGCATTCGGCGCTCCGCCCGGAGCCGACGCCGCCGGACGGCCCAGGCTGAGCGCGATGCGCGGCCATCGCTGCGCGATGCCGCATCGCCCTTGTCGGAAGCGGAGCGGACGCATGATGGTCCACCGCGGATCGATGCCCCTTGCGGAGCCTTCCGCCGGAGCCCAGCCGCAGCCGCGATCGGATGCGGGTCGCGGGCCCCGCACAGGGTTCGCGCGGGCGCCCGCGGGCCATGGACCGCGGCGCTTCGGGGCGCCGCCGACGGTCCCGCCTTCGCGCGGGGACGGTCGCGCCCGGAATCCCGCCGGGGGTGCCCGGACATCACGGAGCCCCGGCGGGGGGCGACCGCCCGGGCTCTCCGGCGTTGGGGCGGAGGAGGGCGCCCCCTCCCAAGGATCCGATGCCGCTCCCGACCCTGCCCGTCTCGCTGCGCGTGCCCCTGCTGGCGGGGCTGGCCGTGTTCCTGTTCGCCGTCGCGACCAGCCACCTGATGCTCTGGGGCATGGGCCGCATGACGGATCGGGAGATCGCCCGGCTCGGGCGCGTCTACCTGGACGGCCTCGCCGCCGCCGTGCTGCCCGCCGTCGCGCGGGGGGATGGCCCCGGGCTCGAGGCCGCGCTGAACCGCGCGCTCGGCTTCCAGGAGGGGATACGGGAGCGGCAGATCATCGTCGGCACGCCCGAGGGCGCGCATTTCGCCAGTGCCGGCCTCGGCCCGGAGAGCGCCTGGCCGGCCCCCTTCCTCCGCGGGGTGCGTGGCGAGACCCTCGAATTCTCGGACGATGGCGGCGCCGTGTGGGTGCAGCGCCCCCTGGACGAGGGCGGCCGGCGCATCGCCCACATCGCCGCCCAGCTCGACGTGGAGGTGCTGGCGGATCGCCGCCGCCGCTTCAAGCAGGGCATGCTCGCCTTCAGCCTCGCCCTGGCGGTGTTCGGCGGCGGACTCTCGGCGCTCGCCGCGCGCCGCACCATCCGCCCGGTGCTGGTCGTGACCGATGCGCTGGACCGCGCCGGCCAGGGGCGCATCGCGTCCATCCCGCCCCCCGGCCTGCCGCCCGCGGGCACCGAGGCGCGGCGCCTCGCCCTGGCCTTCAACGCCATGGTGGCCCACGTCGCCGAGCGCGAGCGCCTGGAGCGGCAGCTTGCCGGGCGCGAGCGGGCCGCGACGCTCGGCCGCCTCGCCGCCACCGTCGCCCATGAGGTGCGCAACCCCCTCGCCGGCATCCGCACCTCCCTCGAGGTGATCCGCCGCTTCGGCGAGGACCGCGCGGAGCGCGAGGAGGCGGTGGAGGTGCTCGGGCGCGGGCTGGAGCAGATCGACCGCGTCGTCTCCTCCACCCTCGCCTTCCACCGCGACCATGGGCCCTGGCGACCGCTGCGCGCGGCCGATCTCGACGACCTCCGCGTGCTGGTCGCGCCGCAGGCGGCGGCCAGGGGCGTGCGGCTGGCATGGGCGGTGGAGCTGCCGGGTGCGTTCCGCGTGGACGCGGCGCCGCTCCGCCAGGCGGTGCTGAACCTGCTGCTGAACGCCGTGGCGGCCTCGCCGGCCGGCTCGGAGGCCTCGCTCCGCGCGGGGCTGGACGAGGCGGGATGCCTCGTCATCGCCGTCGAGGATGCCGGGCCCGGCCTGCCGGACGCCGCGCGCGCACGCCTGGCCGGGGAGATCCGACCGGAGGCGGCGGGCGACGACACGGCGCCGGGCCTCGGCCTCGAGGTCGTGGAGACCACCGCGCGGCGGCTCTCGGCGCGCCTCGTGGTGAGGCCCGGCCCGAGCGGGCGCGGCACGCGGATCGCGCTGGTCGTGGCATCGACGGTCGACGCCGGCGCCGGCCGGGATCCGGCGGAGCTCGCCGCATGAGCGGGCTGGCCGGCTGCTCCGTCGTCATGGTGGAGGACGACGCGGTGCTCGGCCGCTCGATCGTCCAGCTCCTGCGGCTGTCGGGGGTGAAGACCTACTGGGCGACCAGCGCCGCCGACGGGGAGGCGATGCTCCGCCGCCACCGGCCGACCATGGTGCTCTGCGACCTCCGCCTGCCCGATGGCAGCGGCGAGGCGCTGATGGCGCGGCTGATGCCGGAGCTCGGCGGCGTGCCGGTCGTCGCTATGACGGCCTTCGGCGGCGTGGAGCAGGCGGTCCGCCTGATCCGCATCGGCGTCGACGACTACCTGCCCAAGCCCTTCGAGCCGCAGCGCCTGCTCGACAAGCTGGCCGCCTATGCCTCGCGCGCGCCGCGCAGGGGAGGCGGCGGCGCGGCGGAGGCGGCGTTGGCCGGCTGGCGCTCGCCGGCGATGCGCGCGCTGCGCGAGGCGCTGGAGCGGGTCGCGCCGACGCGGGCGACATTGCTGCTGCAGGGCGAGAGCGGGGCCGGCAAGGGGGTCGCCGCGCGCTGCCTGCACGGAATGGCGGGGGCGGAGGCGCCCTTCGTCGCGGTCGACTGCGCGGCGCTGCCCTCGGCGGCGGCGGAGGCCGAGGCGGCGCTGTTCGGCAGCCCGGCCGCGCCCGGGCTGCTCGACCAGGCCGGCGACGGGACCCTGTTCCTCGACGAGGTGGCGGAGCTCTCGCCCTCGCTGCAGGCGCGGCTGCTCGGCCTGGTGGAGGAGCGCCGCTACGCCCCGGTCGGCAGCGCGGAGGCGAGGACGCTGGGCGCGCGCATCCTGGCCGCCTCCAATGTCGAGCTGCAGGAACGCGTCGCCGCGGGCACGTTCCGCCAGGACCTGCTGTTCCGGCTCTCCGTGGTCGGGCTGCGCGTGCCGCCGCTGCGCGAGCGGCCCGAGGACCTCATGGACCTGGCGCAGCATTTCCTCGAGCACTTCTCCCACGCCGCCGGCGGGCCGGAGAGGCGGCTCGCCGAGGATGCGGTGGATGCGCTGCTGGCCCATCCCTGGCCCGGCAACCTCCGCGAGCTGCGCAACCGGATCGAGCGCGCCGTGCTGCTCTCGCCCGGGGAGGAGATCGGCAGGTCCGACCTGTTCCCCGAGGAGGCGATCCGGCGGCAGGGTGGCACCCCTGGCGCGGCCTCGGCCGCGGATCGAACCGACCATGCCGCGCCGGACGCGGCCGAGGGCGAGCCGGCCTCCCTCGCCGAGGCGCGCGAGGCGGCGGAGCGGGAGCACATCCGGCGCGTGCTGGCGCGGTGCCGCGGCCGGGTCGGCGATGCGGCGCGGGCGCTCGGCGTCTCCCGCACCACGCTCTGGGATCGCATGCGGCGCCTCGGCCTGCCCTCGGGGTGACGGCGCGGCGCCGCATGTCCGGCGATCCGGACATCCCGGCCGGAAGCTCCACCATCGGTCCCGGACGCTGAACGGGACGGCCGCATCGCTTGGCCATGCGGAAGGTCCCCGAACATCCGCCCGGCCCACCGGTTGTCTCCGCAGCCGGGCCACGGTGCGCGCCATCGATCGCGCACCCACCGCCCCCCCCGGGGCCCGGCACCCAAGGCAGCGCCGTCGGGGCGGGCGGCCAGCCACAGCCAGGAGGCCACCACATGAAGCGAATTCTCTCCACCACCACCCTCGCCACGGCCCTCGCGATCGGCGCCTATGGGCTCGCCGGGGCGCAGGCGGTGAACCCCGGCCAGCCGGGCAGCGCCAGCGGCGGCATGCAGGCCCAGCAGGGGCCGTCCGGGATGTCGACACCGCAGCCCTCCGGCACGAACCGGTCGGGCAGCACCGCCAGCGGCACCTCCATGGGCCAGTCCGGCGGCACGCAGGCCGGCCGCATGAGCGAGGACCAGATCCGCTCCGCGCTGCAGGCCCGCGGCTACTCGGAGATCGACGGGCTGCAGCGCGACGGCGACACCTTCAAGGTCAAGGAGGCCAAGCGCTACGGCAAGGAGGTCGAGAACCTCCGCATCGACGCCAGCACCGGCCAGGTGCGCGACGAGAGCCGGCTTAGCGAGGACCAGGCCAGGAACCTGCTCCGCGACCGCGGCTACTCGGATGTCAGCGACGTCAAGCGCGACGGCGACACGATCTCGGCCAAGGCGAAGCAGAACGACCGCGAGGTGCGGCTGCGCGTCGACGCGCGCACCGGCACGGTGACGCAGCAGCAGGCCAGCAACTGAGGCGCGCGCGGGGCGGGGTGCCGCAGGCGTCCCCGCCCCGCGCCGTCCACCCGCCCCCGCGATCGACAAGGCGGAGCGCAAGGCCCGGACCAGCGTTGGTGGCGCCGAGGGCGCCGCGCGCGGCGCGATGGACGAGGACCGGGGCGGGCCCGCGGCACCCGGAGGAACAGCCAGGAGACCATCGATGAACCGCACGCTCACCCTCATGGCGGCCGCGCTGCTCGCGGCCGGAACACTGGCGGCCTGCGACGACGCGGAGGAGCAGAGGGTCGGGGACCGCACGCAGACCCAGCCCGCCGGGCAGGCGGGAACGACCGCCGCCCCCGCGACCCCACCGGCCGGCACCACGACCCCGCCTTCGGGCGGCGGCACCGGTGCGACCGCGACGACCCCGCCGGCCGGCGCCGGCGGAACGGGCGGCGCGCCCGGGACGGCGCCGCAGCGCTAGCCCCGCGGGGTGGGCGCCGGGACCAGGCATGGCCGGGATGCGGGCGGAGGTGGCCGGGAGGGCCGCCTCCGCCTTGCCGCATGCAACGATTTCGATGACGGCAGCCGCCGGGGGACGCCGTCGGGGAGGGCGGACATGCCGGACCCCTGGCGGCGCCTGCGCGCCTGGCGGCTGACCCGCGGCGACCGGCCGGAACGCCGCTCCAAGCGCGGCCGACTGGGGTGGCGCGGCTGATGCGGCGGCTCCGGCCCCTGCCACGCCCCGCGGACGCGGCAAGGACGCTGCTTGCGCTCGCCGCGGCCTGGGGCGCCGGGGCCACGGCCCGGGCGGAGGAAGGATTGCGCCCCGGCGCGGGCAGCCCCTTCGCCGTCCGCGACGCCTTCGTCCAGCCGCTGGGCGAGCTGAACCTGCAGGGGATCCTCGGCTATGCGCGCGGGCGGGACGGGACGGATGCCACCCGGATCAACCCGAGCCTCAAATACGGGATCGGGAACGGGCTCGAGCTGCGGCTCGGCGGTGCCTACACCTTCGGCGACAGCGCCTCCGCGGATCTCGGCGAGGTCACCACGGGCGCCCGCTGGCGGATCTTCGACCAGGAAGGCTGGCGCCCGACCATGGCGTTGCTGGGCCAGGTGTCCTTCCCCTCCGGCCCGGGCGACCAGGGCACCACGACGGAGCTGATGGCCATCGCCAGCCGCGTCACGGGCCGGGGCCCCGGCCATTGGGGCCTGCATCTCAATGCCGGCTGGCTGGCGCGCCCCGATCCGGGCAGCGACGAGCGGCGCCACGGCTATCGCCTCGGCGCCGCTGTCAGCCATGTCCTCGACACCGACACCCTCCTGGTCGCCGCCTACGTCCGGGAGACGCAGGACCGCGACGAGCGCGCGCTGAGCCTCGTCGAGGCGGGGTTCCAGCGGAGCCTCGGCGACGGCGTCACCTTCGCGCTGGTGGCGGGCACCGGCCTGGACCGCGACTCGCCAACGCTGCGACTGCGCGCCGGGCTGGGCTGGACCTTCTCGACAGGGCGGTGACGCGGCGCGCCGGGGCGATCGCGATGGACCAGCGGGCGGAGACGGAGCCGGGCGGGCGGCGAGCCTGGCACGGCGCCCGCTCCTCCTTCGCGTCCGGGGGCGGCGGATGCTTCAAAGGCGCGCCTCGTCATGCATACTCGCCGCGTCGGTCGCCGCTGCGACCGGCCAAGATTTTGGGGAGGTGACCTGAGATGACGATCCGACGTCGACCGCTGCTGCTCGCCGGCGTCTTCGCGGCGCCGGGGATTTCCGCGTCCGCGCAGCCCTCCCCTGCGGCTTGGCGCCCCGAGCGAGCGATCCGCGCCATCGTGCCCTTCGCGCCGGGCGGGCTGGCCGACCTCATGGCCCGGCTGGCCTCGGAACCGGCCTCCGGCCTGCTCGGCCAGCCGATCGCCGTGGAGAACCGCACCGGCGGCGCCGGCGGCCTGATCGGCACCGAAGCGGTCGCCAAGGCGCCCCCCGACGGCTACACGATCCTGATCAACAGCAGCGCGCATGCGATCGCGCCGGCGCTGGTGGCGCGGATGCCCTATGACGCGACCGCCGACTTCGCCGGCCTCGCCATCCTTGCCGCCGCGCCGATGGTGCTGGTGTGCAACCCAACCTTGCCGGCGCGCAGCCTGGGCGAGCTGCTGGCGCTGCTGCGCGCCGATCCCGGGCGCTACCACTTCGCCGGGGCCGGCATCGGCAGCACGGTGCACCTGACCGGCGAGGTGTTTCGCGCCGCGGCGCAGGTGGAACTGCCGTTCGTGCAATACCGCGGCGGCGGGCCCGCGCTGCAGGCGGTGATGGGCGGCGAGGTCCAGCTGACGGCGGTCTCGACCGCCGAGGCGCTCGGCCAGGTGCGCAGCGGCGCGGTGCGCGCGCTCGCCGTCAGCGTGCCGGAGCGCAGCCCGGTGCTGCCGGAGGTGCCGACCGCGACCGAGGCCGGGCTACCGGAGTTCCGGCAGGACATCTGGATCGTCGCGGCCGCCCCCGTGCGCACGCCCCCGGCCGCGATCGCCGCGCTGAGCGCCGCCTACAACGAGGCGGTGCGGCGGATCGCGCCGCGGCTGAACGAGCTCGGCCTGCAGATCAAGAAGGGGGTCGAGACGCCCGCGCAGGTGGACGCCTTCCTCCGCTCGGAGCGGGAGCGCTACGCGGCGGTGCTCCGCGGCGCGGGGGTGCGGCCGGAATAGCCGGCCCCGGCCTAGCCTCGATCCCGGATTCGCCAAGGTTCATCGGGCATCCGGCCATCGTGCCGGGCCGCCGCAGGGCGTCGACGCGATCCTGCGCGATGCCGGGTGGTCGGCCTCGCGCAGGGCCTTGCGATCAGGCCGCGTCCGCCTGCCGGTCCAGATGGGCCGCCAGATCCGCCGGCAGCCTGAGGCGGTGCGCGAGCGCATCGAGATAGGCGCGCTCGGCCGGCTCATCCGGCTCCACGGCGAGGCGCGACACCAGGTACAGCTCCGCCCCCTGTTCCGGCGTCGCGGCGAGGGCCGCCACCTCCGAGACGCCGATGGGGGCGGCCAGCGCATCGAAGACGAAGGCCTTGCTTTCCGCATCGAGCCCGAGCTCGCCGACCCTGTCGAAGATCCGGCGCTGCTCCTCGGCGTCGATATGGCCGTCCGCCTTCGCCGCGGCGATCATGGCGCGGATCAGGGCGAGCTCGAAGGGCTGTCCGTCGGAGGCCGGCGCGGCGGCGGGCAGGAATCGCGGCTCGACGGCCGCAGCCTGCTGCGGCGAGGCGACCGGCGCCTGCGCAGGGGCCTGGCCCTGCCGCCAGCTCTGGTAGGCCTGGTTGGCCAAGGCGCCGAGCATGGCGGCGCCGCCATGGCTGAGGACCCCGCCGAGGCCGCCCTTCTTCTTCTTCTTCTTGCCGCCGACCAGCAGGCCCAGCAGGCCGCCGGCCGCGCCCGAGGCCGCCAGCCCCCCCAACCCGCCGGCGGAGTCGAGCGCCCGGCGCGCCGTGCCCGCGACATCCGAAAGGCCGGAACCCGCCGGATTCGTCCAGGGCGAAGCCGGATGCTGGGAATTCTGGGAGGCCGGAACGACCGCGCCCTGTCCGAGGACGCGTTCGAGCAGAGTCTGCGCGTTGATCATGCGCCCTAGGTCGTGGGGAGCGACCACCGGTGCAAGATGGATGGCCTTTCCGATCGCCCATGCGGCGTGGCCGCTGCCCCGCGCGGTGGCGAAGGCCGGCATCGACGAGAGGGGAGCGATGCGCTTCCAGGCGCCGCGGTCGGACAGGCCTTCGACGGACCGTTCGAGGCGGCAGGCTCACCTCCTGCTCCGCAACGGCACCGTGGCGACCGCGAGCTGGGGCGTTTGCCCGCCTTCCCAGGCATTGGAGCCGGTGGCGGGCGTCGGCACGGAAATCTCGCGGCGGGCGCAACGGCTCTGCTGCATGGAGACACCGAGCCGGCGGTCGCGTTCCGCGGCGCCTTGGCCTGGAGCACGGCGGCGGCAGGACCGCCGGGAATTGGCGCAGGCGGCCATGGCGGACGCGGTGGCCGCGGCCAGCCCGGCACCGAACCCGCAGCGGTCCGGCGCGGGATGCCGTCGGTTCATGCGCTTGGCCCGACAGGTCGTTTCGGAAGGGGCATTTAGCCCTCGACGGGCAGGGCGGCATGCCGTCCACGGACCGGGCGCGCTGACGACACGCCGGAACCCGGTGGCGGCGGGCCAGAGGCTGCGATCGAGGCGCGGGACTCCGGCCGGTCGAGATCGCCGGAACGCCCGCGAAGTTGCGCGGCATCGACGCGTCACTCGTCCGGGCTGTCCTTCGCTTGACGGATCCCGGCGGCGTGCCGCCGCGCGGTCATGCCTCGTTGCAGCCGGGCCGGGAGGCGTGCGGCGCGCAATAGAGCCGGTAGAGCGTCTCCAGGATCGCCGCCACCTCGGGGCTCGCCAGGCGGTAGAAGATCGTCTGTCCCTCGCGTCGGGTCGCGACCAGCCCGAGATCGCGCATGCGCGCCAGGTGCTGCGACAGGGTGGTCGGCGCGAGGCCGATCAGCGCCGCAAGCTGTCCGACCGATTTCTCGCCCTGCAGCAGATGGCAGAGCGCCAGCAGGCGCTTGGCATGGGCCAGGGTGGCGAGCAGCCGTGCCGCCTCCTCCGCCTTCGCCTCCATCTCCGACAAGGTGTCTTGTGTGGATTCCATTAGCATATTGACATCTTCGCATATTCACAGATATAAATCCAGTGCCACCCGCTGGAACACGCCCCCATGGCCGATGTCCCTTCGCACGATCGCACCCCTCGCTTCGCTCTTGGCCCCGGGCCGCGCGATGACCGGCCCCCCTGCCCGGCCGTTGCGCGGCCCGGCATCCGCACCCGCGCCGCGGACGGGGCCTGACATGATCGCGACCGGGTTCACGCCCGTCGCGGCATTGGCCGGCGGTGCCCTGATCGGCGCCGCCGCGGTGGCGCTGATGGCCACCACCGGCCGCATCGCCGGCGTCAGCGGCATCGCCGTCCGCCTGCTGCCTCCCTATGCCGAGGCCGGGCTGGCAGAACGCCTCGGCTTCGTTCTCGGCATCGTCGTGGCGCCGCTGCTGGTCGCGCTGGCCACCGGCCACCTGCCGGTCCCGCGCATCGAGGCCACGGCGCCCACGCTGGCGATCGCCGGCCTGCTCGTCGGCTTCGGCGCGGTCTGGGGCAATGGCTGCACCTCCGGCCACGGGGTCTGCGGCCTGTCGCGGCTGTCGGTGCGATCGCTGGTCGCCACCGCGGTCTTCATGGCGACGGCGATCGCCACGGTCTTCCTCACCCGCCACCTCCCGTGAGGCGCGCCATGGCCTTCCTCGTCCCTTTCGCGATCGGCCTGCTGTTCGGCCTCGGCCTGATCACGGCCGGCATGTCCGACCCGGCGAAGGTGCTCAACTTCCTCGATCTCGCCGCGATCCCGACCGGAGGGTGGGATCCGAGCCTCGCCGTCGTCATGGCCGGCGCCATCGCCGTGACCTTCCTCGGCTTCCGCCTGGTCCTGCGTCGCAGCCGGCCGATCCTCGCCGAGCGCTTCCACCTGCCGACGGCGACCGGGCTCGACACCCGCATCATCGCCGGGCCGGCGATCTTCGGCATCGGCTGGGGCCTGGCCGGATTCTGCCCGGGCCCCGCCCTGACGGCGGTGTTCACCGGCGGCGCGCCGGCCTGGCTGTTCCTGGCGGCGATGTTCGCCGGCATGGCGGGCGCCCGCTGGCTCGCGGCGCGCCAGGCCCCGGCCCTGCCGGCCCGCGGCCCGAGCTGACGCGCGGCACGACACCCGCAGGAGACGCCCCATGAACGCCATCCCGCATCGCGTGGATTTCTCGGTGAAGCCCGAAATCACCGCCTTCTTCGACGCGCCGACCAGCACCATCAGCTACGTGGTGAAGGACCCGGCCTCCGCCGCCTGCGCCGTGGTCGACAGCGTGATGGACATCGACTACGCCGCCTGCCGCATCACCTGCGAGAGCGCCGACGCCATCATCGCGCATATCCGCGACCGCGGCCTCATCCTCGAATGGCTGATCGAGACCCATGTGCATGCCGATCATCTCTCCGCCGCGCCCTACATCCAGGGCAGGCTCGGCGGCAAGATCGGCATCGGCGACCGCATCACCGTCGTGCAGGAGGTGTTCGGCAAGGTCTTCAACGAGGGCACCGAATTCCGCCGCGACGGCAGCCAGTTCGACCACCTGTTCGAGGACGGCGACACCTACATGATCGGCGGCATGCGCGCCTTCGCGCTGCACACGCCAGGCCACACGCCGGCCTGCATGACGCATGTCATCGGCGACGCCGCCTTCGTCGGCGATACCCTGTTCATGCCCGATGGTGGCTCCGCCCGCGCCGATTTCCCGGGCGGCGACGCGCGCACCCTGTTCCGATCCATGCGCCGCATCCTGGAGCTGCCGCCCGGGACGCGGCTGTTCATGTGCCACGACTACGGGCCGAACGGGCGCGAGATCCGCTGGGAGAGCAGCGTCGCCGAGGAACGCGCGCACAACATCCATGTGCGCGACGGCATGACCGAGGATGCGTTCGTCGCGATGCGCGAGGCGCGCGACCGGACGCTCGGCATGCCGCGGCTGATCCTGCCCTCGCTGCAGGTGAACATGCGCGCCGGCGCGCTGCCGCCCGCCGATCCAGATGGGCGCGTCTTCCTGAAGCTGCCCGTCAACGCCCTCTGACACCAACCGAAGGACCCGACGATGGCCGAGACGAACCCGCCGCTGGCGCTGCCTGGCCTCAATCGCCCCGCGCCCGATTTCGCGGCCAACACCACCGACGGCCCGCGCCGCCTCGCCGACTACAAGGGGCGCTGGCTGGTGCTGTTCTCGCACCCGGCCGACTTCACCCCGGTCTGCACCACCGAGTTCATCGGCTTCGCCAGGCACCACGCGCGGTTCCAGGCGATCGGCTGCGAGTTGCTCGGCCTGTCCATCGACAGCGTCTACGCGCACATCGCCTGGATCCGCAACATCGAGGAGAAATTCGGCATCGCCATCCCCTTCCCGATCATCGAGGACCTGTCGATGCAGGTCGCGCACGCCTATGGCATGGTGCAGCCGGGCGCCAGCGACACCTCGGCCGTTCGCGCGACCTTCGTGATCGACCCCGAGGGCGTGCTGCGCGCGATGCTCTACTACCCGATGAGCAATGGACGCTCGGTGCCCGAGATCCTGCGGCTGGTGACGGCGCTGCAGGCCAGCGATGCGCAGAAGATCGCCACCCCCGAGGGCTGGACACCCGGCCAGGATGCCATCGTGCCGCCGCCCAAGACCGCCGAGGCCGCGCGCCAGCGCGGGGCGGAAGGCTACGTCACGACCGACTGGTACTTCAGCACGCGCAAGGTCGCCTGACCCGCGGGGCCGGCCCGTTCCACCCGCTCCAGCATGGCCCGGCGCCCATGGCGAACGGGAGGACCACGCCATGACAGCGATGGCGATCAAGGCAGGGCTGTCGGTCCCGCCGCGGACCCTGCCGGACGACCATGCCGCCATCGAGGCGGCGGGCTGAGGCGATGCGCCGCCTGACATCGATCCTGCCGATCCTCGACTGGGCGCCGCGCTACACGCGCGGCGACGCAGTCAACGACCTCTTCGCCTCGGTGATCGTCACCATCATGCTGGTGCCGCAGAGCCTCGCCTATGCGATGCTCGCCGGCCTGCCGCCGGTGGTCGGGCTCTACGCCTCGATCCTGCCGCTGGTGGCCTATGCGGTCTTCGGCACCAGCCGGACGCTCGCGGTCGGACCGGTCGCGGTGGTGTCGCTGATGACGGCGGCGGCGATCGCACCGCTCGCCGCCACCGGCTCGCCGGCCCACCTCACGGCGGCGATCACGCTCGCCTTCCTCTCGGGCCTGGTGCTGCTGGCGATGGCGGTGCTGCGGCTCGGCTTCCTGGCGAATTTCCTGAGCCATCCGGTGATCTCGGGCTTCATCACGGCCTCGGGCATCCTGATCGCGGCGAGCCAGATCAAGCACATCCTCGGCATCCGGGCGGAGGGCGACACGCTGCCCCGGATCGTGGCGGAGTTCGCGCAGGGCCTGGGCGGGACCAACCTGCCGACCTTGGCGACCGGCATCGCCGCGACCGGCTTCCTGTTCTGGGCGCGGCGATCGCTGAAGCCGCTGCTGCTGCGCGCGGGGGTCGGGCGAAGGCTGGCGGACCTGCTCGCCAAGGCCGGGCCGCTCGCCGCGATCATCCTCTCGATCCTCGCGGTGGTCGTGCTGGACCTCGACCAGGCCGGACTGCGCATCGTGGGCGCGATTCCGGCCGGGCTTCCACCCTTCGCGCTGCCCAGCCTCGACCCGGCGCTCTGGATCGATCTGCTTCCCGCGGCCGTGCTGATCAGCCTGGTCGGCTTCGTCGAATCCGTCTCCGTCGCGCAGACGCTCGCGGCCAAGCGCCGGCAGCGCATCGTGGCGAACCAGGAGCTGGTCGGGCTCGGCACCGCGAACCTCGCCGCCGCGCTCTCGGGCGGGTATCCGGTGACCGGCGGCTTCGCGCGCTCGGTGGTGAATTTCGATGCCGGCGCGGCGACACCGCTGGCCGGGGCCGCGACCGCGCTCGGCATCCTCGGCGCCACGCTGTTCCTGACGCCGCTGTTCCGCTACCTGCCGCAGGCGGTGCTGGCGGCGACCATCATCGTCGCCGTCCTCTCGCTCGTGGACCTCGCCGCGATCCGCCGCGCCTGGGCCTATTCGAAGGCCGATTTCGCCGCCATGGCCGCCACCATCCTGCTGGTGCTGCTGGTCGGCGTGGAGGCCGGGATCATCGCCGGCGTCACGCTCTCGCTGCTTCTCTTCCTGTGGCGGACCAGCACGCCGCACATCGCGATCGTGGGCCAGGTGCCGGGCACCGAGCATTTCCGCAACATCGAGCGGCACAGGGTTCTCACCTCGCCGGCGCTGCTGTCGCTCCGCGTCGATGAGAGCCTGTATTTCGCCAATGCCCGCTTCCTGGAAGACCGCATCCTCGCCGAGGTCGCGGCCAGGCCGGAGCTCGAGCATGTCGTGCTGATGTGCTCGGCGGTGAACATGATCGACGCGAGCGCGCTGGAAAGCCTGGAAGCCATCGCCGACCGGCTGCAATCGGCCGGCATCGCCTTCCACCTGTCGGAGGTGAAGGGGCCGGTGATGGATCGTCTGCGGCGCTCCGACTTCTTTCAGCACTTCAGGGGCCGCGTCTTCCTGTCGCAATACGACGCCGCCACGGCGCTGACGGGTGGCCTGGAAGAAGCGACGCGGCAGGCGGAAGCCGCCGGAGCCGTCCCGTAGCGGACAGGGCCGAGGGCCTGGCGGCGCGGTGGCCGGTTCTGGTGGTGTTGGCGGAGCGTGCCTTGGCGCCGCGGGTTGACGAGGCCCGGCGTGGCGTTCCGCGGCGATCGACGGTGGGGGAGGCGATCACCCCCCGCCTGATGCCGGAAGGCGCGGGTCGGTGCCGCTCAGCCGTCCAGGCGCAGCCCGGCCGTGCGGACGACGCCACGCCAGCGTTCGATCTCCGCTTCCTGGAACGCCGACAGGGCGGCGCCATCCTTCCAGGCAGGCTCAAACCCCGCGGAGGTCAGGCGCTTGCGCGCTTCCGGGGCGGCCATGACGCTCCGCACCGTCTCCTCGATCCGTGCCCGCAGCGAGCTTGGCATCCTCGGCGGACCATAGATCGAGATCCAGGACGTGACCGCGAAGCCGGGGATCCCGGCCTCCTGCATCGTCGGCACCTCGGGCAGCTGGTCGGTGCGATAGGGGCTGGTCACCGCCAGCGCCCGCAGCGTGCCACCACGCACCGCGCCCGCCACCGTCGGCAGGTTCTCGAAGGCCACCTGGACGTCGCCCCGTTGCAGCATGACCAGCGAGTTCCCGGTGGTGCCGAACGGCACGCCTGTCAGGTCCGTCGCCGTGCTCTGGCGGAACAGCTCGGCCGTGAGCTGGTTGGATGCACCGACGCTGGTGTAGCCGTAGTTCAGCGCGCCGGGACGGGCGCGGGCCAGGGCCACGAACTCCGCCACGCTCCTCGCCGGCAGGTCGGGAGGCACCACCATCACATTCACGAACTCGGCGACGAGTCCGATCGGGGTGAAGTCCGCCGCGGCGTCGAAGGGCCAATTGCCCAGCACCGCGGGTGGCAGGCCGTGGCTGCCGAGCCCGCCGACCAGCAGCGTCGTGCCGTCGGGCGCGGCGCGCTTCAGCGCCTCCAGGCCCAGCACCGCATTCGCCCCGGGACGGTTCTCCACCACGGCCGTGGCACCGGCCGTGTCGCGCAGCCCCTCGGCGAGGATGCGCGCGATCAGGTCGGTGACGCGGCCTGCCGGGAAGGGCACCAGGATGCGCACCTGCCGCGGCGGCCAGTCGGCGGCGCCCTGCGCATGGGCGGCAGGCGCCGCGAGCAGGCCGGTGAACAGCAGGGCGCGGCGGCGCATGGGGACCTCCTCACAGGAACATGGTCAGGTTCTTCGCCAGCAGCACGGACTGGTCCAGCAGCACCTCCCGCCGCCGCAGCCGCCAGCCCGCCCCGTCCTCCGCGCGCACCAGCTCGTCGCGCCGCCGGCCGATCAGCAGGTCGGTCTCATCGTCCAGCCGGTTCCGGTGCAGCACGAAGCGGCAGCCCGCGAGGACGCGATCCGGGGTGGCCTCCAGCACGCGCACCCCGGCAACGATGCGGGTGATGCGCGAGGCCGGCTCCTCGGCCCAGTGGATCCCGGTCTCGAGCTGGCGCACCCGCTGCTCGAGCGTCGCGTAGCCCTCGTCCACCCACATCAGGTCGCGTCCGGCGCGGGTGCGTTCCTCCCCGGCCAGCATGGAGGAGGCGAGGTTGCGCGCGATCGGCATGGACACTTGCACCTCGGGGTGAAGCAGCGCGAGCCAGTCGCGGAAGCGCCGACCATCCAGCAGGTCGGCCTCGGCCAGCAGCCACTCCTCCATCTCGAGGCGCAGCACCAGGGCGGCGAGCGCCGCCTCACTCGGCGGCATGCGACACTTGCATCGGCCACGGAGCGCCACGCAGGAAGTCCGCCCAGCGGCCATGGAAGATGCGCGCATTCTCCTCCGTCAGCTCGCCGCACTCCACCGCCTCTCGCAGGCCGGGCGCCGGCCGGGCGTGGCCCATGCCCATCTGGTAATTGTACGGGCGCCGCCGCGCGATCGGCCCGAGGCTGGCGGCCGTCGCGTAGGACCAGTTCTCCATGTCGTCGCTTTCGGTCATGCCGCCGGGGCCGGAGTAGCGCAGGAAGTAGGCGCGCGCCGCGTCGTTGACCGCTTGCGGCGCCGCGGCATCCTCCAGGCACCAGCGCCAGATCTCGGTCACGGTCGGCGACACCGGGTGCGCGACCGCGATGGTGCGCGGCTGACGCCCATGGAAGCTCATGTTCGGGAAGATCGTGCCGACCGACATCGCCACGCGCGGGCGTCCGGCGTAGCGCGCCATCCTCGCCTCATGCGCGGCGTGGTGCCAGTCATTGACCGCGGGATGCAGCGCCCAGGCGTCGTTGTAGGGTTCCGGCTCGGTCGTCGGCAGCTCGCCGAGCACGCCATGGCCGCGGCCGGGAAAGCCGATGGCGATGCGCGGCCTGTAGGCGGCGCGCCGGCCCTTGCCACCCGCCGGGCCGATGCCGACCAGATCCACCGAGCGATGGCTGATATCGTGGTACATGTCGCCGATGAAATTCTCGGGCGCGAACTTCCAGTTGCAGTTCACGCGCCATTTCTGCACGCCGGCCACCACGCGCGACCCGCCCGGGGCGCCGTCGCGCCCGTCCAGCGCGTAGTCGAGGTAGAGGCGCATGTCGCCCAGATAGTCGAGGAAGTCGGGCGCCCGCTCGTCCCAGCTCGCCCATATCGTGCCCTTGTAGAGCGCCAGGCGCGGGGCGCGGCTGAGGCCCCAATCCTCGCGCCGCAGCTCGCCGCGATAGGCCTTCTCGAAATGCGGCACGCCGACCAGGGCGCCGGGCACGCCGGCGAGGCGCCCGTCATTGCTGAAGGACCAGCCATGATAGGGGCAGGTGAACACCTTCGCCTTGCCGTGGTCGTGCCGGCAGACCTTCATGCCACGATGCGTGCAGGAGTTGAGCAGGACATGGACCTCGCCATCGCGGTCACGCGCGACGATCACGCTCTCGGTGCCCATGCGGGAGGTGAAGAAATCCTCCGGCTCCGGGATCTGGCTCTCATGGCCGAGGAACAGCCAGGCGCGCGTGAACAGCCTCTCCTGCTCGGCCGCGAAGACGGCGGGATCCGTGAAGGCGCTGCGCTCGACAGTGCCTGCGGACAAGTCCACCAGGGCTGAAAAGTCGGGCGCCTCGGCCATGCTCCGCTCCTCGGTCCGCGGCGATGGTGCAGCGGCGGGCGAGGCTGCGCAATGCGCCCCGCGGCGTCCCGTGCGATCCCATGGCTATGCCCTCGGCGCCGGGCAACCGCGGCGTGCGACCGCGCCTGCCCCGCGGCACCCCGTCACTGCTCGCGCCCCTGCCGATGTCGAGGCGGTGTATCGTGACCGGTCCGCCGCGGCCGAGGCCCGCCCGCCAGAGCCCGGGCGGGCGTGCCACGGCGAGGGCGGCCGGCGCCGTCTCAGCGCTTCGGAAGGGCTCTTGCGGGCGAAGCCATGCCCTCTGCGATTTCTGGGGGGATCCTTCCCAGATCGGGGTCGATGAGCCTTCCTCTACGAACGCTCAGGCGACGACCAGGATCTCGGTCCCCGCCCAGCCCGCCGCGCCGACGAGGCTGGCGATCACCACCGCCACGCCCGCACCGCGGCCATCCGCGTCCCAATGCAGCTGGCGGGTATCGGTCTCGAACACGAACTGGCCGATCCCGGCGGCGGAGGTCGCCTGCCCGGCGGCATTCGCGGCGTAGCGGCCTTGCGCCACCGCATCCATGCCGGCCACGAGGCCGCCGCCGAAGCCCGCGGCGGAGACCTCGATCCGGTCGAAAGCGCCCTGGTATCCCATGATCGTGTCGCCGCCCTCGGCGGCGGAGCCGTACCGGAAGACGTCCTCGCCCGCCCAGCCGGCCAGCTGGTCGGCGCCGGCACCGCCGACCAGGGTATCGTTGCCGGCCTCGCCCAGCAGCGAATCGTCGTCCGCGCCGCCCTGCAGCAGGTCGTGCTGGTTGCCGCCCGACAGCGTGTCCGCCCCGCTGCCCCCGGTCAGCGTGTCCTCGCCGGCGTCCCCCGCGATCGCGTCGTTGCCGTCCCCCCCGTGCAGGACATCGGCGCCGAAGCCGCCCGCCAGGCTGTCCTCCGCCCCGCCCGCATCGACGGTGTCATCCCCCCCGGCCATGGAAGCGGTGTCGCTCCCGCCGCCGAGGCGGAGGTCGTACGCCTCCACGGAGATCGCCATGGTCCCGTCGCCCTCGAGCATCCCGCCCCCGAAGCGGAGGGAGACGGTGGCGTCCGCACGGTCGATGATGGCGATGTCGCGGCCGAAGCCGCCCCGCATCAGGTCGGCGCCCGAGCGCGAGATCAGGACGTCGTCGCCTTCCCCGCCGAACAGGGTGTCGGAGCCCGCGTCCGCGGCGCCGATATCGCCGGAGATCGTGTCCGCCCCGTCGTCGCCCGTGATGCTGTCCGGGCCGGCGGCGCCCTGCAGGCTGTCGGGCCCGGTCCCGCCGCGCAGGTTGTTCGCCACGGTCAGCACGAAGTCGTCATGGGCTGTCGCGCCGCCCTGGTCGGTCGCCGTCACGCGGATGGAGAGGATCGCCGCGTCACCCGTCCCCGCCCGGCCGTAGAGCCGGCCCGCGGCCGCATCGAAGACGAGCCATGCCGGCAGCGGCGACCCGTCCGCCAGGGTCACGCCGTAGCGCAGGGTGTCGCCCGCATCGGGGTCCGCGAAGGCGCCCGCGGGGATGACATAGGAGAAGGTCACCGCCGTGCGGGCGATCGCGTCCGGCAGCGGCAGGACCGAGGCGGGGGAATCGGGCACCGGCAGCAGGTCGAGCATCGCCGCGGCGTCGACGGCGGTGGTCCCGTCGGAGACCCGGTAGTCGAACCGCACCGCGCTCTCGTCATCGGCGTCCGGCCGGAAGGTCCAGCTGCCATC
>CAZMCV010000017.1:0-40059 GCA_964564645.1 uncultured Acetobacteraceae bacterium
ATGCCGCGAACCGTCTGGTCGCCGTCGGCGCCATCGCGGGCGGCACCGTCGCGCTGCAGGCGCAGGGCACGGACGCCAATGTCGCCATCACCCTGACGCCGAAGGGGACGGGCGCGCTGCGCGGCCCGACGCCGCCGCTGGCGGAGAACTCGACCGCGCTCGCCACCACCGCCTGGGTCCGCGCCCAGGGCTATGGCGGCGGCGGCGGCGGGGCGGTGACCAGCGTCGCCGGCCGCACCGGCGCGGTCACGCTGTCCGTCGCGGACGTGGCCGGCGCGGCACCGCTCGCCGCCCCGGCCTTCAGCGACAGCGTGACCTTGCCGAACTGGACCAGCGCGGGCCGCCCGGCCCCGGCGGCCGCCGGCATGGTGGGCTGGAACACCACGCTGGCGCGGTTCGAGCTCTGCACCGAGGCCGGCAGCCCCGGCACCTGGCGCAGCTTCCTCCGCCTCGACGGCGCGGAGCCGGCGACCGGCCCGCTGGTCGTGACGGATGGCGGCGCGGGCAATGCCGCGCGGCTGGCCGGCGCCGCCGCCGGCAACCCGGTGGCGATCGGCGTCGATCCCCTCGCGTCGAGCGACGCCAATGTCAGCGTCGCCATCGGCACGCCGAAGGGCACGGGAGGGATCAGCGCCCACCTGCCGGACGGCTCGGCCGCGGGCGGCAATGCGCGCGGGACGAACGCCATCGACTGGCAGGTCAACCGCGGCCTGCAGACCCAGGTCGCCAGCGGCCCCAACGCGGTGATCGGCGGCGGCCAGCGCAACACCGCCAGCGGTGCCAACGCCACCGTCAGCGGCGGGCATTCCAACCTGGCCGGCGCGAACGGGACGGCGATCGGCGGCGGCCAGTCCAACGCGGCGAGCGGGATCCAGTCCTGGATCCCGGGTGGGCTGAGCGCGGACACGCGCGGCGCCTACGGCAAGGGGGCCTGGGCCTCCGGCACCATCGCCGCGGGGGGCGATGCGCAGGCGGGCGAGCAGGTGCTGCGGCGGCAGGGCGCCGATGCCACCGCCATCCGGCTGACCTCAGACAACACCGGCCCCGCAAGCGGCAACAGCGCCAACCTGCCGAACAACGGCACCTACCTGGTCCGGCTGATGGCGATCGCGCGGCAGACCGGCGGCTCGTCCGGGACCGCGGGCGACAGCGCGGCCTGGGAGGTCACGGCGCTGGTCCGCCGCGGAGCGAGCGCGGCGTCCACCGTCCTGGTCGGCGGCGGCGGCGCGACGCTCGCGCCGAGCTTCAGCGACCCCGCCGCCGCCGCCTGGCGCCTCAACGTCCTGGCCGACACGACCAATGGCGGCCTCGCCGTCAGCGGCACGGGCGAGGCGTCGAAGACGATCAGCTGGGTCGCGCGGGTCCTCTCGGTCGAGGCCGTGGGCTGAACCGTCCCCCTGCCCCGCTTTCCCATCCTGGCCAGCAAAGGAGCAACCCATGTCCCACCTGACCGACTACGCCGAGAACCTGCTGGGCCGCGCGCTGTGCGCGCGCCTGCCCGTGCTGCCGACCCAGGTCTACATGGCCCTCGGCACCGGCGGCAGCGACGTGACCGGCCTGACCGGCGAGCCGGCCGGCAACGGCTATGCCCGCCAGCGCGTGACCTTCAGCGGCACGGGCATCCAGCAGAACACCGACGCCGTCGTGTTCACCCTGACGGGCGCGGTCGGCACCCTGACGCATGTCGGGCTGTTCGACGCGGCGAGCGGGGGGAACCCGCTGACCTGGGGGCCGCTGACGCAGGTGATCTCGGTCACCAGCGCCGGCACCGTGACGATCAACCCGGGCGGCTACACGGTGACGCCGGACTGATCCGCCGGCCGCGGCCCCGGGCGTGCCCTGCGAGGCGCCCGGGCCGCGGCCCCCGCCGGGTGGCGGCGCCCATGCGCCGCGCATGGCGTGCCGCCCCTGGCGCATGAGCGGAAACTTGAACATCAGGCGAGGCCCCGCTTATGATCCCCCGCAACGGGGGAGAGTTCCTTGAATCCGCTCGACAGCATCCGCAGGTCCGCCCTGACCCAGGACGCGCAGATCTGCGAAACATGCGGAAGCCGGGTGGCCGGGCTCTGCCGCCCCCTGGACCCCTCCGCGCTCGACGAGATGTCGGCCGAGGCGGATCGGATGAGCCTGCCGGCGCGCGCCACCATCTTCCGCGAGGGCGATCCGGCCGGCCGGGTCTACACGCTGATCGACGGCACGGCGAAGCTGACCCGGCTGCTGCCGGACGGGAAGCAGCAGGTGGTCGGCTTCCGCTTCGCGGGCGACGTCATCGGCTACACCACCCGCAGCGAATACCCCTTCGATGCCGAGCTGCTGACCGATGCGAAGCTCTGCCGGCTGGAGCGGCGGCAGCTGGACAAGATGCTGCACCGCCATCCGCTGCTGGAGCGCCGGCTGCTCGATCTCTGCGTGCAGGAGCTGGCGGCGACGCAGGACCAGCTCGTCACCGTCGGCCGCAAATCGGCCGAGGCGCGCGTCGCGGCCTTCCTGCTCTCCCTGGCGGATGCCAGGCGCCGGCGCGGCGGGACCAGCCGGGTGCTGGACATGCCGATGACCCGGGCCGACATCGCCGACCTCCTCGGGCTGACGCTGGAGACGGTCAGCCGCACCTTCACCGCCTTCCGCAAGCGCGGCTGGGTGCGCGAACCGGTCCACCAGCGGGTCGAGCTGCTCGACATCGGCGCGCTGTCGGCGCTGGCCGAGGGGACCGGATCGGACCACGGCTGACGGCCTGGCCGGCGCGGCCGCGGCCGGCCTCCGCCGCGCCGCCCGGGGTGGCCGCGCATCGGCGTACCGCGATTTCGCGCGGACGGGGCCGGCGGCCGCCATGGCAATCCTCAGCGCACCGATCGCATCGGCGCGCGCCCTCCCGGATCCCGTGGCGCGGGACGGAGCCGCACCGGCGAAACGGGTTGGCGGGGATCAGCGCGCGGGAAGGGATGGTGCGCTTATCCGGGGAGGAGACGAACCGGATATTCGCTGAACTGGCGAGCTGGGAGCAGGTGCTCCGGGACACGTCGCTAGGAAAGCCGCCACCTCCGACGCCTTGAGGGCCGCGTCATGGCCCTCCATCAGACATTCAGCGCCGCCGCGAGCGGCGATCGGCAGCCGGTCCCCAAACGCCGGGCCGCGCCGTTCTGCCTCCGGCTGTCCGAAGCGGAACGCGCCCGGCTGGCGGCTGAAGCCAGGGGCGCGCCGCTCGGCTCCTACATCAAGGCGAAGGTCCTGGGCTCGGCGCTTCCGGTGCGGATGCGCCGAAGCGGACTGGCGGTCGAGGACCGCCAGGCGCTGGCACAGGCGCTCGCGGCTCTGGGGGCCTCGCGCCTGTCCAGCAACCTCAATCAGCTGGCGCACCTTGCCCATATCGGGGCGCTGCCTGTCACGCTGGAACTGGAACAGGAGCTTTCGGCGGCGCTGGAGGATATCCGGCAAATCCGCCGCCTGCTCGTCACCGCGCTCGGCCTGAAGGCCGAAGACGGTGCCGAATGATCCTGAAGGGCTCGCAGCGCGGCGGCGGCGCGGACCTGGCCGCGCATCTGATGCGCACCGATGACAATGAGCATGTGCGCGCCCACGAGCTGCGCGGCTTTGCCGCTGATGATCTGAAGGGGGCCTTTCAGGAAGCGGAGGCGATCAGCCGGGGCACGAAGTGCCGCCAGTATCTCTTCTCGCTGTCCTTAAGCCCGCCGGAATCGGCGCGGGTCGCGGCTGCCGACTTCGAAGCCGCGATCAATCGGATTGAAGAGCGGCTTGGCCTGGAAGGGCAGCCGCGCGCGATCGTCTTCCATGAGAAGGAAGGCCGCCGCCATGCGCATTGCGTGTGGTCGCGCATCGACGCTGGCACCATGACGGCGCGCCCGCTGCCCTTCTTCAAGAACCGGCTGATGGAGATCAGCCGGGATCTCTATCTCGATCACGGTTGGCAGATGCCAAGCGGGATCGCAACGAAGGGCGATCGCAACCCCACCAATTTCAGCCTCGCCGAATGGCAGCAGGCCAAGCGGGTGGGTGCGGACCCGCGCTGGACGAAGGAAGCCGTCCAGGCGTGCTGGAAGCAATCCGACAACCGCGCGTCGTTCGAGCGCAGCCTGGAAGCCAAGGGCTTCTTCCTGGCGCGCGGCGACAAGCGCGGATTCGTCGTGCTGGATTACCTGGGCGAGGTTCATTCGCTCCCGCGCGTCCTGGATCTCAAGACCAAAGACGTTCGCGCGCGGCTCGGTGATGGCGAAGGGCTGAAGTCCGTCGCCGCCATGCAGGGCGAGATCGGGCGGCGCATGCGCCCAGCGATCCGCCGCCATATCGATGAATCCCGGGAGCGCTTTGCCAGGCAGTCCGCCACGCTCGGCGCGGCGAAGGAAGAGATGACGCGCGCGTATCGCAATGCGCGCGCCGAACTCGATCAGCGCCTCGATGCCGAATGGCTGGCGGCGGGGCGTGAGCGCGCCGCGCGCCTGCCCAAGGGGCTCGCCGGGCTCTGGCACCGCATCACCGGCAAGTACCAGGAGATGCGGGCGCAGGCGGAAGCTGACGCGCAGCGCCTTCGCGCCCGCCAGGAAGAGCAGCGGCAAAGGCTCATCGATGAGCAGCGCGCAGAGCGCGCGCGGCTCCAGGCGGATTTCAAGGCCCTGCGCAAGGCGCAGGCGGATCGGCTGCGTGATCTGCGATCCGATGTGGGCCGCTTCCTTAAATTCTCCCGCAGCGAAGGCCGAAGCGAGGGGCGCGATGCCGCGCGCTCGCACGGCGAAGGACTCGGCCTGTCACTGCGGAGATAACAAGGACCGGAAGCAAGGAGGTCGGAAGACATGTCCCAGAACAACAATGAAGGCGCGGGTCTTGCTGTCGCGCTTGGCTTCATCGTGGCAGGCGTGATGATGATCGGGCTCTTCATCTTCGCCATGGCCTGCTTCGTGTCCTTCGTCATGACGATCGCCTGCCTCTTCGCCTGGAACAGGCCGATCGTCATCCGGGGCGAGCTGTGGCTCGCGCCGGATGAGGCGCGCTTTTTCGTCTATCGCGGCCTCGCCGGTGCGATCCTCGTCCCCGCCTTCGCCGTCTTCTGCGTCCTGGTCTTCGATGTGTTCATCCGTGCCGATGCGATTTCCTACCTGGTGATCGGCGGCTATGTGGCGGGCTCGCTCGGGATCGAGATCCTGATCCAGCAGGAGCGCGAGCAACGCGAGGCGGCGAATATCGAGATCATCCCGCCGCAGATGCCGGTGCGCTCGGCGCCGCCGCGCCAGGTCGGGCAGCAGCGCCCGCCCTTCGAATATGCCAGCTGGGATGACGAAGAGGCTGGGCGATGAGTCTGCGGCAGGTGATGGAACTCTATCAGTATTATTGGATGTTCCAGTCCCACGCGCAGCAGCGTCTCGCCTGGGAGGATGCGGCGCAGGCGAGGATCGCCAGGGAGCGCGCCGAAGCGCAGGCAAGAGCGCAGCTGCGCGCGATGCTGACTGCCAATCCATCCGGGGCGCTCGGGCACGGGCAGCTGAATGACCGGGACGCGCTGGAGCGCTCGGGGCTGCTATGAATGATATTGTCGCTCCGCGCCGGGGCCTCCTCCGGCGTGGGATCGAGCTGGGATTCTTTGAAGGCCGGGCGCTCGTCTATGACGGCACCGAACCCGTGGCGATCGACGCGCAGGCGGGGAAAGGCAAGCTGACGCGGTTCCTGGGCGTCAACCTCGTCTCCCCCCGCACCGCGCACCTAACCAAGATCATCACCGATCCGAAGGATGCGGAGCTTGCCTGGGTGTCCTGGAAGACGCTGGAACGGCAGGGCTACCGTGTCCGCTTCATCAATCCGGGACGCCTCTACGGCTATCCGAGCGAGACCTTCAACTTCAACACGCGCCTTCTGGAGATCGCGCGGCAGCCTGCGCTTCACTCCATCGTCGGCGAGGCGGCCTATGATGCGGCCTCCTACCTGGTGCCGATCGATCCCGATCCGCGTCACCGCTGGATCGGCCAAGGGGTGAGAACGGCCTTCGCGCTCTACAACAAGCTGACCGCGCTCTACCCCTCCGATCGCTGGCCCTGCACGCCGGGCGGCTTATGGGACTTCTTCGGGCGCGGGCGGGATGAGATCGCCGATGATCTGCTCGTGTGGGCTGCCGATGGCCGGATGGAAGAGGACTCCGGCATGTGCCGCCAGGTGGCGAGCCTGACCGGATCGCGCGATCAGTGGAATGCCTATTCCTCGGTCATCATCGAGCGGCTGCAAGGCTTCCAGCCGGGATCGGCGGGCCGGGCCACGACCGATTCCAACACCTTCGATCCTGCGGAGATGAAGAGGGAGCGCACGGCGCTCTTCATCGTCGGCAATGCACGCAGCGAGACCAGCCGCACCTTCGTCGGCGCGATGGCGGCTGCCGTGATCGAGCGCTTCGCCGATGCGCATGGGCCGCTGCGGGCGCTCGTCGTCGGTGAGGAATGGGGGCAGCTCTATGTGAGCAACTTCTATGAGATCCTGACCCTCTACCGCCAGGGTGGGATCAACTTCCTTGGGGTGTTCCAGAACGCAGCGGCGCAGATCGAAACCCTCTACGGCAAGGAGACGGCGCGCATATGGCGCAAGGCGGTCGCCCACACGCTTTATCGCGGGCTGCCTGATACCGACACGCTGCGGGAGATCGAGCACCGGTCGGGCAAGACATCCGTCATGGTGCGCGGCTTCAACGTCTCATCCAGCCAGGTCGCCGGATCGGGCGACAACCTGGTCGAGCAATCCCGTCCCGTGCTCCAGGTGGAGGATATCCGCGAGGCAACCGGCGGCGATCAAGGGCTGTTGGACTCGCGCGATCATGGCTTCTTCACCGTCGATATGCCGGAGTTCTGGGAGCGGCCTGAGCTGGCAGGGTATCTCCGCGATGTGCGGCTCAAGCCGGACAAGTATGAGTGGCTGGAGCGAAACGCTTGAGGATCAAAGGCTTACGGCTTAGAAGAATTGCAGCGTCTTGTTGCCACAGCTGCTACACTTCCTCAAGAGTCGCTCTTGCAAACCGATCGCAAATTGCGATATCGAGATAAAGAGCGGTCAGGGGCAAACTGACCCTAAGAGGAAGGGGATCGGGAACGGCAAATATGGCATCGTATTCGGCAAGCCAAATAGCAGCCATTTCAAGGCTATTCTCTGCCAGTGTCTTCAAAGAAATGGCGCGCAGAGGGCGTTCGCCCATTTTCGCAAGATTAACCCGAGAACTAAACTCCGTGGTTGATGACCTAAATGACCCGTCGGTAGGTTCGTTTCTCGAAGCCGCGTTCCAGATTCTCAAGCGAGGGAATAACAGAGGCGAATATGTATATAAGTCCGCTCTTATAGAGAAGATCCTGCTCGGACGACACTCTATACACACAGCTTCTGTGATCAATGAGTTTCGCGTGGGCGCATGTAAAGCTGATCTGGCGATTTTCAATGGCACTGCGACAGTGTATGAAATTAAATCTGAAAGAGACTCTCTTTCACGGCTGGAGAATCAAATACGAGCCTATAAAAAGTTCTTTGCAAAGATCTACGTCATCGCCGGTGAGAACCATGTCGACGTTGTGGCTGAAAAGCTACCGTGTGAGGTCGGGGTCCTAAAGTTATCTAGTAGGTATCAGATTACGTCTCTTCGTGAGGCGCGGGAGAGTTACGAAGACATTTGCACCGATGTGATATTGGACTCCATCAGGGCAACTGAGGCGATTTCAATCCTTACCGGATTGGGAGTTGATGTTCCCAAGGTTCCAAACACCATCCTTAGAAGCGCATTGGCGGACTGCTTCAAGAGCATTGAACGGGAAGAATTGCATCGCTGCCTGGTTCATACACTGAAGAAGACCAGAAACCTGTGCTCCCTTGCTTCCTTAGTTGAAGACCTGCCAAACTCTCTCAGGGGGGCCGCACTGACTGCGTCTCTAAGACGTGATGACCATTCCAGACTGTTACAAGCTGTGAGAACGCCGCTCATTACCGCGGCAACTTGGGGATAACCAATGTATCATCCTTACTTCCGCGGTAAACAATACGAGTTAATTACGATCCGAGAAACTGCAAGCATCCTGGCACAGTCGAATTTTTTGCCTATCATTGAGCCTGTCAGACAGTCACTAGGTGCGCTTGAGCGGGCTCTGCTCGCGGTCAGAAAAGCGAATGGCAGCGCAGTTGTTGTTGTGAATCCATTCCACGGTGACCACGCAAATCAAGGAAGCGGGATTAGCGAGTTCCTCGCTAATGGATGTTCAGATTATGAGGGAATATCGGCTGGGATTTTGTTAACGGAAGAGATGACCGTTGCAGCGATAGCAGATCTTTGTTCTACGCATTCGGCGCATCCGCTATCTCTTATCCATGCTGGCTTTACCGATTCAGGAAGTTTGACGTCGGTTCTAGGTGCAAGTCTTAACGGTATGCGGCACATCTTTCTAGATGAGCTAAGTGGGAAGCTTTATCGTCGGCACTTTTCAGCCGGGACTAGAGTTTTGCTAAAGGATGGATTCAAGAAGAGGAGAAATCGAGACCATCCACAAGTGGAGTTGTTTTCAGATCTTCACATTACATACACCGACGAGGGGATGAACGGATTTGGAGATTTTCTGATAGTGGGTGATGAGTATGCTGACTCTGGTGGGCCAGCCTATGCTGTCGCTATTCACCTAACGTTTATAGATCCGTCCAAAGATAATGCGATGTACATATATCACTTCGTATCCGATCGGCAGGATACTCCAACCGATCCCGCCGGCAAATTTCGTGAGGCGCTAACTAAGCTTATGCGTAAACTTAACTCTCCCAACCACCATTTATTTGAAACAACGGCGATTAGGGAATTGCGAGATCTCAGTCATCGCGGACACTTTCCGGGTCTTGGTTATCTGAAAAAACTCTCGATGACGCATCACATAGAAACTTTGGCAGCTTATTTTCAAACGCACGGGTAAACTGCTATGAAATGCTGCCCAAAATGTTTTGGCGATGCTTTCCTGGCAACAAGTGTCTTCCCAGATTTCACTACAGAAATCGGCACATGTTCTTTCTGTCACAGTAGTCCAGTCTTGCTTGTTGAGCCGAAAAGACTTTTTGAGATTATTCAACCTTTGATTAGCATTTATGAAAGGCACAGCGACGGCAAAACGTTAGTCCAGTGGTTAAAAGACGATTGGGATTTGTTTGATCATCATGAAATGGATGACGCTCGGTCTAAGACGTTGTTGGCCGAGATACTGGATGATGGTCAAATAGTCCGTGTCCCGTTTATACCTTCGCCGCTATATGATACGGATAGTCTGACTCGCTGGGATGAATTGCGTGACGAGCTAATGTTTGGTAACAGATATTTTCCAAGCATCCAGATAGATAAAGACCGATTAACGGCTTCTCTATCATACATATCATTGAACGTTAGGCAGCTCCAAATTCCCGCGTGGTATAGAGCACGGTTACTAAATCAAGATGCTGATTTTACCATTGATCAGATGGGTCCGCCCCCCAAAAAAATGGCTTCACATGGTCGCGCCAACCCGGCTGGAATCCCTTACTTGTATTTAGCATCAACTCCGAACACTGCTATATCTGAAGTTCGACCCCATACCGGCGAGCAAGCATGTATCGCTACGTTTAACCTGAGTGAAGATTTGCATCTAGTGGATCTGCGAAACCCTCGGAAGCTAGTATCCCCACTTTCGATCGGAAACGAAACGCAGATTGGCTTGCGAAGGAGTGATGTCGGCCTGTTAGCGCGCCTCGGAGACGAATTGACTAGACCGGTTCTCCCATATTCGGCAGCGATTGATTATGTTCCCAGTCAATATCTATGCGAGCTCATCAAGACCTCAGGTCATGCAGGTGTACTCTACCGTAGTTCGGTCGGCGACGGCGTCAATCTAGCCTTATTCAATCCAACGCACGCCACCGGCATCAGCGTAGAGCGACGAACTGTGCGTCGTGTGTCGGTAGATGTTGCATAGTAAGCATTTCCTGGAAGACCCGCCGGAGGCGGTCTGACGACATTCCCCGGAGCCGACAGCTTAACAACGATCGGCTGCGGAGCGATGGTCAAAGGTGCGCCAAAGGCGCAGGACCGGACCCACGCGCAGCGCGGAGCGCGGAGCGCGAGCATGGGGAGGACCAACCCTTTGACGATAGCGAGCAGCTGATATCCTGCTGCGACGGCTGTTGGGATGGTCGCCCTTTTTCCTCGCTAGGGTCCAGGGGAGAGCGAAGTCTCCGCCCGGTCGTGATCCACCCACGAAAGGGTGGCGCGCATCCAATCCGCGCAGGGTTGGCCATGGGGTGTCGGGGAGCACGGAGGCTCCCTGACTGGTGGTGCAGCGGCCAGACGCGGCATGACGCTGAACCGGCTCGATGCCGGTGAAGCGTCACAGCTTGGGGGATCCAACGGGGGCGGGCACCGCCCCCTTGGCAAGATGGCGCGGTATTACCGCGCACATCTTGCGCTCGTCGCTATGGCTGTCCTGGGCTGGGTCGCCGGTCAGAGGCACGGGTGGTGCCGCCGAGCCACTTACGAATGCGCGGGCTGATGGTGCGACGTGCCGGTTCGCGGCGGATGCCGGTCAGAGACCGTGACCTCCACTTCCGCGCCGAGCTTCCCCAGCATGGTCAGAAGCCGGTCCACTGTGAAGCGGTCCAGGTTTGCGCGTCGGATGCGGGAGAAGTCGGCAGCGGCGAAGCCTGTCACCTCTGCCGCTTTCCGCACGGTTAGGGCCTGGTCGTCCAGCGCCTTGATGATGCGCGCCGCCAGGATCGAGCGCAGCTGCTCCAGCACCGGGTTGGGATGACCGAGATCGCGAAAGACATTGCCGCTTCCCGGGACGAATTCAAAATCATCTTTGCTCATCGTAAGCTCTCCTTCAGTCGCTTCAGCCTTTCGGCGATCAGATCAATTTCTGCCTTTGGAGTTTTGATCCCGCTCTTCGATTTCTTCTGAAAGGCATGCAAAACCCAGATATCGTCGTGGATCTGGACGGCGTAAATGACGCGGTAGGCGTCGCCCCGGTGCTTCAATGCCAGTTCCAGAACGCCCGAACCGAAGCCCTTAAGGGGCTTAGCGATATCGGGAAAGCCGCCCTCGGCCACGATCGTCAAAGCCCGGGCCATGTCGCGCTGCGCGCCTTCTGGGAAATCTTGAAAATCCTTCAGGGCCGCTTTGACCCACGATATCGGCCTCGTCTCGATCACTCTAGAATGTTGTCATATTTGACAACAATTGTCAAGCCTGAGGGATTTCACGGGTGAATGTTGGTCGCGCCCTTTCCCGAGCTGCATTCGTGTTGGATGCTAGGGACCGAATGCATAGGGATCGAGCGATGGCCGAGGACAATGAGGGAGGAGGATCGTCCCCGCGCCAGGGCAGGCGCAGCGGCATTGATCTGGATAGTATGAGCGTGGCCGAGCTGACGGCTCTCCGGGATGCTGCTGAGGCGAAGCGCCTGGAGAAGCTGGAAGACGCGAAGAATGCCGTCCTTGACCGCGCCCGCGCCGAGCTGGCGGCGATGGGGCTGTCATTCGAGGACGTTTTGCCTGGTGCGTCCCCGGTTCCAGTAACGCCCGAGCGGCGGCGGCGCAGCGATGCGGGCGCGCCTGTGCCAGCGAAGTACCAAGGGCCAAACGGCGAAACCTGGAGCGGGCGTGGCAGGATACCAAAGTGGCTGCATGCGCTGGAAGCTAGAGGGCGAAGCAGAAACGAATTTGCGATCACCTGATCGCTGCATACCAATTTAAGTGTCGGCCCGACGGCAATGTGGTCGAACTGATCCTACTGGTCTTAAGAGATAACTGGCCAAACAAAGAGGACGATCATGAGAATGTTCCCTAGAGTGACTTCCGTCTCCCAAGCCACAGCCAGCCATTGGTCGCCCGTCTTTAGCTCTGGATTGAACTGGTGATCCTGATACAGTGAATATACTGCCAAACTCATTCCAAACAGTAATCCCGCTCGCAATAGGCGTTCCGGTAGATCTCCTATAGCGGGCTACAGGCGCCCTTCTCCACCAGTTCGAGTAGAGCCACTATTCGGTCGGTATCATTGGTCTCCGGTTGGTCGCAGGTCTCGCCCGAACCTACCGAAGATCTGCGGGGACCGCCCACGACGCCGCCGGCCGCGCGCTGCGCTACGCCAGAGGCTGCGCGTGCGGCCTCTTAGACCATCCCTCGGGCACAAACTGTTCACCTCGGAGATACGCTAGCGCCGCGCCAATTCGGTGGGCATAATGCGGTGGGGCGCATACTACGTTTCGACCTTTCCAGCCAGGCAGGAGTGTTGTGCATTGGCCCAGCTGAATAGCTCTGCATTCCGATTGGCCGCTCTGTTCGGCATTCTAGCCGCAATGGGATATGCATTACAGCACCCCTTTTCGAAGCCGCTAGCAAGCCGATTAACCGGCTCAGTTTCAGAAACACTAGCCGTCATTCTGGTAACAGAAATCATTATATTTGTCGCAATGATGTTATTGTTAGCAGCAAGGCCTAGGGCGCTCAGGAGTGTCATTGAGCTATATAGGGAGCCACTGAGCTTTCGTCGTTTGACATATCAGATGTTAGTCGGCTTAGCCAGTCTTCTGATCTACATTTTTGCCATAGGGAAGGTTGATCAAGTCTTTTTGGCAGTAATTTTAAACTGCTTTCCTTTTTGGTTTATCTTGGTTGGAATTACCTTATTTCGAGAGGAAATAGGGCGCGACTATATGCATAAAGATGAAGTTGCACTGTTTGCGGTGCTTCTGATTTTTATCGTGGGTTTTGGCTACGATAGTCTTGTATCCACAAGCCTTATATACGTTGCTATATTTTCCCTGATCCCGATTTTATACGGAGTATTGTATTTTGTTCGAGTTAGATTCTTTGGTCATCACACGCCTTTCGTGTATCTGATTGCGGCCAACTTATTCAGCATAGCGGTGATTGCACCAATTTGCGGTATTGTAGTCTTTTCCCAAATGTCGCTTAGCGATTTTGATTCGTTCTTCGGACTCGACTTGGCGCTCTACGTCATTGGCGCAGTTTCGTCTCTTGCGGCACTGTACTGTCTTCACCGAGGAGGCGCTGTCGCACCTGAAACTGCGTGGGTGCCAGCATTTATGCTCTTTCTTGTTCCTTCATTCACAGCAGTTTTTTCTTTTATGACTAATATGTTTACAAATTTTGACCTCAAATTCGATCTGAGATATCTTTGGCTTGTTGTTGTCCTTTCAGTCTGTCTAATTTTGAAAAGGTATTTCGATGCTAAGAGAAGTCCAAAGCAGAAGTCGACTGCGTGACATTTTCCGACAATTCCTTGAGCTCCGGTTTGGTCGGAGCTCGATCCAACCTCCCTTAATTGACATGGAGCCAGCGCCCTCTCACGGGCCTGAGCAGGATATTTGTGTTATGATCGGCAAGTTTCCGCCCAGCATTTGCTGACGCTCTTCGGACGAGTTAGCGCAACATGACGGTACCGCTCGCAATGAGGACGCGCTGGCCTTGATCGCAGTCGACGATCATCTCACCGTCCGTGGTGATCCCTTGATAGATGCCGGTAACATACCCCGTTTTGGAAGCGTCTTGGCTTACCGTGACCACCTCTCCTATCCTGTGCGCCACCGCCTCGTAGCGACGGCGGACACCTTCGAAGCCATAATCAACCCATAAGCCCAGCTCGGTTACCATTTGCTTATTAAGCAAGTTAACGAGCTTCTCCCGATCTGCATCCTCGTATCCGAGCTCGTGTAGACAGGAGGCTGGGTATGTTCCTGACGTTAGAGTCGGGGAAGACGTTACATTTATGCCTATCCCCACAACAATCCATTCTGGTTGCGATGTGAGAAATGCTCCTCCGGTTTCAATAAGTATCCCCGCGACCTTTTTTCCTTCAACTAGAATATCGTTCGGCCATTTGATCTCCACATTGGTATTTTGTCCGCACACGTCTCGAATGCATGTATGCACAGCCACGCTGGCAACAAATGTAATATCGGTAAATTTCGACCACGTCTTCTGAGGTCTTAGTAAAATCGACCAGAAAACATTGCCTTCGCGCGAAACCCACTTCGACCCATGCCGACCCCGACCTGCATCCTGTCTGTGCGCCCAAACCACTGAAAGATGCGGAGCGCCAGCCTCTGCAAGCGCCTTCACATCATCATTTGTGCTGTCCGTAACGGGCTTCTCCACAACCCGAATCAAGTCTTTCGCCCCCATTCAAGTGAGATTTAACTAAACAGCAGTTTCTTCAGCAACGTTTCCATTGCCAAGAAGGAACTATTCCTCGAATGAATTGCTCCTTTATCGCGCGTCAGGCTCTCGGCGCCTACGCTCCCGATCACTGTCGTATGGATTAGCCGCTCCCGGAACAGCAGCACTGGCAAGCGTCCCTTCTCGCCTCGGATGCCGAGAGCTTCATAGAAGGTATGCACGGCGTCAATCACGGCGTAGGCCTCGGCGCAGCGCGCCTCATCGGGGTAGGCCCGCGCCAGCGGGCACGAGCGGCACTGCCGCGCCTTGCGGTTCCCGAGCACGAAATTGCGCCTGCATGTCTCGTTCATCCCGCAGGCCGCCATCGTCTCGAAGAACTCCATGCGGATGATGCCTTCGTGCTCGGGCACGCCGATGCCGGTGAGCATGCGGTTCGTGCCGTGCCAGCGATTGAAGGCGGGCTTCAGCAGCCGTGCGCGTAGATCGAGGTACAGGCCGCGCACCGTCTTCGCAGACAGACCCGTGCTGCGCGCGGCGACCTTCACCGGGATGCCCTGACAAAAGCAGTAGGCGACGCGGATCAGCGTCACCTCGTCGAACTTCGCGCCGGGCCGAAGGCGGTTGCCGCCTGGCTGCGCGCGCTGCCCGCCGCCGCCCCGCCGCACAACTTTCCCTGCCTCAGAAATCCGTCCACATCATCGCCTTAGCGATGCCCCTCCTTCCACAGCTAATTAGATGGCCCGCGCGGGCGCTTCCTCCAAGCGGCGCGGCGCGCCAGCTTCACGGCACCGGCGTTCGCTGCTGCGGGTGCCTGGGATCACCGTAGTCGGCTCGGGAAGTAGACGGGAGACAAAAGCGGCGCAGGAATAAAATCCTTGTAATTGTTCTTGTAATGTTCTATTGTTTGGCATGTTGATGGCGCAAGGACGACGAAAGGAGGCGTGGCATGGACAATGACGAACAAGCCCGCCTTCGCGGGCCAAAGGAAGGGCTTAACAGCAGCAGCGCCGCCGTTGCGGCGCGCGCGCTGGCCTTCGATCCCGAGCGCTACCGCCACCATGTCGCGCACCTGAACATGAGCGAAGAGGCGCAGGCCGAACTGCTGACGGTGGTCTGGCGCATCATGGAGAGCGCCGTTGATCGTGCCTTCGGGCACGATGCCGCGCAGCTCGCAAGAATTGCTGGGGATAGTCGCGAGGCGGCGCGTGATCGCGATGCGCTGTCTGCGATATCCTCTGACCATCGAACGCACATCGACGATGCGAGTCTGGCGGATGTGTTCCGCCTGTGCGGTGAGAGCGATTCAAAGGAGCGCGGCGAACTGCATGAACAAGGCTAACCTGACCAGGGCTGTCATCTACTGCCGCGTGTCGGCTGCGAAGCAGATGCGCGAGGGTGATGGCCTGCGCAGTCAGGAAACGCGCTGCCGGGAATATGCCGGTCATCGCGGCTATGAGGTCGTCCAGGTCTTCCACGACGATGTGTCGGGCAGCCTGAAGGACCGCCCGGCGATGAAGGCGATGCTCGCCTTCCTCAAGCGCCACCCCGGCAAGAAGCACGCTGTCATCATCGACGACATCTCGCGCCTGGCGCGCGGCGTCCAGGCGCATATCGAGCTCCGGGCGGCGATCGCGGTCGCGGGCGGCGTTCTGGAATCCCCCAGCGTTGAGTTCGGCGAGGACGCAGACAGCGAGCTGCAAGAGTACATCCTCGCCACGGTCGCGCAGCACCAACGCCGCAAGAACGCGGAGCAGACGAAGAACCGCATGCGCGCCCGCGCTTCGAACGGGTATTGGGTAACGCGCGCGCCGATCGGCTACCGCTTCGAGCGCGTGGCCGGACACGGCAAGCTGCTCGTGCGCGATGAGCCGCTGGCTTCCATCATCAAAGACGCGCTGGAAGGCTTCGCCTCGGGCCGTTTCGAGACGGTGACGGAAGTGAAACGCTTCCTCGAAGCGCAGCCTGCGTTCCCCCGCAACTCGAACGACGAGGTTCACTTCGAGCGGGTGAACGAGATGTTCGACCGCCCGGTCTATGCCGGTCACATCAGTTACGAGGATTGGGGCCTGCACCTGGTCCCGGCCAAGCATGAAGGGCTCATCAGCCTTGCCACCTGGCAGGCTGTCCAGGATCGGCGCTTTGGCCGGATGGCGCAGGCTCCGGCGCGCAAAGACACATCGGATGACTTCCCGCTGCGCGGCTTCGTCACCTGCGGGCACTGCGGCGAGCCGCTGACCGCCTGCTGGTCGAAGGGCCGCAGCGCGCGCTATCCGTACTATCTCTGTGACACACGCGGCTGCACCCAGACACGCAAGTCGATCCGCAAGGAGAAGATCGAGGGCGAGTTCGAAGAACTGCTCTCCAGCCTTCGCCCGTCCGAAGGGCTCTTCAACTTGGCAGCTGCCATGTTCCGGGATCTCTGGGAGGCGAAGCTCGCCAGCGCCCGCACGCAGGGCGTATCGCTCCAGCAGGAGCTCAAAGCCGTTGAGAAGAAGGTCGAGCAGCTGCTCGACCGCATCGTCGAGGCATCCAGCGCGTCCGTGGTCGCCGCCTATGAGCGGCGCATCAAGGAGCTGGAGACGCAGAAGGCGGTCATGCGCGAGCGGCTGGCCAATTGCGGCAAGCCGCTGAAGGGCTTTGGCGAAACTTATCGAACCGCCTTCGGCTTCCTCGCAAACCCTTGCAAACTCTGGGCTTCTGACCGGATCGAGGACCGCCGCGCGGTGCTGAAGCTGTGCTTCGAGGGGCGTCTGCCGTATGTGCGCGGCGAGGGTTATCGAACCGCCAAAATCTCCATGCCGTTCAGACTTTTAGGAGACGAAAACATGTTGAAAAACGGGATGGTGCCCAGGGGCGGAATCGAACCACCGACACTGCGATTTTCAGTCGCATGCTCTACCAACTGAGCTACCTGGGCCCAGGAACCTGGCCTGCCCAGGGGGCTGGCCGGCGGCGAGGCGGCGGGTTTAGCGGAAGCCTTCGGGGCTGTCCACTCGCGGTGCTCACTCGGGCGGATCGGCCGTCGCCACCGCTTCGTCCTCCTCTCCGGGCACCGCGTAATCCCCGGCCAGCCAGCGACCGAGATCGACCTGCCGGCATCGCGCCGAGCAGAAGGGGCGCCATTCCGGCGCCACCGGGCGGGCGCAGACCGCGCAGCGCCGCGGCTTCGGCGGCGCCGCGGCGGCAGGGGGCGAAGACCGGTCGCTATCCGACGCCATGGGGCGGCACCTCCTCGATCGCCTCCTGCCCCGGGGCCAGGGACGGGTCAGGGCGCAGCGCCAAACTGCGGCCGCTGGCCTCCGCATAGGCCTCCAGCGCATCCGGCAGGTCGCGCAGCGCCTGCACGACCACCGGCGCCGCGCGCAGCGCCAGCGCCCCCCCGCCGCCGCCCCGCGCCGCGACATCCCGCGCCGCGCGCCGCATCGCCGCCAGCCCCAGCGTGAGCGGCGAGGGCGGCCAGCCCAGCACCTCGTGCAGCGGCGGATGGATCCGGCGGCGCAGCAGCTCGAACAGGCCGAGGGGGCCGAGGCCCTTCAGCGCCACCAGCGCATCGCCCGCCAGCGCCCGGCGCAGCGCCGGCGTGAAGGCCCCCCGCTGCTTCACCGACAGGCCGGCGGCATCGATCAGGATCGGCCCGGCGAGGTTCCGCAGGCGGATCTGCCGCGCGGCCTCGGCCAGGGCCGCGGCGTTCAGCCGCGCCTGCGCCTCCCGGTCGCGCCCCCCGGCCGCGCTGCCGGCATCGATGTCGATCGCGGTCAGCGCCGGGGTCGGATGGACCAGCAGCCGGCCGCCCCCGGGCAGCGCCACCTCCGGGCCGGCCAGCGCCTCCAGCTCGGCCTCCAGCGCATCGTCGAAGACCGACGCCCCGCGGGCGAGCGCCACGCGCGCCGCGCCGAGCGCGCCCCGCAGCGTCGCGGCGAGGGCCGCGGAATCGACGATCACCCCGGCTTCCGGATGCGCCTGCGCCAGCCGCCGCACCGCATCCGGGCCGCGCGCCAGGAGACGCACGGGGCCGGCGGCGCCGAGCGCCTGATCCGCTTCGGCCAGCCGCGCGCTGACCCGCTTCCCCTTCCCCCCCTGCGCGGCGCGCGTGACGCGGACCGCCAGCAGGGTCCCGACCGTGACCGCCTGGGCGAACCGGCCATGCTCCGTCCCCGCCGCGGCCTCGGCCTCCGGCAGGAAGGCGCTGGAACCGTCGCCCAGCACGACGAAGGCCCCGGACATGGCGGGGGCCATCGCCGTCACGCGGGCGCGGTGCAGGTCGCCGACCCCGTCGGGCCGGCCGGGCCGGTCCACCCAGTATTCGCGGAGGGTGTCGCCCTCCATCAGCGCCACGCGCTGCTCGCCGGGCGAGGCGGCGACGAGGATGCGCGGGGGCGGCGCACGCTCCCCGCCCGTCATGGCCGGAGCCAGCCGATGCCCCGCAGCAGCTGTGCCGTCTCGAACAGTGGCAGCCCCACCACGTTCGACCAGGAGCCCGACAGGAAGCGCACCATCGCCTCCGCCCTGCCCTGGATGGCATAGCCGCCCGCCTTGCCGCGCCACTCGCCGCTTTCGATGTAGGCGTCGACCTGCTGCCCGGTCAGGCGCTGGAAGGCGACGGCGGTGGTCACCAGGCGGATCCGGGTCTTCCCCGGCTCGGGCCCGACCAGCGCGACGCCGGTGGTGACCTGGTGGCGGCGCCCGGAGAGCAAGGCGAGGCAGCGCCGCGCCTCCTCCTCCGCCTCCGCCTTCGGCAGGATGCGCCGCCCCACCCCCACGACCGTGTCCGCCGCCAGGACCAGCGCGCCGGCCGGGGCGAGCGCCGCGACGGCCGCCGCCTTCTCCGCCGCAAGGCGCGCGGCGAGGGCCCGCGGCAGCTCGTCGCGCCGCGGCGTCTCATCGATGTCGGCGGGCAGGACCTGGTCGGGCCGGATGCCGATCCGCGCCAGGAGCTCGAGCCGCCGGGGGCTGGCCGAGGCCAGCACCAGCCTGGGACGATCCTCAGCGGTCACGGCATCGGGGACGCGGCAGGATGACCGGCCGCGGCGGCCAGGGCCCGGGGCGCGCAGCCCTGGCGCGGGACGGCGTCCGGACGCGTCACTTGAAGCGGAACGTGATCCGGCCCTTGGTGAGGTCGTAGGGCGTCATCTCGACGTTCACGCGGTCTCCGGCCAGGACGCGGATGCGGTTCTTGCGCATCTTCCCGCTGGTGTGCGCGAGCACCATGTGCTCGTTGTCGAGCTTCACGCGGAACATCGCGTTCGGGAGCAGTTCGACGACTGTCCCGCTGAACTCGATCATGTCCTCTTTCGACATCCGGTACCCTTCTGCGTCGCGCCGCTCGGCCGGCCCGAAGGGGGCGTCGGTGTCGGCGCGGAATGTCCGATGGAGCCCGCGGCGCGCGGCCGGCCACCGGGCGGGGCTGCGCGGAAAGGGCGGCGCGGTCTCGACGGGGCGGGGAGGCGCCAGGGGCTTGACTGGCGGCCGGCAAGATGGCGGGGGGGCGGCCCCGGGTCAAGGACGCCCGGCCGATCGGCGGGGGCGGCGCGCGATCAGGGGCGCGGCGACCAGGAAGCCCGCCCGGGGGAAACCAAGCGCCGCCTTCAGCCGCCCCGCCCCGGCAGGCGCAGCGCCACGCTGCGGCCATGCGCCTGCAGCCCCTCCGCCTCGGCCAGCGTCACCGCGGCCGGGCCGATGGCGGCCAGGCCCGCCTCGGTCGCCTCCACCCAGGTCGTGCGCTTGAGGAAATCGAACACCGAGAGGCCGGAGGCGAAGCGCGCGGTGCGCCCCGTCGGCAGCACATGGTTCGGCCCGGCGACGTAGTCCCCGAGCGCCTCCGGGCACCAGCGGCCGAGGAAGGCCGCGCCGGCGTGGCGGATGCGCGCGAAGAGCGCGGCGGGATCCGCGGTCATGATCTGCAGGTGCTCGGGCGCGAGGCGGTCGACCAGCGCAGCCGCCTCCGCCCAGTCGCGCACCAGGATCACCGCGCCGTGCCGACGCCAGCTCTCGCCGGCGATGGCGGCGCGCGGCAGGTCGGCCAGGGCCACCTCCACCGCGGCGGCGACGGCATCGGCGAAGCCGGCATCGTCGGTGATCAGGATCGACTGCGCCGCCTCGTCATGCTCGGCCTGGGCGAGGAGGTCCATCGCCACATGGGCCGGATCATTGGCCGCATCGGCCAGCACCACGACCTCGGACGGGCCGGCGATGGAATCGATGCCGACGCGGCCGAAGACCTGGCGCTTCGCCTCGGCGACATAGGCATTGCCGGGGCCGACGATGCGGTCGACCGGGGCGATCGTCGCCGTACCCCAGGCCAGCGCCGCCACCGCCTGCGCCCCGCCGATGCGGTGGATCTCCGACACGCCGGCCCGCCGCGCCGCCGCCAGGACCAGCGGGTTGAGGGCGCCGCCCGGCGTCGGGACGCACATCGCGATCCGCCCGACCCCCGCGACTCGCGCCGGGATGGCGTTCATCAGCACCGAGGAGGGGTAGGCCGCCTTGCCCCCCGGCACGTAGAGCCCGACCGCGTCGAGCGCGGTCCAGCGCATCCCGAGCGTCAGCCCCGCCGGGTCCGGCAGCACCAGGTCCCGCGGCATCTGGGCGCGGTGGAAGCGCTCGATCCGCTCGGCGGCGAGGTCCAGCGCCTCCCGCTGCGCCGGCGCGATGCCGGCGGTGGCCGCCGCGATCTCCGCCTCGGTGACGCGCAGCGCCGCGGCGTCGGGCGGCGCATGGCCATCGAGGCGCGCGGTCAGGTCGAGCAGCGCCGCATCGCCGCGCGCGCGCACCTCGGCGATGATCGCGGCGACGGCGTCGTCGACCCGTGCCGTCGTCTCCCGCGCCTGGGCGAGCAGCGCGACGAAATCGGCCTCGAACCCGGCGGCGCGCGTGTCGAGGCGCCTCATGCGCACCCGTTCCCCGTCACGCGCCCGGCCCCGGCGGCCCGGCCAGCTTGGGGGCGAGGGCCGCGCGGAAGCGGGCGATCCAGGCGCCGATGCGCTCCGGCTGCGTCTTCAGCGCCGTGCGGTTGACGATGAGGCGGGAGGTGACCTGGGCGATCACCTCCGTCTCCACCAGCCCGTTCGCCTTGAGGGTCGAGCCGGTGGCGACGAGGTCGACGATCAGCCGCGACAGGCCGAGCGACGGCGCCAGCTCCATCGCCCCGGAGAGCGAGACGATCTCCGCCTGCACGCCGCGCGCGGCGAAGTGCCGCCGTGCGATGTTGGGGTACTTGGTCGCGACCGTCACACGCGACCAGCGGCTGGCATCGTCCCGTCCGGCCGTCGCCACGGGCTCGGCCACGCTGACGCGGCATCGCGCGATGCCGAGGTCGAGCGGGGCGTAGATCTGGTCGTAGTCGAACTCCAGCAGCACGTCGGCGCCGCAGATGCCGATCTGCGCCGCGCCATGCGCGACGAAGGTGGCGACATCGAAGGGCCGGACCCGCACGCAGTCGAGGGTCGGGTCCGAGGTCTCGAAGCGCAGCCGCCGGCTGTCCTCGTCCACCAGGTCGGGGGCCGGCGCGATGCCGGCACGTGCGAAGAGCGGCCCGAGCTCCGAGAGGATGCGCCCCTTGGGCACGGCGAGGATGAGCGGCGCGGCCTGGTCCGACAACGCCGCGGCGGGGGTGGGAATCGGCAGGTCCATCGGGCCGTGCATGGCTGTGGGCCGCCCGGCAGGGCCGGGCGGGAAGGCCAGGGCTTTAGCACCGCAGCGACCGCGCGGCCACGGCGCCGGCCGGAGGGGCTGGTGGGGGACCGTGGCGGAGGGAAGAAGACACTTCTTCCCCCGCGACCCCCCATCATCGTTTTCTGGCACTGGTCCTTTTGGGTCGAGAGTGCGGGGATGGGGCCGACGCATGCCGCCGGGGTGGACCGGGGGCTAACGCGACCCTGCCAGCTCCCCGGCCTCGCCGAGATACCCGGCCCAGGCGAACCAATAGGCGACATGGCCCGGCAGCCGGTCGAGCGACCGGGCGCCGCCGCCCTGCGCCGGCACCAGCGCCGCCTCGGTGATCCGCCATTCCTGCCCGCCGGCGCGCAGATGCCCGGCATCCCGACCGGGGGCGAAGACCAGCCCGTCCCGCCGCCAGGCGCGCACCGTGCGGGTCGCCGCGTCGCCGACCAGCACGATGTCGAGCACGCCGGCGGTGTCGTTGACCACCCGCCCGCCCTCGAACAGCGTCAGCGGCCAGGCCTTCTCCACCGCCGCGCCGCGCAGGGCGAAGACGAAATCCTTGGGCGCGAGCCGGCGGTCCGCGGTCAGCGCCGGGAACATCAGCTCCGGGCTGGCGAAGTAGTCGCGATAGGCCGCGCCCGGGCTGTAGTCCCGCTCATGCCCGGTCTCGCGCGCCAGCAGGCGCGTCGCGGGATGGGCGGCGCGCCACTCCGCCCAGCTCGTGATCACCACCGGGCGCGCCTTCAGGCGGATCCCCGACCCGGTGAGCGGCCCGACCACCGGCCGCCCGGTGAACTGGTTCCAGAGCGAATGCGTCGCCTGGTCGTACATCAGCTTGTTCGACCGCCAGAGCAGGCCGGAGGAGCCGAAGACGAAGGGCTGGTCCCGCCCGGGAAGCCGGGTCTCGAACAGGATGCCCGACCCGCAGAGCGTGCAGTAGGCGAGCGAGACCGGGACGCCCCCCACCACGTCATTGAACATCTCGTGCCAGTCGAGGACGCGCAGCGGATAGGCCCGCGCATCGCCGTTGATCTCGACGCCGAAGACCAGGTCCCCGGGCCGCACCCAGGGGGGATCGGCGGCGGGCTGGAAGGCGGGGTTGGTCAGGGCCGGGATGCCATCCTTGCTGACGCCGCCCCAGACCACCTCCTCCAGCCGGATCTCGTGCGCCACGCCCGGCGCGATGAAGAGGCGGAAATTCGGATCGAACCAGGAAAAGTAATTCGACAGGAACCGGTCATGGCCCGGAAAGGCCCGGACCTCGGGGTGGGCCTGCAGCCACTCCATCCATTGGAACCAATCGGGCCGGGAGGTGCCGGTCAGCGCGAGCAGGGCCGCCTCCACCGCCTCCCGCGCCGGCCCGGCGCGGTTCAGCCGGAGGGCGCGGATCAGCACCGGCACGGCATCCGGATCGCCCCGCCGCGCCAGCCAGCGCGCCGCATCGCGCCGCGTCTCCTCGAGGGTCGCGAACAGCGCCTCCGCCACCGCGGCGGGGTCGGTGCCCCGGCCGGGGAAGGGGGGCATCGCCGGCTGCGCGCTCGCCGCCCCGGCACCCAGCAGGGGCAGCCACCCGATCGCGGCGCGACGTCGGATCGGCATGGGTCGGTGCGGCATCTACGCGGTTCCGTGGCGGCGACCGCTTCGCTTCGCCGCGCCGCCGCGGCCGGTTAGCCGCGCCGGACGGTCAGCCGCTCAGCCGCTCGATTTCGGCGCCGACCGCGGCGAGCTTCGCCTCGACCCGCTCATAGCCGCGGTCGAGGTGGTAGACGCGGTTCACCACCGTCTCCCCCTGCGCCGCGAGCCCGGCCAGCACCAGGCTGACCGAGGCGCGGAGGTCCGTCGCCATCACCGGCGCGCCCGAGAGGCGGGGCACGCCGCGCACGATGGCGGAGGCGCCATGGACATTGATCCGCGCGCCCATGCGGTTCAGCTCGGGCACATGCATGAAGCGGTTCTCGAAGATGGTCTCGGTGACCATCGCCGCGCCCTCGGCCACCGCCATCAGCGCCATGAACTGCGCCTGCATGTCGGTGGCGAAGCCGGGGAAGGGCTCGGTCATCACGTCGACGCCCTGCAGGCCGTTGCGCCGGGCGATGTGGACGCCGTCCGGCCGCGGCTCGACGATCACCCCGGCCTCGGCGAGCGTCCGGGCGACGGCGCCCAGATGCTCCGACCGCGCGCCGCGCAGGGTGACCGCGCCGCCGGTGATCGCCGCGGCGCAGGCATAGGTGCCGGCCTCGATCCGGTCGGGCAGGATCTCGTGGTCGGCGCCCGACAGCGCCTCGACGCCGAGGATGCTCAGCTTGTCCGAACCGACCCCGTCGATCCGGGCGCCCATGGCGATGAGGCAGCGGGCAAGGTCGCCGATCTCGGGCTCCCGCGCGGCGTTCACCAGCTCCGTGCGCCCTTCGGCGAGGGTGGCGGCCATCAGCAGGTTCTCGGTCGCGCCGACGGAGACCTGGGGGAAGAGGATCCGGGCGCCCTGCAGGCGCCGCCCGCCCGGAATCCGCGCCTCGATGTAGCCGGCATCGAGGGCGATCTCCGCCCCCATCATCTCGAGCCCCTTGAGGTGGAGATCCACCGGCCGCGTGCCGATGGCGCAGCCCCCCGGCAATGAGACCCGCGCCCGCCCGTAGCGCGCGACGAGCGGCCCGAGCACGAGCACCGAGGCGCGCATCTTGCGCACCACGTCATAGGGCGCGACCAGATCCGTCGCGGCGCCGGACAGGCTCAGCGTCCGCGCGTCCCGGTCATGCTCGACCGACAGGCCGTGCCCGCTCAGCAGCGTCCGCATGGTGGCGATGTCGGCGAGGTCCGGGGCGTTGCGCAGCACCAGCGGCCCCTCGGTCAGGAGTGCCGCCGCCATCAGCGGCAGCGCCGCGTTCTTCGCGCCGCTGATCGGGATCTCGCCCTCGAGCGGCCGGCCGCCGCGGATGCGGATGCGGTCCATGCGCCGGTCGTCCATCCCCCCTGGAGCCGATCCGGACCGGACGGGATCGACCGATCGGATGCGGCTGCATTCGAAGGCGAAGGCCTATAGCAGCCGCCGCGCGGCAAGGCGAACCGGAACCTTCGGGGCCCTGCGTGCCAGGGGCGGCAAGGCGTCTGGCGGCGTGGCCGCCGGAGGCCCTCGGGGCCTGCCCGACGATCCCTACAGCCGCGGCAGCGCGACCCCGCGCTGGCCCATGTATTTGCCGGCACGATCGGCGTAGCTCACCTCGGGCGGCGCCTCGCCCTTGAGGAAGAGGAACTGGCAGATCCCCTCATTCGCGTACACCTTCGCCGGCAGCGGCGTGGTGTTGCTGATCTCGATCGTCACTTGGCCTTCCCATTCCGGCTCGAGCGGGGTGACGTTCACGATCAGGCCGCAGCGCGCATAGGTCGACTTGCCGAGGCAGATCACCAGGATGTCGCGCGGGATGCGGAAATACTCGACCGTATGGGCCAGCACGAAGGAGTTGGGCGGGATGATGCAGATCTCGCCCCGGCGGTTGACGAAGCCGGCATCCGAGAAGTTCTTCGGGTCGACGACGGCGTTGTCGACATTGGTGAAGATCTTGAACTCGTCGGCCACGCGGGCGTCGTAGCCGTAGGAGGACAGGCCGAAGCTGATCGTGCCGGCGCGTCGCTGGCTCTCCACGAAGGGCTCGATCATGCCGTGATCGGCCGCCATGCGGCGGATCCAGTGGTCGGGCATGAGGGGCATGGGGCCTGCGCGCTGCTCGGGACGGTTGCGAGGATGCCGGCGGGAAGTCCGCCTCGGCGGAGGAAGGCCCCCGCGCTCTAGCCCGGCTTCCGGACAGCGGCAATCGGCGCGACCGGTCGGGACGATGCCGGGTCCTTCGCGGCTTCCTCGCCGCCGGGCGGCGGCGCCTCTCGGCCCCGGCGCTGCGCCTTCCGCCGGTGCAGGTTGGCGCGCAGCGCGGCCGCCAGCCGCGCCTCGCGCTCCGCCTCGCGCCGGGATGGCGCGGGCGTCGGTCGCGGCGCGTCGATGCGATCCTCGGTCATGGCGGAGGAGGTGCGGCGGCGCCGGGGCCGGGTCAAGCCGCTTGCCGGTCCGCATCCGCGCGCTGCAGCCGCCAGACGATGGGCAGCACCAGCGTCCGCGGCAGCCAGGGCACGCCGAGCGCGGTCGCCCAGGCCCCGGCATCGGGCAGCACGATCCGCCGGCCGGCGCGGAAGCCGCGCCAGCACCGCTCCGCGACCCTGCGCGGATCGGCCTTCGGCATCATCCGGAACAGCCGCGCCTCGCGCGCCCCGGCGAGTGCGAGGAAGGGGGTGCGCACCGGCCCGGGGCAGGCGCAGCAGACGGTCACGCCCGTCCCGCGCGTCTCCTGCCACAGCGCCTCCGACAGCGATCGCAGCCCGGCCTTGCTGGCGTAGTAGAAGGCCATGCCGGGCCCCGGCAGGTAGCCCGCGACGGAGGCGATGTTCAGCACGCCGCCCCGCCCGCGCGCCACCATCCCCGGCAGCGCGGCGAGCGCGAGCGCCGCCGCGGCCCGCAGGTTCAGGTCGAGGATGCCGAGCTGCCGCGCCGGGTCGAGCCGCGTGGCCGGCCCCATCAACCCGTAGCCCGCATTGCTCACCAGCACCTCGCAGGCCAGGCCGCGCGAGGCCAGCGCCAGCCCCAGCGCCGCCGTGGCATCCGGCGCGGCGAGGTCGAGCGGGACCGCATGCGCCTCGGTCCCGCGCGCGGCGAGCTCCGCCGCCAGGGAATCGAGCGGCCCGGCGGAGCGGGCGACGAGGAGGAGGGCGCGCCCGCCCTCGGCCGCCGCGACGCGGGCGAGCTCCGTCCCGATGCCGGAGGAGGCGCCGGTCACCACCACCGCCGCGCGCCCCTCGCGCGGCCATTCCCCCGCGGCCTGCGTCATCCCCGCCCTCCCCCTCCATCCCGGCGCGCGCTTCCGCAGCCGCGCGCCGGACGCTATCGGGGCCGCATGGCCTCGCCGCAACGCCCCAGGGCGGAGGGATCCGCGCCTTGAAGGGCCGCGCCATCCCCCTCTCCCGCGCCCGCCGACTGGTGCTCGAGCACTGCCGCCTGGCGCAGGACGTGCCGAAGGGCGTGCTGCGCGGGGAAATCGACCTCGCCCCGCTCCTCCCCGCCCGCGCCGCCGCCCGGCCGGAGCGGCCGCCCTGGACCGCGATCTTCGCCAAGGCGCAGGCGATCGTCGCGGCGGAGATGCCGGCGCTGCGCCGGATCTTCGTGAAGCTGCCCTGGCCGCAGCTCTACGAGGTGCCGCAGAGCGTCGCCGCGGTGGTGGTGGAACGCCCGCTCGATGGCGAGGCCGCCGTGTTCTACGCCCGGATCGGCGCCCCCGACCGGATGACGCTGCCCGCCATCGCCGCGCGGATCCGCGAGGTGAAGGACGCCCCGATCGAGACGGTGAAGGATCACCGGACCGCGCTGCGGATCGCCGGCCTGCCGGCGCCGCTGCGGCGCGCGGCCTTCTGGCTGGGGCGTAACCTCGGGCGGCAGGTGCCCAACCATTACGGTACCTTCGGCGTCTCGGTGGTCGGCGCGCAGGGGATCAGCATCGTCATGGGCGTCTCGCACTGGACGAGCTTCCTCAGCTACGGGCCGATCGGCGCCGAGGGGCGGGTCGAGATCTTCGTCACCTTCGACCACCGCGTCATGGATGGCGGCACCGCCGCCCAGGCGATCCGGCGCCTGGAGGCGGCGCTGCACGGCCCGCTTCTGGCGGAGCTGCGCGGGATGGCGGCCTAGCGACGCCGCGGCCAGGCACCCCCCATGGTGCTGGCCGGGACGCGGCGCATGGTAGGCTGGCGCGCGCAGCTTCCCCGGCCCCGCGATCCGTGACGACCCCGGTCCGCAAGATCATCCACGTGGACATGGACGCCTTCTACGCGTCCGTGGAGCAGCGCGACGATCCGTCGCTGCGCGGGCTGCCCGTCGCCGTCGGCGGGTCGCGCGAGCGCGGCGTGGTGGCCGCCGCGAGCTACGAGGCGCGCCGCTTCGGCGTCCGCTCGGCCATGCCCTCGGTCCGGGCGCTGCGCCTGTGCCCGGAGCTGGTCTTCGTGAGGCCGCGCTTCGAGGTCTATCGCGGCGTGTCGCGCCAGATCCGCGCCATCTTCGAGGAGTACACGGCGCTGGTCGAGCCGCTCTCGCTCGACGAGGCCTATCTGGACGTGACGGAGAACCGCAAGGGCCTGCCGACCGCCGGGAAGGTCGCGGCCGAGATCCGGGCGCGGATCCTGGCGGAGACCGGGCTGACCGCCTCGGCGGGGATCTCCTACAACAAGTTCCTGGCCAAGCTGGCCTCGAGCCAGCGCAAGCCGAACGGCCAGTTCGTCATCACCCCGGAGATGGGACCGGCCTTCGTCGCGGCGCTGCCGGTCGCCCGCTTCCACGGCGTCGGGCCGGCGACGGCGGCGAAGATGGAGCGGCTGGGCATCCGGACGGGCCAGGACCTGCGCGATCGGGACCTGGCCTTCCTGACGCAGCATTTCAGCAAGGCCGGGGCGCATTTCCACGCCATCGCGCGCGGCGAGGACCATCGGCCCGTGATCCCCGACCGCCCCCGCAAATCCGCCGGCAGCGAGACCACCTACCCCCGGGACCTGGAGAGCCCGGCCGAGGTCGAGGCCGCCATCCAGGCGCTGGCCGAGGAGGTCTGGGCCTGGTGCGCCAAATCGGGTGCCCGCGGCCGCACGGTCACGGTGAAGCTCCGCTACGCGGATTTCCGCACCCTCACGCGCAGCCGCACCGCCGCCGTGCCGGTCGGCAGCCCGGAGGCGCTTGGCGAGACCGCGCTCGCGCTCGCGCGGGGGCATTTCCCGCTGGAGAAGCCGGTGCGCCTGCTGGGGGTCACGGTGTCGGGCTTCGATCCGGCGGAGGCGCGGCGGGAGGCGGCGCAGCCGGCCTTCGATTTCGGCATGGAGGCAACCGCGGGGCAGCGCCGCGCCCGGTGATGGCAGGCGGGCCTCGCGCTGCGCGGGCACTCCCGCGCCGATCGGGCCGCCGAGGGGGAAGCCAAGCCTCCGGCAGGGAGGGGTTGAACGCTGACCCTCCCCTTCTGCCGGCAGTGCTCGCCCAGGGCGCGACACCAGCGCGCCTGGCACGGCGAATTCGCGGACCGATCCCAGGGCATCGATCCCTGTCGCCGGCGGAACCACTCCCGGATCGAGGCCGAACGATGCCGGCCCAACGCCCCCGCCGTCGCGGAGGCGCCACGAGCGCCTGCCCAAGCCGGGGCGGGGCCGCAGCATGCGCCCGGTTGACCGATCCGCGGACCGTGCCGGCCCCGGTCGGCGCCGGGCAGGATGGCGCGTCGGCCGGGCCGCGCGCGGCCACCCTCGGCGTGGTGACGCCTCGCGCTTGTCAGAACACGACGAAATCACTCGCCGTCGCGGTCGGAAGGCCAAGCAGGACCGCGAACTGCACGCTCCCCACCGCCCCGATGCCATCGGAGTCGAACAGCAGCCCCCCCGTCGCGGTGTTGTAGATGATCTGCGGCACGCCGACGGCCGAGGTTGCCGCGTTGGAGGCGTGGGCTACGAAGCGCGTGGCAGGCAGCCCGCCCAGGTTGAGGCCGGCGAAGCCCGCATTGTCGACCGCGATCTTGTCCGCCCCCGGCGTGAAGTCGACGATCTGGTCGGCCTCACCCCCCGGCGCGAAGAAGATGAACGCGTCGTTGCCGCCGCCGCCGTTCATGGTCTCGAGCCCGGCATCGGCGACGAGGTAGTCGTTGTTGGCCCCGCCCGAGAGCGAATCGCCTCCGCCGCCGCCGGCGAGGGTGTCGCTCCCGCCGCCGCCCGACAGGACGTTGGCCAGGGCGTTGCCCTGCAGTGTGTTGGCCGCGTTGTTGCCGATGCCGTTGAGCGCGGAGCCGGTCAGTTCCAGCCGCTCGATCGACTGGGTGTTGGCGATGGTGAAGTTGACGCTGGCGAAGACCTGGTCCGTGCCGGCGCCCGAGGCCTCCACGACCAGGTCGCCGATGGTGTCGACGACGTAGCTGTCATTGCCGAGGCCGCCCGCCATGGTATCGGCGCCTGCCTCGCCGACCAGGCTGTCGTTGGCGTCACCGCCGCCGAGCGAATCCCCGCCATCACCGCCCACCAGCGTATCGTCGCCGGTCCCGCCACCCAGGGTGTCATTCCCCGCCACGCCGAAGATCGAATCGGCTCCCCCGGCGCCATTCACGACATTGGCGGCGGAGTTGCCGGAGATAAGGTTGGCGAACTCGTTGCCGTCGGCGAAGACACCCGTGCCTGTCTCCTCGAGGAGCAGGGTCTCGATCTCCTGCCCGCCGGCCAGCGTGAAATCGCCGAAGGCCTGCACGAGGTCGATGCCCTGCCCGACCGCCTCCAGCACCAGATCGTCCGGGCCGTCGACGAGGAAGATGTCGTTCCCGGCACCACCGGCGGCGGTATCGTTGCCCGTCCCGCCGTTCAGCACGTCCAAGCCATCGCCGCCGGCCAGCGAATCATTCCCGCCGAGGCCACCCAGCGTGTCGTTGCCCGTGCTGCCCAGGATCGCGTTGGCGAAATCATTGCCGAGGATCGACAGGGAGAGCCCCGCCACCACGATCGTCTCGACCTCCTGCGCGTTGGTCAGGATGAAGTCGATGGAGGCCTGGACGGTGTCGCTGCCGGCGGCCGCCGCCTCGATCACCAGGTCGAAGGGGTTGTCGACGAGGTAGAGGTCGTTGCCGCCCTCGCCCGCCATGGTGTCGCCGAGGCTGCCGCCGTCGAGCGTATCGTTGTCCGCGCCGCCGTTCAGGGAATCGATCCCCGCACCGCCGATGAGGGAATCCGTGGCGCCGCCGCCCTCCAGCAGATCATTGTCGTCGCCACCATTCAGGGTATCGCCCCCGTCGCCGCCGGTGAGGGTGTCGGCCCCGGCACCACCATTGAGCTGGTCGGCCAGCACATTGCCGATGATCGTGTTGGCGATTTCGTTGCCGGTCCCGATGGTGGCGGCCCCGGAAAGGGTGAGCGTCTCGATCGAGGAGAGGCCGGCGAGCGTGAAGTTTACGAAGGCCTGCACCCGGTCATTGCCCGAGGTGCCGATCTCGTTGACCTGATCGGCGGCGTCGTTGACGGCGAAGGTGTCGTCCCCGTTGCCGCCCACCATGGTGTCCGCCCCGGCCCCGCCATCAAGGAAGTCCGCGCCTTCACCGCCGGTCAGCGAATCATTGTCTGCGCCGGCCGCCAAGATATCGTCCCCGTCGCCGCCGCTCAGCGAATCGCGGCCATCGCCGCCCAGCAGGGTGTCCGCCCCGATTCCGCCATCGAGGCTGTCCGCATCGGAGAAGCCATCGAGCAGATCGGCCTCGGACCCGCCGGAGATCGTATCGTTATCGAAGCCACCAAAGAGGGTGTCGGCGCCGCCGCCGCCGTCGAGCGAATCGGCCCCGGAGCCGCCGTCCAGCCCATTGCCGGCGCTGTTGCCGAAGATGCTGTTGGCGAACTCGTTGCCGCTGGCGGAGACGCCGATGCCGGTATCCGTGAGGAACAGGCTCTCGATCTCCTGCCCGCCGGCCATCGTGAAGTCGCCGAAGGCCTGGACCTGGTCGACGCCCTGCCCGATCGCCTCCAGCACCGAATCGCCCGGGCCGTCGACGATGAACACGTCGTTCCCGGCGTTGCCGATGAGGGTATCGTTGCCCGTCCCGCCGTTCAGGAAATCCACGCCGTCGCCGCCGGCCAGGACATCATTCCCGCCGAATCCGTTCAGCGTATCGTTGCCGGTGCCACCCGTGATGCCATTGACGAGATCATTGCCGAGGATCGTCAGGGAGAGACCCGTCACGAGGATCGTCTCGACCTCCTGCGCATTGGTCAGGGCAAAGCTGATGGAGGTCTGGATGGTGTCGCTGCCAGCGGCCGCCGCCTCGATCACCTGGTCGCCGCTGTTGTCGACGATGTAGAGGTCGTTGCCACCCTCGCCCGACATGGTGTCGCCGGCGATGCCGCCGTCGAGCGTATCGTTCTCCGCCCCGCCCAGCATGCTGTCGGCCAGCCCGCCGCCCTGCAGCAGGTCGAAGCCATTGCCGCCGAGGAGGGTATCGAAGCCATTGTTGCCGATCAGCGTATCGTTGCCGTCGCCACCGAGGATCGAATCGAAATTGTTGGCCCCGTCGATGCTGTCGTCGCCGGTGCCGCCATCGACCGTATCGTCTTCCGTGCCGGCGAAGATGGTGTCGTTGCCGGCTTCGCCGCTGATCGAATCGAAGAAGGCCCCGCCATCGACCGAGTCGTTCCCGATCCCGGCCAGGACCGTATCGTTGCCGTCGCCGCCGAGGAGCGTATCGTTGCCGTCGCTGCCCGAGAGGCTGTCGTTCTCGCTGCCCCCGTCGGCGGAATCGTCGCCCGTTCCGGCGCTCAGCGTGTCGGCCCCGCCGATGCCGCCGAGGAGCGTATCGTTGCCGTCGCTGCCCGAGATGCTGTCGTTCTCGGTGCCACCGTCCACGGAATCATTGCCCGCGCCGGCGCTCAGCGTGTCGAACCCGGCATTGCCCACCAGCGTGTCATTGCCGTCATTGCCTTGCAGGCTGTCCGAGAAGCTGTTCCCCACCAGCCTGTTGGCCAGGTTGTTGCCGATGATGGAGGTGGCGACGAAGCCGCTCAGCCTCACCTCCTCGACCTCGACATTGTTGAAGAGGACGAAGTTGCTCGTGGCCTCGACTGTGTCGTTGCCGCCGCCGATGGCCTCGTTGACGAGGTCGCCCGGGTTATCGACCCGGAAGAAATCGTTCCCGGCGCCGCCGGTCAGGGTATCGTTGCCGGTGCCGCCATCCAGCGTGTCGGCCCCGTTGCCGCCATTGAGCGAGTCGAAATCGGCATCGCCCCGCAGGCTGTCATTGCCTTCGAAGCCCGACAGCGTGTCGAAGCCGCTGCCGCCCGCGACGGTGTCGTTGCCGAACTCGCCATTGGCGTCGTCGTTGCCGGTGCCGGCATCGATCGTGTCGTTGCCGCCCAGGCCGTTGATGTTGTCGTTTCCGCCGAGCCCGTTGATCGTGTCGGCCGAGGCGGTGCCGAGGATCCCGTCCGGGTTGTTCGTTCCGTTGATCAGGGCCATGGCCGCATCCCCCGTTTTCGCGTCGCTTCGCTGGAGAATCGGACATTAAGCGGATTGTCATGGATGCGCATAGGTGGCGAACGTGCCGATCGTGCGATTCGTGCCGAAAATTCGGCACCCCGCCCCGAATGCGCTTCATGGCAGGAGAGCGAGCCTTCATCGCGACGGTCGGCCATGGGGCGCCGCCAGACAGGATCCGCTTGTGGCATTGCGTCCCCGCGTCGCAAGGAGGCGGCGCTGTCCGAACGACATTGCGGGGCAGGGGCTGGTGCTGTTGGAGAGGATTGAACTCTCGACCTCTCCCTTACCAAGGGAGTGCTCTACCACTGAGCTACAACAGCGGGCCCGGGCGGATGGCCGTTCCTAGCGTCCGCCCCCGTCGCCCGCAACCCTGAAGCCCCGTGGTGCCGCGGGGCGTTCCGCCTCGCAGCCCTCGTGGCATGATTTTCGCACCACCGGTTCCCAAATCCTGAAGACCGACCGGGACAACGCCAGCGCGCGCCGGGGCCGGGAGCCCGAGGCATGTGCCAGAATGACCAAAGCGCGGGCAACCTTCGGATGCCGCCATGCCGATCCCGTGCCTCCCCACCGCCTGAGGAGGATCGCGCCGCCATGCGTCCGAAAGCCCCGATCGCCGCCCCCACCCGCCGCTTCCTGCTCCGCAGCCTCCCCGCCGCGGCGCTGCCCTGGGACCTGGCCCAGGCCCAGGCCCCGTCCGGCACGCTCCGCGTCGGCATGACCCTGGCGACCATCCCGCTGTCCAACGGCTTCCCCGACCACGGGGGCGAGGGGCAGCGCTTCATGGGGATCACGGTCTTCAACTTCCTGACCGAATGGGACCTGACCCGGAGCGACCGCCCGGCGCAGCTCAAGCCCGGCCTCGCCACCGCATGGCAGCCCGACCCCGCCAACCCGAAGCGCTGGTGGTTCACGCTCCGCGAGGGCGTGCGGTTCCATGATGGCAAGGTCTTCTCGGCCGAGGACGTCGTCTTCTCCTTCGACCGCTGCCTGAAGCGCGACGCGCCCTGGTTCGACCAGCGCGCCAATGCCCAGTTCGGCACCCGCCTGCCCACGGTCACCGGCTACGGGCGGGAAGGCGAGCGGATCTGGGTCGAGACGCGCTACCCCGACAGCACCCTCCCCTACGGCCTCACCTATCTCGGCATCGTCCACAAGGCGGCGTGGGAGGCGGCCGGCGGCTCCTGGGACCAGTTCATGCTGCGCCCGGTCGGCACCGGCCCCTGGAAGCTCGAGCAATGGTCGATCCGCGAGCGCGCCGTGCTCGCCCGCAACCCGGACCATTGGGAGGCCGCGCGCATCCCGAAGCTCGAGCGGGTGGTGCTGCTGCCGCTGCCGGACGCCAACACCCGCGTCGCCGCCCTGCGCTCCGGCCAGGTGGACTGGATCGAGGCGCCGCCGCCGGATGCCATCCCCTCCCTGAAGCAGGCCGGCTTCCAGCTCGTCACCAACTCCTACCCGCACAATTGGACCTGGCACTTCTCCATGGTCGAGGGCTCGCCCTGGCGCGACGAGCGGGTGCGCAAGGCCGCCAACCTCGCGGTCGACCGCGCCAGCATGCGTGCCATGCTCTCCGACACCATGCTGGAGGCGCAGGGGCTGGTGACGCCCGACAGCGCCTGGTTCGGCACGCCGCGCTTCAAGCCCGCCTTCGACCCCGACCAGGCGCGCAAGCTGATGGCCGAGGCCGGCTTCGGCCCGCGCAACCCGATGCGGACGAAGATCGCGATCTCCGCCAGCGGCTCCGGCCAGATGCAGCCCCTGCCGATGAACGAGGTGATCCAGCAGAACCTCAAGGCGGTCGGCATCGAGGTCGATTTCGAGGTGGTCGAGTGGAACGCGCTGCTGGTGATCCGCCGCGAGGGCGCGCCGCGGGCGATGCAGCGCGGCGTCACGGGCGTGAACATCTCCTACGGCTTCGCCGACCCCTACAGCACCTTCATGCGGCTGCTGAAGTCGGACCTGTTCCCCCCGGTGGGCGGCAATTTCGGCCATTTCTCGGACCCCGGGATGGATGCGATGATGGAGCAGGCCTTCAACACCTTCGACCAGGAGCAACGCGACACGATCCTCGCCCGCCTGCACACGGAGGTGGTGGATCGCGCGCTGTTCCTGTTCGTGGGCCACGACCTCAATCCGCGGGCGATGAGCCGGCGGGTGCGGGGCTTCGTGCAGGCCCGGTCCTGGTCGCAGGACCTCACCCCCGTGACGCTCGGCTGAACCCAGGGAGGAATGCCGGTGAAGAACGACACCGAGGAAGCCGATTTCCAGGCGCTGCTGCGCATCGCGGGCATCACCATCCCGCCCGATCGCTACGCGATCATGCTCGACGCCTACCGCAACTGGCTCGAGCTGGTGAAGGTGCTGGACGAGCCACTGCCGATGCCGGTCGAGCCCGCGGCCGCGCCGCGCTTCGGAGGGTCCAAGTGATGGCCGCGCCGCCGCCCGTCCCCTCCCTCGCCGAGGCCTCCGCCGCGCTCGCCGCCGGCACGACCACCCCGACCGCGCTGGCCGAGGCCGCGCTGGCGCGCATCGAGGCGCTGGAGCCCAGGCTCAACGCCTTCATCACCCTGGCCGCCGACCGTGCCCGCGCCGCCGCCGCCGCCGCCGAGGCGGAGCTGAAGGCCGGCCGGCGCCGCGGCCCGCTGCACGGCATCCCCTATGCGCTGAAGGACATCTACGACGCGAAGGGCCTGCCGACGACGGCGCATTCGCGCGTGCTGGGCCTGGACAACATCGCGGCCGAGGATGCCACCACCACCCGCCTGCTCGAGGAGGCGGGGATGGTGCTGCTCGGCAAGCTGGCGACGCATGAATTCGCCCGCGGCGGCCCGACCGACCCGCTCGCCTGGCCGGCGGCGAAGAACCCGTGGAACCCGGCGCATTTCGCCGGCGGCTCCTCCTCCGGCTCCGGCACGGCGGTGTCGTCGGGGATGGTGGCGATGGCCATGGGGTCGGACACCGGCGGGTCGATCCGCCTGCCGGCCGTGTTCCAGGGGATCGTCGGGCTGAAGCCGACCTATGGGCGGGTCAGCCGGCACGGCGTGGTGCCGCTGAGTTTCGGGATGGACCACACCGGGCCGCTGACCCGCACGGTCGAGGATTGCGCCATGGCGATGCAGGTGCTCGCGGCGCACGACCCGCTCGACCCCGGCAGCGCCGATGTCCCGCCCGGCGACTACCTGAGCACGCTGAAGGCCGGGGCGAAGGGCCTGACCATCGGCCATGCGCGGGGCTTCGACGAGATCGCGGCCATGACCCCCGACCAGGCGCGCGCGATGGAGGAGGCGAAGCGCGTGCTGCGCGACCTCGGCGCCACCATCGTCGAGGTCACCCTGCCGCCGATGAAGCGCTTCGAGGCGGCGTCCTGGACCCTGATCCACGCCGAGAGCTTCGCCATCCACCAGGACCATCTGCGCAAGACGCCCGAGCTCTATGGCCGCGTCACCTGGGAGCGCATCGCCCTCGGTGCCTTCGTCACCGGGCCGCACTACGTCCAGGGGCAGCGGCTGCGGACCCTGCTGACGGCCGAGGTCGATGCCGTGCTGAAGGGCTGCGATGCGATCCTCTGCACGCCGGCCTCCGGCGCCGCGCCGGCGCTGGTCGATGTCGATGAGGGGCCCTGGCGCCGCCAGCAGCCGCTGACCGCGCCCTTCAACCTGACCGGCCATCCGGCGATCTGCATCCCCGCGGGCTTCTCCGGGAACGGTCTGCCGCTGTCGATCCAGCTCGTCGGCCGCGCCTTCGACGAGGCGATGGTGCTGCGCATCGCGCATGCCTTCGAGCAGGCGACCAAATGGCACACGCACCGCCCGCCGGAGGCATGGGCATGAGCGAGATCCTCACCATCGCCGAGGCCGCGCGGCGCATCGCCACCCGCGACCTCTCCCCGGTCGAGCTGACGAAGGCCTGCCTGGACCGCGTCGCCGCGCTCGATCCCGTGCTGAACGCCTTCATCGCCGTCACCGCCGACCAGGCGATGGCGGAGGCGAAGGCGGCCGAGGCGGAGATCGCGCGCTCCGGCCCGCGCTCGCCGCTGCATGGCGTGCCCTACGGCCTGAAGGACATCTATGAGACGGCCGGGATCGCCACCACCGGCCATTCCGCGCGCTGCGTCGGTCACGTGCCTGTCGCCGATGCACCGTCCGTCGCGAAGCTCCGCGAAGCGGGCGGCGTGCTGCTCGGCAAGCTGGCGACACATGAATTCGCCACCGGCGGCCCCTCCTGGGACCTCCCCTTCCCGCCGGCGCGCAACCCTTGGGACCCGACGCGCTTCCCGGGCGGCTCCTCCTCCGGCTCCGGCGCGGCGGTCGCCGCCGGGCTGGTGCCGGGGGCGATGGGGTCGGACACCGGCGGGTCCATCCGCCTGCCGGCGGCCTTCTGCGGCACGGCGGGGATCAAGCCGACCTATGGCCGGGTCAGCAAGCGCGGCGTCCTGCCGCTGTCCTACACGCTGGACAATGCCGGGCCGCTCGCCTGGACGGTCGAGGATTGCGCGATCCTGACCCAGGCCACCGCCGGCTTCGACCCGGAGGATCCCGGCAGCGCCGACGTGCCGGTGCCGGATTTCCGCGCCGGGCTCGGCGCCGGCGTGAAGGGCCTGAAGATCGGCCTGGTGCGCCACTGGTACGAGACGGACCGCCGCGCCTCGGACGACACGATCGCCGCGATGGATGCCGCCATTGCCGTGCTGCGCGAGCTCGGCGCCATCGTCACCGAGGTCTCCCTGTCGCCGCTCGCCGCCTACCAGGCCTGCATGCGCACCATCGGCATCTCGGAGAGCTTCGCGATCCATGCCGACTGGCTGCGCAGCCGGCCGCAGGATTATGGCGAGGTGTTCCGCTACCGCGTGACGCCGGGCGCGCTGGTGCCGGCGCCCGACTACGTACAGGCGCTGCGCCTCCAGCGCGTGCTGGCGCAGGGGGTGCTCGAGGCGCTGCGCGACCAGGACGCGCTGATCACCGCCGGGTCCTGGGGCGAGGCGCCGGTCATGGCGTCGATGCGGGCGGAGGCGAATTTCGCCGCCCCGCCCCTGACCAACCCCTTCAACGTGTCGCAGACCCCGGCCCTGTCGCTCTGCAACGGCTTCGGCGCCGCCGGCCTGCCGCTGGCCATGCAGATCACCGCGAAGCCCTTCGACGAGGCCACGGTCTTCCGCATCGGCCATGCCTATGAACGGGCGACGCCCTGGCGCGCGCGCCGCCCCTCCGTGCCCACGACGCCGGTGCGCGACGCGCCGGTCAACCAGGCGGCGCCAACGCCCTCGGAGGCCGCGCGCGCCACCTATGGCGCGATGGCGGAGCGCGCGGCGCTCGGCCTCGACGCCGCGCGCCTCGCGCAGCTCTGCGAGGCGATGCCACATCTGGAGGGGATGGCAGCGCAGCTGCCGCGGACCCTGCCCTTCGGCGCCGAGCCCTCGCTCAGCGTCGTCTTCCCCGGGGAGTGAGCGCGCCATGATCACGACCATCGCCGAGGCCGCGCGGCAGATCGCAGCCAGGCGCCTCTCCCCCGTCGAGCTGACCCGCGCGCTGCTCGACCGGATCGCCCGCCTCGACCCGCAGCTCAACGCCTACATCACCGTCACCGCCGACCTCGCGATGGACCAGGCGCGCAAGGCGGAGGCGGAGATCGCTGCCGGCCGGCATCGCGGGCCGATGCATGGCATCCCCTTCGCGCTCAAGGACATCTACGGCACGGCCGGCATCCGCACGACCGGCCATTCGCGCAGCGCGCAGGACTTCGTCCCGGACCGCGACGCGACCAGCGTCACGAAGCTCTACGAAGCGGGCGGCGTGCTGCTGGGCAAGCTGGCGACGCATGAATTCGCGCATGGCGGCCCGAGCTTCGACCTGCCCTGGCCGCCGGCGCGCAACCCCTGGGACGTGGGGCGCATCACGGGCGGCTCCTCCTCCGGCTCCGGCACCGCCGTCGCGGCGGGGCTGGCGCTGGGGGCGATGGGCTCGGACACGGGCGGCTCGATCCGCAACCCGGCCGCGCTGTGCGGGCTGGCGGGGCTCAAGCCGACCTATGGGCTGATCAGCCGTGCGGGCATCTGGACCAACTCCTTCAGCTACGACCATGCCGGCCCGATGGCCTGGACCGTCGAGGATGTGGCGCTGATGCTCCAGGCGCTGGCCGGCCACGACCCGATGGACCCGGCCAGCCTCGACCGCCCCGTCCCCGACTACGCCGCCGCGCTGACCGGCGATATCAGGGGCCTGCGCATCGGTGTCCTCCGCCACCAGTGGGAGCGGGAGGTGCCGGTCCCGCCCGCCGTCCGCGCGGCGATGGAGACGGCGCTGGAGGTGCTGCGCGGCCTCGGCGCGGTGCTCGAGGATGTCCGCATCCGCCCCGCGCAGGAATACTACGATGTGAAGATCCTGCAGGCGGAGAGCGAGCTCTACGCCGTGCACGAGAAGGGCCTGCGCGAGAACCCGCATCTCTTCGGCGAGGATTTCCTCGGCCGCTCGCTGGCGGCGGCGCTGATGACGGCGGAGGACTACGTCAATGCCGGGCGCGAGCGCCGCGCCATGATCGCGGAGATGGCGCCGCTCTATGCACGATACGACGCCTTCGTCACCGCCGGGCCGGGTCCCGCCGCGCCCTTCGATGCCTGGCGCACCATCCAGTTCTGGCAGAAGGCGTCATTGACCACGCCGTGGAACGTGCTCGGCGGGCCGTCCCTGGCGCAATGCATCGGCTTCACGGCCGAGGGGCTGCCGCTGTCGATGATGGTGCAGGGGGCGCCGCACGCCGATGCCATGGTGCTGCGGATCGGCGATGCCTATGAGCGCGCGACGGGCTGGCGCGGCCGGCGCCCGGCGCTGGATCCGGCGGCGGCCGCGCCGCCCCTGCCCCCCGTGCCCGACCCGGCATCGGCGGAGGTCTCGGCGGCCGAGCGCGCCCTGATCGCCGAGACGGCCCGCCGCGCCGGCCTGACCCTGGCCGAGCGGCCATTCGAGTTGCTCGCCGCCGCCGCCCCCTACGTCTGGGCCATGGCCGGACGGCTGCGCAAGCCGCGCCCCTTCACCGCGGAACCCGCGAGCGTCTTCCGCTTCCGCGGCTATGCCCCGGGGCCTGGTCGCGCCACGGATCCCGTGACGGGGGCGGGCAGCGGCTAGTGCCCCGGCCGAGAAATAGCTGGTCACTCAGGGTTGGCCGTGATTCGCTGC
>CAZMCV010000018.1:0-39862 GCA_964564645.1 uncultured Acetobacteraceae bacterium
CCCACCAGGGAGGGCTCTGCCCTCCCTGGACCCACCCGCCAAAGGCCGAAAGGCCTCTGGACACCACGCCTGCGTGGCGGCGCGGCCGGTGCCGGGGTGGCACGGCCGCGCGGCGGTCCGGAGAAGGAGTGGTTCCCAAAGGCCTCTGGGCCTTTGGCGGGTAGGGGAGCGCGAGGGGAAGGGCAGCGCCCTTCCCCTCGTCACGCCCGCCTCCGCACCGGCGCCGCCAAGCCAAGCTGCTCGCGCAGGACCTTCGGGTTCACCTCCTCGACCGCCCGCGGCGGCAGCCCGCCGAGCTGGAACGGCCCGTAGGAGGTGCGGAGCAGCCGCGTGACCTGCAGCCCGAGATGCTCCATCACCCGCCGGATCTCGCGGTTCTTCCCCTCCTGCAGCCCGACCGTGAGCCAGGCATTGGCGCCCTGCCGGCTGTCGAGCCCGGCCTCGATGGGGCCGTAGCGCACGCCCTCCACCGTCACACCCTTCGCCAGGGCGGCGAGGTCGGCCTCATGCACCAGCCCATGGACGCGCACGCGGTAGCGGCGGATCCATCCATTCGTCGGCAGTTCCAGCCGGCGGGCGAGCGCGCCGTCATTGGTCAGCAGCAGCAGCCCTTCCGAGTTGAAGTCGAGCCGCCCGACCGAGACGACCCGCGGCAGGCCCGGTGGCAGGGTGGCGAAGACGGTGGGCCTGCCTTCCGGGTCGCGGTGGGTGGTGAGGAGGCCGGCGGGCTTGTGGTAGCGGAACAGGCGCGTGCGCTCGGGCTCGGCCACCGGCTTGCCATCGACGGTGACGAGGTCGCCGGCGCGCACGAAGGTCGCCGGCGTCTCGACCTTGCGGTTCTCGAGCTTCACCCGCCCCTCGGCGATCAGCTTCTCGGCGTCGCGGCGGCTGGCGATACCGGCGCGGGCGAGCCATTTGGCGATGCGCTCGCCGCGGGCCTCGTCGGCCGCGTCCTCGGGCTCGGCCCCGGGGATCGTCACCGCCGGCAGGCCGCGACCAGGGCCTGGAAGATCAGCGGGTCGGCGGGATCGACGGCATATTCCGGGTGCCATTGCACGCCGAGCGCGAAGCGGTGGCCGGGATGCTCCAGGCCCTCGATCACGCCATCCGGCGCGCGGGCGTTCACGACCGCGCCGGCGCCGGGCGTCGCCACCGCCTGGTGATGCGCGCTGTTCACCGCCAGGTGCGGCTTGCCGCCGAGGATGCGGGACAGCAGCGTGCCGTCGGCGACCGCGACCTCATGGCCCGGCTCGGTGCGCGGATTGGGCTGCTCATGCGCCAGCGCGCCCGGGACGGCATCCGGGATGTGCTGGATCAGCGTGCCGCCGAAGGCGACCGCCAGCAGCTGCTGCCCGCCGCAGATGCCGAGGACGGGCAGGTCGCGCGCCAGCGCGCCCCGTGTCGCCGCCAGCTCGAACGCCGTGCGGCCCGGCTTGAGGGTGACCTTGGGGTGGACCGGCTCGTCGCCCCAGAGGGCGGGGTCCACGTCGAAGGCGCCGCCGGTCACCACCAGCCCGTCGATCCTGGCGAGGTAGTCCTCGGCGAGCTCGGGGTGGTGGGGCAGGGCAATGGGCAGGCCGCCGGCCGCCGCGACCGCCGAGAAGTAGTTCTGCCGGAGGGCGTACCAGGGCAGCTTGGAGTAGCCGCCCGGATCCTCCGAATCGAGGGTGACGCCGATGACGGGGCGCTGTGTCATGCCCGGTTGGTAGCCCCCCGCGGCGCGGCGCCGCAAGGCGCGGCGGGCTACAGCACGAAATCGGCCGCGTTCAGCACCGGCGGCACGACCGCGGCGAGCTGGACCGCGATGTCCACCGCCGCATCGCCATCGACGAAGACCTGCACCAGGCGCTGCCCGCCGGCCCCATCGGCCGCGGCGCGCCGGCGGACGTGGTCCGCGCCATCGCCCCCGGTCAGGCTGTCGGCACCCGCCCCGGCCTCCCGCTTATCGTTGCCGTCGGCGCCCGACAGGGCATCGGCGCCGGCGAAACCGGTGGCGACGCGCCGTGCCCGGTCGCTGATCGTGTCCTGGCCGGTGAAGGCGCCGCTGGCCCGATGGGCGGCCGCGCCGACCGGGATCGGGCGCTGGGAGGCGCCGTCGTCGATCGTGTCGGTGTCGCACGGCATCGTGTCGTTGCCGCCGTTCCCGGCATGCGCGTCTGCGACCCGCCGCCGAGCAGCGAATCACTCCCGTCCCCGCCATCGAGCGTGTCGGCGACGATGCCGATGCCGGCGACCGGCGTGTCGCTGCCGCCAAGGCCGGTGATGGAGTCGGCGCCGGTCCCGGCCTCCATTCGGTCGGCTGCGGCGCTGCCGAGGAGGGTGTCGTTGGCGCCGATGCCGATGACGTCCTCGAAGCCGGTGGCGGTGCCGCCCGCGAGCCCGCGCCTGACGACCGGGCCGGTGCCGAGGTTGACGCTGACCCCGCCGATGATGTCGGTGCCGGCGAAGCTCAGCCGGTCGACCCCCGTGCCGCCGACCAGCGTGCCGCTGCCCGTCCGCCCGAACACCGTGTCGTTGCCCGTGCCGGCATCCACCGGCGCATGGCCGCTGCCATCGGTCGCCCGGTCATCGCCCGATCCGGAAGCGAGCGTGTCGTTGCCGCCGAAGGCGTTCACCACATCGTTGGTGGCCATGCCCTGCCTCCCCTCGCGCGGCCCTGCTGCGCCGCTTCGTGGACGGGATCTCGGCGCGGGCGGGCTTCTGTTCTGATGGCAAGACTCTGGCGCAGCGCCCGGCGTCCGGGACGTCATCCTTTGTGTCTCTCCCGCGGGGCTGGCCATCGGCCCGCCGGGATGTCATGGGTCCGGGGCGATGCAAGCGATCCTCACATGAGCTGGCCGAAGGAGCCGCGCCGCGGCTACCACCATGGCAATCTGCGCGAGGCGCTGGTCCAGGCGGCCGTCACCCTGATCGCCCAGCACGGGCCGGCCGGCTTCACCGTCGCCGAGGCGGCGCGGCTGGCGGGCGTCAGCCCCGGCGCCCCGTATCGCCATTTCCGCGATGCGGAGGCGCTGCTCGCCGAGGTGGCGCGGCAGGGTTTCGAGCGCTTCGCCGATGCCCTCGCCCGCGCCTGGAACGACGGTGCGCCCGACCCGCTGCGCGCCTTCGAGGCGATGGGCCGGGCCTATCTCGGCTTCGCCCGAAACGATTCCGCCTACTACGCCGCGATGTTCGATACCCGCCTGGCGCCCGAGGATCATCCCGGCCTGTCCTCGGCCGGCGACCGGGCCTTCGGCGTGGTCCGCGCGGCGACCGAGCGGCTGATCGCCACCCTGCCGGAGGGGCAGCGGCCGCCGGGGCTGATGGTCGCGCTGCACATCTGGTCGATGGCGCATGGCATCGCCTCGCTGTTCGGCCGGCCGGACCGGGCGCGGCGCAAGCTGCCCATGGCGCCGGAGGAATTGCTGGAAGCCGGGCTGCTGATCTACCTCCAGAGCCTCGGCCTGGCCGGCGGAAGGGGCTGACAGGAGCGCGCGGGCTCCCTGCGGATTTCCCTTGAAAACGCGCTGCGGCCTCGCCAATGTAAGTATGTCTTGCATACAAGGAGGGTCCCCAATGTCCGCCACCGCCGAACCCGGCGCCGTCCCCCGCGGCGGCGCCTATCCCCCCGTCCCCGGCTGGGGCGCGCCGCCCCCGGGCGGGTGGAGCCCCTGGTCGCTCGCCTGGTCCGTGCCCAAGCCCTTCCTCATCGCGGCGATGGTGCTGTCCTTCATCCTGTTCTGGCCGCTCGGCCTGGCGGTGCTGTTCTTCCTGATCGGCAGCGGGCGGATCGGCGGGCGCTGGGCGCGGGGCGGGGAAGGCGGCATGGCGATGGCAGGCAGGGGCTGCGGCTGGGGCGGCAGGCGGCGGGATGAGGCGGCGATGGGCTCCTCCTCCGGCAACGCGGCCTTCGACGAGTACCGGATGGACACGCTGCGCCGGCTGGAGGAGGAGCAGCGCGATTTCGCCGCCTTCCTCGAGCGGCTGCGCTTCGCCAAGGACAAGGCCGAGTTCGACCAGTTCATGGCCGATCGCCGCCGTCCGCGGCCGGAGGCGCCGACGCCCCCGCAGGACACGCCGCAGGCGGGCTGACGCGGGCGCGCATCCGGCGAACCGGCGGGGGAGGCAGACCATGCCTCCCCCGCCGCACGTCTTGGGATCGCGGCCTCTCCCGCGATCCCCCGCGCCGGCAGCCTTCGGGACGGATCGTCCGAGCGCGGGCCTGGACCACGAAGACACCCGGTCGCGGGGCCCGGCGCGCCTGATCCGAGGGAGCCGCCAGCGGCGCCATCGCGGCACGCCCTGCCCGAGGCGCGACGCCCCCCGTTCCACCCGGCGCGGTTCGGCCCTACCTCGTTCGCATGACCCCGATGGAGATGGCGCTCGAGGAGGCGCGGGCCGCCGCGGCGCGGGGCGAGGTCCCGGTCGGCGCCGTGGTGACGGATGCCGCCGGCGCGGTGCTTGCCCGGGCCGGCAATCGGGTCGAGGAACTCGCCGACGCCGCCGCCCATGCCGAGATGCTGGCGCTGCGCGCGGCGGCGGCGCTGCGCGGCGATCCCCGCCTGCCGGACTGCACGCTGACCGTCACCCTCGAGCCGTGCCCGATGTGCGCCCAGGCCGCGTCCCTGTATCGCCTGCGACGGGTGGTGTTCGGCGCCTATGACCCCAAGGGCGGCGGGGTGGAGCATGGCGCGCGCATTTTCGCCGCATCCTCCTGCCACCATGCGCCGGAGGTGATCGGCGGCGTGCGCGAGGGCGAAGGCGCCGCCCTGCTGCGCGAATTCTTCGCCGGGCTGCGGCGATAGCCGGCGCGATCAGGCCTTCGCGTCCGGCTCCGCGACCGGCGCGGGATTGCCGATCTCGGCCGGCACGGGCTCCGGCCGATCGGGCGGCGGTTCCGCCGCGGCCGTCCCGCTGGACGAGAGTGCGGCCGTCACCATGAGACGACGCAAGAAATCGGACCAGAGTGTCACGATCCGGCCCTCCCCATTTCCCTAACGGCGCAAAGCCTCCTGCGCATCGCCGTTCTCCCTGCTTCTGAGCAGGTGGTGCCAAACCACTGTGACGCAATAAGGGCGATATTGCAACCGATTGTTGCATACGTGCGGACGCATGTTTCGCGGCACGGTGGGGGAGGTGGACCGGCGGCGCGGGATCGGTCACCTCTCCGCCGGAACGTCGCCATGGAGAGTCCCCGAATGACCCGCGCCGCCAGCCAGCCGCCCCGTCGCCCCGCGCCCGGCCCGGGTCGGCGCTCGCTCCTGCTCGCCGCCGCGGCGGCGGGCCTCGGCGCGCCCAGGGCGCTGCGGGCACAGGCGGGCGACCTCGCCTGGCCCTCGCGCCCCGTGCGCATCGTCGTCGCCTACCCGCCGGGCGGCAGCACGGATGTGCTGGCAAGGGCGCTGGCCGAGAAGCTGGCCGCCGCCTTCCCCGGAACGCCGGGCTTCGTGGTGGAGAACCGGCCCGGCGGCGCGGCCGTGGTCGGCACCGCCGCGGTGGCACAGGCGGTGCCCGACGGCTACACCCTGGCGCTCGGCAACAACCAGACCCATGCGGCCAACGCCGCGATGATGCGGGACCTGCCCTATCGCCCGGTCGAGGATTTCGCGCCGATCGGCCGGCTGGCGGAGGTGCACCACGCGCTGGTCGTCGCGGCCGGATCACCCGCGAAGACCCTGGCGGAGCTCGCCGCGCGCGGGCGGGATGGCGGGCGGCTGACCTATGCCTCCTCCGGCAATGGCTCGGCGAGCCATGTCATCGCCGAGACCTTCGTGCGCCAGGAGAGGCTGACCGCGACCCACATCCCCTATCGCGGGGGCGCGCAGGCGACGACGGACACGGTCGCGGGTGTCGTCGATTTCTTCGTCTCCACCTGGCCGCAGGTCGTGGCGCTGGTGCAGGACGGGAAGCTGAGGGCGCTCGGGATCGGGGCGCCGCGGCGCCTGCCCGCCCTGCCCGATGTGCCGACCTTCGCCGAGGCCGGGGCGCCTGCCATGGCGGTCGATGCCTGGTTCGGCCTGTTCGCCCCGGCCCGCACCCCGCCCGCGGTGGTCGAACGCCTGTCGGCGGCCTTGCCGCCGATCCTGGCGGAGGCCGATATGGGCGCCCGCCTCGCGCGGCTCGGCTTCACGCCGGCGCCGCTGCCGGCCCCGGAATTCGCCGCTTTCCAGCGCGCGGAGGTGGCGCGCTGGCGCGACCTGGTGGCGCTGACCGGCGTGCGCCTCGAAGGCTGAACGCCGCCCCCCCGAACCGAGGACACGCCCTCATGTCGATCGTGCTGCTCGTCCTGGCCGTGCTGCTGGCCTTCGTCGCCTTCCGCCTGCAAGCCTCGGGCGTGCGCAAGCTGCTGCTGGCCTTCGGCGCGGCGGCGGCGCTCGGCGCGCTCTACCTGGCCGTCACCCAGCCGGCGCTCGCCTGGAACCTGCACATGGTCGGCCGGCTGGCGATCCGCATGGTCGGGCCCCTGCTGCGCCACGTCATCCACTGAAGGGCGCGGCGTCAGAAGGTGAATTGCTTGCCCACGGCGGCGGGGACGACTACGGGTTCGCCGAAGGCGCGCTCCAGCGCGTTCACCGCGCGCCAGCCCGTGCAATGCGCCGGCAGGATGTGGGTCAGGCCGAAGCCGCCGAGATCGCGCACCGTCTCGGGGATGGTGGGTTCGGTATCGCCCGAGAGATGGAGCCCGCCCATGGCCGCGAAGATCGGCTCCCCGGGGAAGCTGTCGCGGGTGTGGTGCAGCACGTTGACGATGCCGGCATGGGAGCAGGCGGAGAAGACCAGCAGCCCCTTGTCCCGGATGCGCACCGCGAGCGCCCGCTCATCCATCAGCAGCGGGTCGGGGACCCAGGGGGCGTCCGGGCCGGGCCGCGCCACCTGGGCGGGCAGGCCGCGCTCATAGGCGGTGCGGCGGGGGATCTCGCCGCTGACCCAGAACAGGTCGCCGGCGATGGTCGCCGGCGTGGCGGAGACCACGGGCTCGGCCCCCATCGCGCGCCATTGCTCGGGCGCCGGCACGCGGTCCATGGGCAGCACGCCGCCATCGGACTGGCGCGTCCCGCGCTCCGCGAACATTCCGGGGTGCAGATGCAGCGGCACGGCCCGGTCGCCGTTCCGCGCCCGGATCATCGCCAGCGCCTGCGGGATGCCGCCCGCATGGTCCCAATGGCCGTGGCTGAGCACCACCGCCTCGATCGCGCCGAAATCGACGCCGAGGCGGTGCCCGTTGCGCTCGACCGCGTAGTCCACCGGCCCGCCATCGAACAGCACCGTCCGCGCGACCCCATCGGCGCCATGCGCGGTCACCACCAGCGCCAGCCCGTGATTGGCGCAGCACAGCGCGCCGCCGGCGACGACGCGCATCCCGAAGCGCCGCAGCCGCGGCCATTCCCGGGTGACGAAGGCGGGCGTGGTCGAGAGGGTGTCGGTGACGTTGTCCACCAGCACCAGCACCTCGACGCGCTCGGCGGTGGCGAGCGCGGGCATCAGAGGTTGATCCCGGCGATGTTCTCGGGCCGCGCCGGGATCTCGCCGCGCTCGACCCGCTTCACCGCCTCGACCAGCGCGGCATTGGCCGGCGCGGCGAGGCCGGCCTCGGCGCCGCGGCGGACGACATGGCCGTTGATGAAGTCGATCTCCGTCCGGCGGCCCTTCAGCATGTCCTGGCCCATCGACGGGCGTTGCAGGTCCGAGCGCGCGCCGCCCGCGAGCAGCCCGAGCAGCGTCGATTCCGCCGCGTCGAGCGCCGACCGGTCGCCCTCGGCGGAGCGCGCCAGGGTCTCCGGCGGGATGGTCAGCACGGGGCCGAGGGCATAGCCGAGCGCCTGGCCGATGCGCACGCATTCGGAGCCGATGCGCAAGGAGAAGCGCCGGATCCTCTCGTCGCGGTCGCAATCATTGCCCGAAAGGCCCGTCGCCGCGCTGATGCCGTTGCGCATGGCGTTGACGCAGAGCTTGGTCCAGCGCTCGCCCCAGAGGTTGGTCGTGACCTGGACCGTGTCGATGGCCGCGACCCATTCGGCGATGGACTGAACGCGCGGCGTGATCCGGCCATGCACCTCCCCGAGATAGAACACCGTGCGGCCGCCGGTGCCCAGGGGGACGGTGCGACGGACCCGGCCCGCCGCGTGCAGCTCCGCCGACAGGGTCGCGGCGATCATGCCGACGGTGCGGTCCCAGCCGACGACGGAGGCGATGGCGGATTCGTTGATGCAGTTTTGCAGCGAGACGACGAAGCCGCCCTCGGCGAGATAGGGCGCGATCATGGCGGTGGCCCAGGCCGTGTCGTAGGACTTCACCGAGACGAAGGCGATGTCGACCGGAGCTTGCTTCGAGAGTTGCTGCACATCGGCCAGGTGCAGCGCGGGGACGGGGACCGTGACATTCTCCGGCGCGGTCAGGCCGGTCAGCGCCAGGCCTTCCGCGCGGATCGCCTCGACATGCGCGGGCCAGGCATCGATGAAGGTGACGTCGTGGCCGAGGCGGGCCAAGTGGCCACCGACATAGCCGCCGACCGCGCCGGCGCCGACGAAGACGAGCCTTGGCCGCATGGTTCCGTTTCCTCCGCTGGATCGGCAGAGGCTAGACCCCGCCGGCCCGGTCAGTCGAGGAAGGCCGGGCGGGGGTTCGGCTCGAAGGCGATGCCGGCCGCCGCCAGCGAGGCCGCGAGCGCCTCGGCGTCGAGCCGCGCGTAGCGGACCAGCAGGTGCAGGTACATGCCGACGAAGGCCGGGCCATGGCCGGCATGGTCGCCCTCCGCCGTGCTGGTCAGCGCATGCGCCAGCTCATGCAGCAGCACCCAGCTCGGCAGCTCGGGCGGCACCTCGATCGCCAGGCGCGTGGCGCGGGCGATGGTGCGCCCGCGCGCCTGGCCGGGCAGGGGCCGCACCCTGGGGGGGAAGCGCAGCCCCTCGCCGGTCCAGACATGGTCGACCAGCGCCTGGAGCCGCGCGAAGGGCACGAGGGAGCGGTCCCGCGGCGCGACCACCGCATCCTCCCAGGCATAGAGCCGGCGCGCCTCCGCCCGGCCGCCCGCCGCCTGCCTCACCGCTTCGGCAGCCGCCCGCCGGGGGTCGTGCCGACGGGGCGGTCCAATCCGACCCGCCCGCCGGCCTCCGCCCCCTTGCCCCAGGCCTGCCGGTCGCGGATGGTCGCGGTGGCGGTCACGCTGCGCAGCCGCACGCCGAGGCCCCTCACCCCTTCCTCGAGCTTCCGTTCCTTGGCCAGCACCAGCGCGGTCGAGGCCGAGGCGCCCATCGCCGCCGCGCGCTTGGCCGCCTGCTCCGCCGCGCGCGCCTCCGTCATCGCGTCCAGGCGCTTGGCCACCCGGTCGCCGAAGCCGTAGCGGAAGCTGCGCAGCACGGATTGCGGGGCGTTGCGCGCGGTGGCCAGGGCGTAGTCCGGGCTGAGCCGGTAGCGCGTCTCCTCGAAGGCCAGCGCCTGGTCGATGACGTGCATGAGGTACTCGGCCATCTGCACATCGGGCTCGAGGCCGAAGAGGACGAAATCATGCCGCCCGTCGGTCCAGCCGCGCACCTCGCAGAAGCGCAGCAGGGCGGGGAAGAGCCAGCGCAGCGCGGCGCGCCCCGGCCCATGGCCGGAGAGGCGCCGCTGCACGCAGGCCTCCTCGCGCAGCTCCACCTCGGACATCGAGAGGCCATAGATGTCGAGCAGCTCGCCGACCTTGGCGGCGGCGGCCATCGCCTCGGCCTCCGAGCAGCCGCGGTCCACCGTCTTGGCGGCCAGGGCGCGGATGCGCGCCTTGACCTTGGCGAGCTCGGTCTGCTGGTCCATCGGCGCGGGCCCCCGTCTCGCCCGGGGTCGTGGCCAAGCACGGCGGGCCGGTCAAGCGCCACCGGCCGGAACGAACCGGCCCGCCTACGCCACGTCGGAGAGCTCTTCCACGCAAGCGGGCGCCTGCGTCAGATCCTCGACGGTCGTGTTGTCGAGGATCGCGGCCGTCGCATCCCGCACCCGGCGCATCACCTGGCGGATCGAGCAGGCCGCCGGGTCCGGGCAATCGGCGCAGGGGCGATAGGCCGTCAGGCTGGCGCAGGGGATCGGGGCCAGCGGGCCGTCCACCATGCGGATCACATCGCCCACCCGCACCTCCCTGGCCGGGCGCGCGAGCACATAGCCGCCCGACTTGCCGCGGGTGCTCGCCAGCACGCCGTGTCGCCGGAGCTCCAGGAGGATCGATTCCAGGAATTTCTGCGGCGCATGGGCGCGATCCGCGATCTCATGGATCGGCAAAGGCACGCGAGGATCGGCATCGGCCAACACCGCGAGCGCGCGGAGCGCGTACTTGGCCTTCTGGGTGAGCATCGGCTTGGATTAGACCCCAAATCGGGCGGCGGAAAGGCGATTCCAAAGCAGATCGGTGGGAAAACTCTGGTGTGCACCGGCACCGGCAGGCGCGCGCGGGCGTCCGGGCCCCACCGTGAGGCGGGCTTGGCCCGCCGCCTCGGTCAGGATTACGCTGCCACTTCCGATCGACAAGGGGGGAAGGCAGCCATGGCCGCACGCTTCGGCTTCGACCACATCCATCTGCGCAGCCCGGACCCGGAGGCGACGGCGACCTGGTTCGAGCGCATGCTCGGCGCCGAGGTTCTCCGCACCACCCAGCAGGGCAAGCCGCGCATCGACCTCAAGCTCGGCGGGCAGGACATCTTCATCGCCCAGGCCGACAGCGCGGTCGCCGACCCGCCGGCGCCGCCCTATCAGGGCCTCGACCATTTCGGCCTGATCGTCGACGGGCTGGAGGAGGCCGCGGCCGAGCTCAAGGCCAAGGGGGTGGAGTTCACGATGGAGCCGCGCGACGCGCGCCCCGGCGTGCGCATCGCCTTCATCCGCGGGCCGCAGAACATCTCGATCGAGTTGCTCGAGCGCAAGTGACCGACGAGGCCCCGGTCAGGGCCAACGCGCCGATCGCGGACGGACCGGCCGGCAGGCCCTCCCTGCCACCAGGACCAGGTGCCAGAAGACGATGATGGGGGGTGTCGGACGCCTGCGTCCGACGGGGGGAAGAAGTGCCTTCTTCCCCCCTGAGTTGCCCCCCCAGGCCGGAGAAGCTTCCGGACCCCGTCCCCGACCCATGGGCCGCTCGCTCCGCACGGGCGATCCGCCCCTCGTCACCCCTCGCGCGGCGCGGCGGCGCGGGCCAGGCGGTCGTTGATCGCCAGGCCGAGGCCCGTCCCGGGCACCGGCATCGCCGCGATGCGCGCGCAGCCGCGCCGCGCCCCCTCGGCGTCGAGCCAGCGCAGGCCGGCGAAGAGCCGCGCCGCGGCCTCGGCAAGGTCACCCGCCTCCGACAGGTTCCAGGCCAGTGCGGCACCCTTCGGCGGCGCCGGCCCGAAGGCCAGGAGCGCCTCCTCCGGCTCGACCGAGGTCGCGCCGAGCCGCACCGGCAGCCCCGGAGCGTAGTGCGACAGGAGCAGGCCCGGGGAACGCAGGCTGCGCGTCGCATCCGCGGCGGCCACCGGCAGGGGACGGCCCACCGGGCCGATCTCCGCCTCGATCGCCTCCACCGCCAGGCCGCCGGGCCGCAGCAGCACCGGCCCCGCGCCGGTCAGGTCCAGCACCGTCGATTCCACCCCGACCGGGCAGGGGCCGCCATCCAGCACGGCGGCGATCCGCCCGCCCAGGCCCTCCAGCACATGGGCGGCCGTCGTCGGGCTCACCTGCCCCGAGCGGTTGGCCGAGGGCGCGGCCACCGGCACCCCCGCCTGCCGCAGCAGGTCGAGCGCCAGGGGATGCGCCGGCACCCGCACCGCCAGGGTGTCGAGCCCGGCGCCCGCCAGCAGGTCCACCCGGCATTCCGGCCGGCGCGGCAGCACGAGGGTCAGCGGCCCCGGCCAGAACCGCGCCGCCAGGCGCCGGGCCCGTGCCTCCGCCCGCACATCGGCGAAGGCGGAATCGGCATCCGGGTAGTGGCAGATCAGCGGGTTGAAATGCGGTCGTCCCTTGGCCTCGAACACCGCCGCGACCGCCCGGCCGTTCCGCGCATCGGCGCCGAGCCCGTAGACCGTTTCCGTCGGGAAGGCGACGAGCGCACCCTCGCGCAGCAGCGCCGCTGCGCGGCCCCGCTGGCAGGGTTCCAGCACCTCCGTCATCGGGCCATGTCGACCGGCAGGCCGCGGCAGAGGAAGCCATCGGGATTGGCCCAGCCCGGCTTGCCATAGAGCACAGGCTTGCCGTCCCAGCCGAGCAGGGTCCCGCCCGCCGCCTCGATCACCGCCTGCGGCGCGGCCGTGTCCCATTCCATGCAGCGCCCGTGGCGCGGGTAGAAATCGGCCGCCCCCTCGGCCACCCGGCAGATCTTGGCCGCCGAGCCCATGGCCTCCACCCGCCGCACGCCATGGTCGGCGAGGAAGCGCCGGATGCGCGGATCCTCGTCGTGCCGCCGGCTTGCCATGGCGACCGGCCCCTCGGGCGGGATGCGGCGCACGGCGATCGGGCGGCGCGGCGCGCCGGGCGCGTCCTGCTTCCAGGCCCCGCCGCCGGCATGGCCGGCGAAGACCTCGCCGGTGGCCGGCAGGGCGACGACGCCGAGCAGCGGGCGGCGGCGCGCGACGAGCCCGATATTGACCGTGAAGCTGTCATGCCCCGCGGCGAAGTCCCGCGTGCCGTCCAGGGGATCGACCAGCCAGACGGCCGCGTCCGGGTCGTCCGGGCGCGGCGGGGCGAGGCCCGCCTCCACCTCCTCCTCGGCGATCACCGGGAAAGCGGGCGTGGCCTCGCGCAGCGCCTCGACGATCAGCGCCTCGGCGATGGTGTCGGCGACGGTGACGGGGCTGCGATCCGCCTTGCGGTCCACGGCGAAGCCGGCGCGGCGGATCGCGAGGATGGCGTCCGCCGCACGCCGCGCGAGGGCGGTGGCGAGATCGAGCAGCGCGGCGGGGTCCATGGGATGGGAATGGCCCCGGCATCCGCGCCCGGCAAGGCCGTTCCCGTCCTGGCCGCGCGCGCCAGCGACCCGCCGGCCGGCCACGGCCCGGCCTCCACTTCGCCCCCGGGCCGGGGGACAAGGCGCGGGACGCGACCGCGGTTCGTCGCAACGACGCTGGCCGGGGCTCCGATGGCTGGTAATCTCGCCCGGCGCACCCGCACCAGCAGGAGTCCCCATGCCCGACATCGCCTTCGTGAAGCCCGCCGGCCTTCCGCGCAGCGGGGCGCTGGTGCTGCCGCTGCCGGAGGCGGGGGAAGGCGGCGAGGAGGCCGCCGCGGCGTCCGGCGCCGGCGGTGCCTTGCGCCAGGCGCTCGAGGAGGCGATGGGCGGGGCGGCCTCGCTCGCCCGCGCGCTCGAGGCCGCGGCCTTCAAGGGCCGGAAGGGGCAGAGCTGCACCCTCTGGGCCCCCGCGGGCACCGGCCTGACCAAGCTGGTCGTCCTCGGCCTCGGCAAGGCCGGCGAGTTGACGCCGGAGGCGGCCGAGGCGGCGGGCGGCAGCCTCGCCCCCCTTCTGGCCCCGGAGCGCGAGGCGCTGGTCGCGGCCGATGCCATGCCGCCCGCCCTGGCCGCCTCCCTCGCGCTCGGGCTGACGCTGCGCGCCTACCGCTTCGACCGCTACCGCACCCAGCTGAAGGAGGAGGAGAAGCCGAAGCTCGAGCGGGTGGCGATCGCCACCACCGACACGGCCGCGGCCAAGGCGGCCTGGGCGCCGATGCTGGCGGTCGCCGAGGGTGTCGCCGTCGCCCGCGACCTGGTCAGCGAGCCCCCCAACGCGCTGGGGCCGGAGGAGATGGCCGCGCGCTGCGAGGAGCTGGCGCGCCTCGGCCTCGAGATCGAGGTGCTGGGCCCGAAGGAGCTGAAGCGGATGGGCTTCGGTGCCCTCCTCGGCGTCGCCCAGGGCAGCGTGCGGGAGCCGCGGGTGGTCGTGATGGAGTGGCGCGGTGCCTCCGGCGGCAAGGGCAAGAAGGCCGCGGCCGCCGCGCCGAAGCCGGTCGCCTTCATCGGCAAGGGCGTCACCTTCGACACCGGCGGCATCTCCATCAAGCCCGCCGCGGGGATGGAGGACATGAAGTTCGACATGGCCGGCGCGGCGGCGGTGATCGGCGTCATGGCCGCCCTGGCGGGACGGAAGGCGAAGGTGGATGCGGTGGGCCTGGTCGGCCTGGTCGAGAACATGCCCTCCGGCACCGCGCAGCGCCCGGGCGACGTGGTGAAGACCCTGTCCGGCCAGACGGTCGAGGTGATCAACACCGATGCCGAGGGGCGCCTCGTGCTGGCCGACGTGATCCATTACTGCCAGGACCGCTTCACCCCGCGTTGCATGGTGGACCTCGCCACCCTGACCGGCGCCATCATCATCTCGCTCGGCCATGAGCATGCCGGGCTGTTCGCGAATGACGACGAGCTGGCGCAGCGGCTGATGGCGGCGGGCAAGGCGGTGGGCGAGGGCTGCTGGCGGATGCCGCTCGGCGAGGCCTATGACAAGCAGCTGAAATCCGATGTCGCGGACATGAAGAATGTCGGCGGACGCCCGGGCGGCTCGATCACCGCGGCGCATTTCATCCAGCGCTTCGTCGACACCCGGAAGGGCCCGATGCCCTGGGCGCATCTCGACATCGCGGGGATGGCCTGGGCGACCAAGGACCTGCCCACGGTGCCCAAGGGCGCGACCGGCTTCGGCGTTCGGCTGCTCGACCGGCTGGTCGCCGACCACTACGAGGGCTGAGGGTTTGTGAGGCAGTGGCCCGTATCCACCATCCCGGCGCGGAGGACCCGGTGCTTCCCGGCGCCGTCGTTTCGCTCGGGCGCTTCCCGCGGAGGCCCTGAGGCGGTCCCGCCGGGGAGGGGGGCGCCGGCTTGACCGAGGTCCGGCTGCGCCATGCACCGCGACGGGATGGACCCGGCCGCGCGCTCGTCCTTCCCATCGCCGGGGGCGCGGTGCCGCTCGCCCAGGCGGAGGCCGCCGCCGCCGCGGGCTTCGCCGGCCGGCCCGGCGAGGTCCTGGACCTGCCGGGGGCCGATGGCTGGCGGCTGGTGCTGCTCGGCGCCGGGACCCCGGCGGGGGCTCCGGATTGGGAGGCCGCGGGGGCGGCGGCGGCGGCGTTGCCGGGCGAGGGGCCGCGGCTGACGATCGATGCGCGGGGGCTGCCGCCCCAGGCCGCGGCGGGGCTGGCGGTCGGGGCCTGCCTCGGCGCCTGGCGCTTCGAGCGGTACCGGAGCCGGCGCGACGCGCCGGAGGGCAGCGGCCCCCCCTCGATGCTCGAGGTCCTGGTGGACGACAAGGACGCCGCGCGCCCGGCCTGGGAGCGCGCCGCCGCCGGCCTCCGCGGCTGCCTGCTGGCGCGCGACCTGACGGCCGATCCCGCGAACCACCTCACCCCCCGGCACTTCGCCGCCCGGCTGGAAGATCTCGCCGAGCATGGCATCGCGGTCGATATCCTCGGGCGCAAGCGGCTGGAGGCGCTCGGCGCCGGCGCGCTGCTCGCGGTCGGCCGCGCGGCGCGGCACGGGCCAAGGCTGGCGGTGCTGCGCTGGCGCGGCAGCTTCGCCGCGCCGCCGGTCGCCCTGATCGGCAAGGGCATCTGCTTCGACACGGGCGGGCTATCCATCAAGGCCGCCGCGGGGATGGAGGCGATGCGCCACGACATGGCCGGCGCGGCAGCCTGCGCCGGGGCGATGCTGGCGCTGGCGCTGCGGCGCTCTCCGGCGCCGGTCATCGCGGTGCTGGCGATCGCCGAGAACGCGGTGGATGGCGACGCCTACCGGCCAGGCGATGTCCTGCGCACCTTGTCCGGCCGCACGGTCGAGGTGGTGGACACCGATGCCGAGGGACGGCTGGTGCTGGCGGACGCGCTGACCTTCGCGCGCCGCCGCTTCGCGCCCCGGGCGATCCTCGGCCTGGCCACCCTGACGGGGGCGGTGGTCACGGCGCTCGGGCACCACCGCGGCGGGATGTTCGGCAATGACGCGGCGCTGATGGCGGCGACCGCGGCGGCGGGGGAGGCGGTGGGCGAGCGGCTCTGGCCCCTGCCGGTCGCCGCGGCGCACCGCGAGGCGCTGGAGAGCCCCATCGCCGATCTTCGCCAATGCGTCCCCGCCGGGCGGGGGCCGCAGCCGGATGCGAGCCATGCGGCCGCCTTCCTGAACGATTTCGCCGGCGAGGCGCCCTGGGTCCATCTGGATATCGCCGGGGTGGCGACGGCGCGTCCGACGCCGGAGGGCCCGCTGCGCCCGACCGGCTTCGGCGCCCGCCTGATCGACGCGCTGATCGAGCGGCATTTCGAGGATCCGGACGGGCGGTGAGCCGCGGCGGGGGGAGCGGGCGACGCGCATGGCCGAGATCGGCTTCTATCACCTGACCCGGATGCGGCTGGAGCAGGCACTGCCCCGCCTGCTCGGCCGCGTGCTGCAGCAGGAAGGCCGGGCGATGGTGCTCTGCGCCGGCCCGGAGCGGCTGGCCGCGCTGGATGCCGCGCTCTGGCTGTCCGCCGATCCGGACTGGCTGCCGCATGGCGTTGCCGGCGTCGCCGGCCCCTTGGGCGATCCCGCGCCGCAGCCGATCTGGCTGACGGCCGAGGATGCGGGCGAGGGCGGCGCGCCGAACGGGGCGCGCTTCCTGTTCCTGGTGGACGGGGTGGAGAGCGCGGGGCTCGACCGCTTCGACCGGATCTTCGACCTGTTCGATGGCGGGGACGAGGCGGCGGTCGCGGCGGCGCGGCGGCGCTGGACGGCGGCGAAGGCCGCGGGCCATGCCCTCAGCTACTGGCAGCAGGGCCCGCGCGGCTGGGAGAAGAAGGCGTAGCGCCAGGGGCGGAGAAAGGCGCCACGCCGACGCGCGCCGCGACCAGCGCCACGCAGCGCGCGAACACCGCCAGGCTGTCGAAGGGCAGGTCGCGCCCGTCCTCCGGCAGCAGGATCGGCATGCCGCCGCCGGCCTCCACCGCGCCCGGGATCATCAGGTTGTCGGGCAGGCCGAAGCCGGCGACCGAGAGGCCCGGCATCGGGTCCGGAACGGCGGCGACCTGCGCCGCGCTGCGCGCGTCGAACAGCGTCGCGGTGTTGGAGTAGCCGAAGACCGGCCGGCCGCGGCCGAGGAACCAGCCGACCTCGATCAGCGTGCCCGAATCGGCCGAGGCGCCGCGGAAGGGGGTGAGGTTGGCGATGACGATGTCCGCCCGCTCCATCAGCTCGACATCCTTGGCGAAGATCGTGCGCCAGGCACGCTCCTCGGGCATCGCGGCGAGGCTTTCGATGTCCTCGTTCAGCGGCGGCAGGGCGGTGATGCCGTGGGCGGCGCAGATCGCGCTCTTGCGCGCGGCATGGGCCGGGGCGTCGGGCAGGAAGACGTCCGGTCCGGCGAGATAGGCGGTGATGGGCATGCCCCACCTGTCCACCGCCGCGGCACTCTGCGCAAGGGCGGGGCAGGGGCGGGCGCCGGGCGACGTGGTTGCCCGCGGAAAGCCCTTCCGCGGGCCGTTCCGCTTTGCCACCCTGGGCCGCATGTCCGCGTCCCGCCCCCCCTTCGCATGAAGCCGGCGCCCTTCGACTGGCACGCGCCGGTGACGATCGAGGAGGCGCTCGCCCTGAAGGCCCGCTTCGGCGAGGAGGCGCGCTTCCTGGCCGGCGGGCAGAGCCTGGTGCCGGCGATGAACTTCCGGATGGCGCAGCCGGCGGTGCTGGTGGACCTGAACCGCGTCGCCGGCCTGGACGGCGTGGCGGAGGGCGGGCTTTCGATCGGCGCGATGACGCGCAGCGCGGCGCTGGAACGTAATGCCGAGGCCGTCCGCGCCTGGCCGATCCTGGCCGAGGCGTTGGCGGAGGTGGCGCATCCGCCCATCCGCAACCGCGGCACGATCGGCGGCAACCTCTCGCATGCCGACCCGGCCTCGGAGATGCCGGCGGTGATGCTGGCGCTGCAGGCGCGCTTCGTGCTGCGCGCGGCGGGCGGGACGCGCGAGGTGCCGGCCGCCGAGTTCTTTCTCGGCCCCCTTTCGACCGCGCTGGCGCCGGACGAGATGCTGGCCGCGATCCGCCTGCCGCCGCGCCCGCCGCGCACCGGCACGGCCTTCCTCGAGGTGGCGCGGCGGCGCGGCGACTACGCGATGCTGGGGGTGGCGGCGGTGGTGACGCTCGATGCGGCGGGGGTGTGCAGGGCGGCGCGGATCGCCTGCTGCAGCGCGGGTCCGACGCCGATGGCGGCCCCCCGGGCGGCGGCCGCGCTGGTCGGCACGAGGCTGGAGGAGGCGGCGATCGCCGCCGCCGCCGCGCTGGTGCGCGAGGAGGTGGAGCCCCTCGGCAGCGTGCAGGCGCCCGCGGCCTATCAGCGCCACCTGGCGGGCGTCCTGGCGGCGCGGGCGCTGCGGCTGGCCAAGGCGCGCGCGGCATGACGGCGCATGCGGTGACCGTCACGGTCAATGGCGTCGTGCATCGGCGGGAGGCGGAGGCGCGGCTGCTGCTGTCCGACTTCCTGCGCCACGGGCTCGGCCTGACGGGGACGCATGTCGGCTGCGAGCACGGCGTCTGCGGCGCCTGCACCATCCGCCTCGACGGCGTGCCGGTGCGGTCCTGCCTGCTCTTCGCGGTGCAGGCGGACGGGCATGCGATCGCGACGGTGGAGGGGCTGGCATCGGGGCCGGAGGCGCTGTCGCCATTGCAGCAGGCCTTCCACGAAGCGCATGGGCTGCAATGCGGCTACTGCACGCCGGGGATCCTGATGACGCTCTCGGCCTTCCTGGAGGCGAACCCCGACCCGACGGAGGAGCAGGTGCGGGAGGCGCTGTCGGCGCATCTCTGCCGCTGCACCGGCTACCAGGGCATGGTCGATGCGACGCTGATGGCCGCTCGCCGGATGCGAGGCGGCTGATGGAGACGCGCCACATCGGCCGCGCCGTGCCGCGCAACGAGGATGGGCGGCTGCTGACCGGCCGCGCGCTGTTCGTGGACGATGTCGAGCGGCCCGGGATGCTGCATGCGGCCTTCCTGCGCAGCCCGCACGCGCATGCGCGGATCGTCTCGATCGACGCCGCGGCGGCGCGGTCGCGGCCGGGCGTGCAGGCGGTGGTCACGGCCGGGGATCTCGGCGCCTTCTGGCAGCCCGGGCCGCTGCTGGTGCCGCCGCCGCCGATCCCGGGCATGGTCTTCCACCAGCGCTGCCAGGTGCCGCTGGCGAAGGACAAGGTGCGGCACCTGGGCGAGCCCGTGGCGATGGTGGTGGCCGACAGCCGGTATCTCGCCGAGGACGCGCTGGCCGAGATCGCAGTGGAGTACGAGATCCTGCCGGCGGTGGGCGACCTGGAGGCGGCGCTCGCGCCGGATGCGCCGCGCGTGCACGAGGACCTGCCCGGCAACGTCGCGGCCGATGTCCACCAGGTGAAGGGCGACTACGCGGCGGCGCGCGCCCGGGCCACGCATGTCATCCGCCGGCGGTTCCACTACGACCGTGGCGCGGCCATGCCGATGGAGACGCGCGGCATCGTCGCGGAATGGGACGACAAGGCGGACCGGCTGACGGTGTGGGACACCACCCAGGCGCCGGTCGTGATCCGCAACGGCCTCGCCGGCATGCTGGGCCTGAGCGAGCGGCAGGTGCGCGTCATCGCGCCCTTCATCGGCGGCGGCTTCGGGCCGAAGATGATGATGTTCTACCCGGAGGAGGTGCTGGTCCCCTGGGCCGCCATGCGCCTCGGCCGCCCGGTGAAGTGGATCGAGGACCGGCTGGAGAGCTTCACCGCCACCACGCATGAACGCGGCCAGATCCACGACGCCGAGATCGCGCTGGATGCGGAGGGGCGCATCCTCGGGATCCGCGACGACTTCCTGATGGATACCGGCGCCTACAACCCCTATGGGCTGACGGTGCCGCTGAACAGCCAGTGCTCCGTCCTCAGCGGCTATGTGGTGCCGAGCTACGACAGCCGCTTCCGCGCAGTCTACACGAACCGCACGATCGTCACGCCCTATCGCGGCGCGGGGCGCCAGCACGGGATCTTCGTGATCGAGCGGCTGCTGGACGCGGCGGCGCGGGAGATCGGGATCGATCCGGTGGAGATCCGGCGGCGCAACTTCATCCCGCCGGACGCCTTTCCCTACGACAACCGCATCATTTTCCAGGATTTCGCGCCGCTGCGCTACGACAGCGGCAATTACGCGCCGGTGCTGGACCTGACGCTGGAGGCGATCGGCGCCGCGCATTTCCGTGCCGAGGAGCAGCCCAAGGCGCGGGCGGAGGGGCGGTGCCTGGGCCTCGGCATCGTCTTCTTCGTCGAGGGCACCGGCATCGGTCCCTATGAGGGCGCGCGGGTGCGCGTGCAGCAGAGCGGCAAGGTGACCCTGGCGACCGGCGTCGGCACGCAGGGGCAGGGGCACTTCACCGTCTTCGCGCAAGTGGTCGCGGAACAGCTCGGCGTCGACGTGCGCGACGTGGAGGTGACGACGGGCGACACCGACCAGTTCGATTGGGGCGTCGGCACCTTCGCCAGCCGTGGCGCCGTCGTCGCCGGCAGCGCGGCGCATGGCGCGGCGGTCGCGGTGCGCGCCAAGGTGCTGAAGGCGGCGGCCGAGCATTTCGAATGCGCCGAGGCCGACCTGGAGATCGCCGATGGCGCCGTCTCGATCGCCGGCGTGCCGGGCAAGCGGATCACGCTCGGCGAGCTGGCGCGGCTGGCCAACCCGCTGCGGGGTGCGGTGCGTCCGGGGACGGAGCCGGGGCTGGAGGCGACCTCCTATTTCGGGCCGGAGATGGGCGCGACCGCCTTCGGCGCGCATGCGATGGTGGTCGAGATCGATCCCGACACGCTGCGCCCGACGATCCTGCGCTACGTCGTCGTGCATGATTGCGGCACGGTGCTGAACTCGCTGATCCTGGCGGGCCAGGTGCATGGCGGCGTCGCGCAGGGCATCGGCAATGCCTTCCTCGAGCAGCTGGTCTGGGACGAGTCAGGGCAGCTGCTGAACGCCACTCTGGCGGACTACCTGCTGCCGACCGCGCTCGACGTCCCACGCATGGAGGTGCTGCACACCGTCACGCCCTCGCCGCTGAACCCGCTGGGGACGAAGGGCGCGGGGGAAGGGGGTGCGATCCCGGTTGGCGCGCTGTTCGCGCAGGCGGTGGAGGACGCGCTGGACCTGCCGGCGCGGGGCATCGAGATCACCGAGATCCCGCTCTCCCCCGCGCGGCTGTGGGAGCTGGTCGATCAGGCATCGACGCCGTAGTCGCGCCGCGCGGCCTCCGGCGTGATGTAGCCATCGGCCAGATCCTCGCGCAGCATCGACGGGTCGCGGCCCGCGGGCGGGCCGAAGCCGCCCGAGCCGGGCGCCTCGATCGTCACCAGCGCGCCGGCCGGTGCGGCATAGGCGCCCTTGCCGAGCAGCCCGCGGCGCGTGCCGTTGGGCAGGTCCACATAGAGCTTCGCCGCCGCGCCGGGTAGGCCGCCGGCCAGGCCGAAGGGCGGCGTGACCATGCGCTCGAGGCAGGTCGCGCCGGTGATGTCGCGCTCCAGGATCCGCCAGGAGCGCCGCACGCCGAGGCCGCCGCGCCAGGTGCCGGCGCCGCCGCTGTCGGGGACCAGCGAGTATTCCTCGACGCGCAGCGGGAAGCTCATCTCCAGGATCTCGATCGGCGTGTTCAGCATGTTGCCGATCGCGGAGGAGACGGCGTTGATCCCGTCCTTGACGGGCCGCGCGCCGAAGCCACCCTTCGTCACCTCGTAGCTGACGAAGCGCTGGCCGTTGCGGTAGTCCACGCCGCCGAAGATCACGACACCGCCGGTGCCCTGCGAACCGGCCATCACGCGGTCCGGCACGATGGCGTACATGGCGGCGAAGGTCATCTCCGCCACGCGGTGCGACATCTCGTGGTTGGCGAAGACGACCGGCGCGGGCTCCTGCGCGTTCACGACGCAGCCGGGCGGGGCGACGACCTGCACCGGGCGCCAGCAGCCGGAGTTGGGCGGGATCAGGTTCTTCGGGTCGGCGATCATCTTGAGCGCGGTGAAGACGCCGGATTTGGTCACGCTCAGCGGCGCGTTCATCGGGCCGGCGACCTGGCCGTCGGACCCTTCGAAATCCGCCGTGATCGTGTCGCCGCGCTTGCGGATGGTCAGGTTCACCTGGAAGGTGCGGTCGGTGGTCTCGCCGGGCTCCAGCACGCCGTCACCATCGACGATGTCGCGGAAGCTGCTTTCGCCATCGGGCAGTGCCGACAGCGCCTGGCGCATCATCGCCTCCGAGTAGTCGAGGATGGCGGTCATGATGCGCAGCAACTCATCCGTGCCGTACTTCCTGGCCAGACCCACCATGCGCTGCGCGGCACGGCGGTTGGCGGCGACCTGGGCGCGCAAATCGCCCAGGCGCTCCGATGGCGTGCGGACATTGGCGAAGATGATCGCCTCGATGTTCGGATCGGGCTCGCCGTTGCGGTAGAGGCGGATGGGCGGCAGGCGCAGCCCTTCGCCATAGATCTCCGTCACCGCGCCGTAGCTGCCGGGCGTGGCGCTGCCGATGTCGGGCCAATGCGCGCGGACGCATCCAAACCCCAGCAGCCGCCCCTCATGGAAGGCCGGCATCACGACGTTCACGTCCGGCAGGTGCGAGCCGCCATGGTAGGGATCGTTGTGGATGAAGACGTCGCCCTCGGTCACGTCCGGGAAGGCCGCGGCGACGCTGCGCACGGCATCCGGCATCGAGCCGAGATGCAGCGGCAGGTCGGGCCCCTGCGCCACCATGTTGCCGGTGGCGTCGAAGATACCGCAGGAATAGTCGCCCGCCACCTTCAGCAGCGGCGAATAGGCGGTCTTGGCGAGGACGATCTTCATCTCCTCCGCCGCCGACAGCAGCGCGTTCTTCACCACCTCGAAGCGCGCGGGGTCGATCCCGCCGAGGACATCCCTGGTGCTCATGCCGCGGTGCTCCCCTCGATGCGGGTCATGCGGAGGAAGCCCTGCCCGGCCACGCGCGCGACCCATCCGGGCGGGACGACGGTGGTGGAATCCAGCGCCTCGATCACGGCCGGGCCTTCGATGCGCGTGCCGATGGTCAGCCCCTCGCGCCAGAGGATGCGGCAGGGGCGCGCGGCGCCGGCGAACCAGACGGGCCGCACGCTCTCCCGCCCCGCCTCGACGCGCGACACCTGCGCGAGCGACAGCGCCGGCAGCCGGCCGAGCGCGGTCACGCGCAGGTTCACCATCTGCACCGGCTCCTTCGCGTTGGAATGGCCATAGGTCTGTTGGTGCCGCGCGTGGAAGCCGGCGGCCAGTGTGGCCAAGCTCTCCGCGGTGATGGGACCATCCGCCATCGGCACGGTCAGCTCATAGGCCTGGCGGCGGTAGCGGCAATCGGCCTGGCGCAGCAGCGCGCGGCGTTCGGGCGGCACGCCCGCGGCCTCGAGCATCGCCAGTCCCTCGGCCTCCATCGCCGCCAGCGCCTCCGCGACGCGCGCGGGATCGGCGGCATCGAGCGCCACGTAGAAGGTGCGCGCGAAGTCGCGGCGGAGGTCGGTCGTGACCAGGCCGAGCGCCGAGAAGGCGCCGGGCGCGGGCGGCACCACCACCTCCGGCACCGCCAGCTCCTCGGCCAGGAAGGCGGCATGCACGGGGCCGGCGCCGCCGAAGGCCATCAGGCTGAACTCCTGCGGATCATGGCCGCGCTCGACGGAGACGATGCGCAGCGCCTCCACCATGTTCGCGTTCACCACCTCGATGATCCGCGACGCGGCGCCGACCACATCCAGCCCGAGCGGCGCGGCGACATGCTCGGCGATCGCGCGCTCCGCCGCCGCGCGGTCGATCTTCAGCCGCCCGTCGAGCAGCGCGCCGCTGTCGAGATAGCCGAGCACCACATTGGCATCCGTCACCGTCGGCCGCGTTCCGCCGCGGCCATAGGCGGCCGGGCCCGGCAGCGCGCCCGCGCTGTGCGGCCCGACCTTCAGCGCGCCGCCCGGATCGACCCAGGCGATGGAGCCGCCGCCCGCGCTGACCTCAGCGAGATCGACGACGGGGACGCGGATCGGGTGGCCCGTGCCGGCGATCCAGCGCTTGGCGTTGCCCGCGCCGCCGACCTCGTATTCGGAGGTGACGGCGACCTCGCCCTCGGCGATCACGCTCGCCTTCGCCGTGGTGCCGCCCATGTCGAAGGAGAGGATGTTCGGCATGCCGAGCTGCCGCCCGACCAGCGCGGCCGCGACGACGCCGGCGGCGGGGCCGGATTCCACGGCTGCCGCCGGCATGCGCAGCGCCTCCGCCACGTCCAGCACGCCGCCGCTGCTGCCCATGACGTGCAGCGGCGGCAGGCCGATCGCGCCTGTCGCCTCGCTCAGGCGCGCCAGGTAGCCCTCCAGCAGCGGGCCGACATAGGCGCAGACGGCGGTGGTGCTGGCGCGCTCGTATTCGCGGATCTCGGGCAGGACCTCGGAGGAGAGGAAGACCTGCAGGCCCGGCAGCGCCGCGCGCAGCAGCGCGCCCAGGCGCTTCTCGTGCGCGTCGTTGAGGAAGCCGAACATCAGGCAGACGGCGACGGTGGTGGCGCCCGAGGCCTTGATGGAAGCGACCAGCGTCGGCATCTCGGCCTCGGCCAGCGGCTCCACCTCCTGCCCCTGGGCGTCGATGCGGCCGCCGATCTCGAAGCGCCGCCGGCGCGGGATCAGCACGCCGGGTGGGTCCTGGAACAGGTCGTAGAGGTCGACGCGCGCGCTGCGGCGGAGCTCGAGGATGTCGCGGAAGCCGCGCGTCGCGACGAAGGCGGCGACCGCGCCCTTGTGCTCCAGCAGCGCGTTGGTGACGACCGTCGTCGCATGGCTCAGCAGCGTGACGTCGCGCGCGGCGATGCCCTGCTCGGCCAGGCCCTGATGGAGGCCCTGCAGCACGCCCTCGGCGAAGTCCAGCGGCGTGGTCAGCACCTTGGCAACCGCGATGCGGCCGCTCTCCTCCTCGACCAGCGCGACATCGGTGAAGGTGCCGCCGATATCGACGCCCACGCGCCAGGCCATGCGTCAGACTCCCCAGGCGGCGAGAAGGGCGGCGGCCGGCGAGAGCCGCCATCCCCTCACCGGCGATCAGCCGTGCCGACCATCGCTGGCCGGAACCGCCCGGCGCCCTCCATGATTCTGGCCGGCTGCGCGCGGGGCGTGGCCGGGTGGCGAGCCTGCGCCGCGTCCTCGCGGCCCGTCAAGGCGCCGGGGGAGGCGGTTGCACCCTGGGATCGGGCTGCGCATAGTGCCCGCAGGGCGCCAGCCAAGCCGCACGGCCGCATCCCTGGGGGATGAACACATGGTCCGTCGCTTCCCATCAATGGCCGAGGGCCGCGGCGCATGACCCGCCGCGCCTCGAAGCCGCGCCGCATGCACCTGGTCGCCTATCTCAAGACCGGGCCGACGGCGAACCATCCCGGCGCCTGGCGCCACCCCGAGGCCGACCTGCACGACATCTTCGCGCCGGAGCGGTACGAGCATCTGGCGCGCGTGCTGGAATCCGCCTGTTTCGATGCCGGATTCTACGCCGACACCTTCGGCCTGCCGGACATCCATGGCGGCAATTTCGACGCCTATCTGCGCTATGGCGGCCAGATCACCTATCTCGACCCGCTGACCATCCTGCCGGTGATGGCGCGCGTCACGAAGCATCTCGGCCTCGGCGCGACGCTGTCGACCACCCTGCTGCCGCCCTACTGGATCGCGCGCACCCTCGCCTCCTTCGACCTGCTGAGCGGCGGGCGCGCGGCGTGGAACGTGGTGACCTCCGCGACGAACCTGGAGGCGCGGAATTTCGGCATGGACGGCATCCCGCCGAAGGAGGAGCGCTACGACCGCGCCGACGAGGTGCTCGAGGCCTGCAGCGCCCTCTGGGATTGCTGGGACGAGGACGCCTTCGTGATGGACCGCGAACAGGGCGTCTTCATCGACCCGTCCAAGGTGCGCTACGCCAATTTCGAAGGCCGCTGGGTGAAGACGCGCGGGCCGCTGACCATGCCGCGCAGCCCGCAGGGGCGCCCCGTCTTCCTGCAGGCCGGCGCCTCCGACCGCGGACGGGAATTCGCGGCGCGCTGGGCAGAGATGATCTTCTGCACGCCGAACAGCAAGGCGGATTCCATCGCCTTCCACGACGACATCAAGGCGCGCATGGACAAGTACGATCGCGCGCCGGACCTCTGCAAGGTGCTGCCCAGCTTCGCGGTCGTGGTGGGTGAGACGGAGGCGGTGGCGCGGGAGCGACACGACTACCTGCAGTCGCTGATCCTGCCGGAGGCGCAGACCATGCTGAACTCGTCGCTGCTCGGCGCCGATCTGTCGAAGTTCAAGACGCAGGCGGATGTGGAGGCGGCGCAGGCGGCGGCGAACCAGGGGATCACCGGCTCCCACGACCGCGTGCTGCAGGTGATGCGCCAGGACGGCACCAGCTTCGCTGAGGCAGCGTCGAAGCCGCGCCAGCTTCTGGTCGGCACGCCGAAGACCATCGCCGATGAGCTGGAGGACTGGTTCACCTCCGGCGCCTGCGACGGCTTCATTGTCTGGCCCACCGTCTTCCCGCGCATGTTCGAGGATCTCTGCCGCATGGTGGTGCCGGAGCTGCAGCGGCGCGGCCTGTTCCGCACGGAATATGCGGGGCGGACGCTCCGCGAGAATCTGGCGAATCCCTGATGCCGCATCCGCATTTCGACGAGGCCGAGTTCGATGCGCGCCTCGCCCGCGTGCGGGAGGTGCTGGGCCGCGCCGGCCTCGCGGCCGGGCTGTTCGACGAGATCGAGGCCATGGCCTGGATCGGCGGCTATGGCAGCTCGCTCAACCGCTGGCGCTGCCTGGTCGTGCCGGTCGCGGGCGACCCGTTCATCCTGATCCGCGCGCTCGATGCCTCCGTCTGCCGCGGCCAGAGCTGGGTGCGCGACATCCTGACCTACCAGGACTGGGAGGATCCGATGCCGGCGCTCGCGCGCGCGCTGGCGGAGCGCGGGTTGGCGCAGGCGCGGATTGGGGTCGATCGCAACAGCTACGCCATGTCGCTGGCGCGCTTCGACGCGCTGCGGTCGGCGCTGCCCGAGGCGGAGGTCCTCGACACCGGCCCCCTGGCGAATGAGCTGCGGCTGGTCAAGTCGCCGCCGGAGATCGCGCTGCTGCGCCGCGCCGCCGCGATCTGCGACAAGGCGATCCGCGCGGCCGCCGCCGCCATCCGCCCGGGGGCGAGCCAGCGGGATGCGGCGCGCGCGGCCATGGCGTGCTTCATGGCGGAGGGCGCCGATCCTTCGCCGCCCGGCCCGATCACCACCGTCACCGGCTGGGACTTCCTCCATGGCCCGCTGGAGGAACGGACGCTGGTGCGCGGCGATCTCGTGCATCTCGAGCTGACGCCGCGCATCGGCGGCTACAGCGCGCGCATCATGCGCAGCGTCTCCCTCGGGCCGCCCGACCCGGAACGGCTTCGCGCCACCGAGGCGCTGGTCGCGCTGCAGGACGCGCAGATCGCGGCGATGCGGCCGGGCGCCCTCGCGCGCGAGGTGGACACGATCCTGCGGCAGGGCGTCGTGCGCGCAGGGCTGCGCGAATCCTACGACAACATCACGGCCTATACGCTCGGCCTCTACGCGCCGCAGACGCCGCGGACGAGCGACTTCACGCGCATCCTCACCCCCGTCGCGGATTGGCGGCTGGAGGTGGGGATGGTCTTCCATGTCTACGCCTCCGCCGGCGGCGCCGCGATCAGCGAGACGGTGCTGGTCGGCGCCGAGGGACCCGAGCGGTTGACGCGCCTGCCGCGCGCGTTGATCGTCGTCGACGCATGAACCAGCGCAGCGCGATCATCCTCGGTGCCGGAGTCGCCGGCCTCTCCAGCGCCCTCTACCTGCGGCGGGATGGCTGGGAAGTGACGGTGCTCGACCCGCTCGGTCCCGCGGGGGGCGCGAGCTTCGGCAATGCCGGGCTGCTGAGTCCCGAGACCGTGGTGCCGGCCGCGCTGCCGGGGATGCTGCGCAAGGTGCCGGGCTGGCTGCGCGACCCGCTCGGGCCGCTGACGATCCGCCGCTCCTATGCGGCGCGGGTGGCGCCCTGGCTGCTGCGCTGGATCGCCGAGAGCCGCATGGACCGCGTCGAGGCGAACGCCGTGGCGCTGAAGGCGCTGCACGGCCCGTCGCTGACCGTGTGGCGCGAGATGCTGGGGGAGGCGGCCTATCGCGACCTGATCCGCCCCACCGGCCAGGTGCAGGTCTGGGACGGGCCTTCCACCACCGCGGAGGTCGAGGCTGGGCTCCGCGCGCGCCACGGCATCCGTGCGGAGGCGCTGGGCGCCGACGAGATCCGCCAGCTCTTTCCCGGCATCGCGCGCGACATCACGCGCGGGCTGCTGGTGCCGGGCAATGGCCACACGGTCAGCCCGGCGCGCGCCGTCTTCACGCTGGCGCAGCTCGTGCGGTCGGAGGGCGGGCGCATCCTGCCGCAGACCGCGCTGAAGCTGATCCCGCGCGAGGGGGGCGGCTGGACGGTGCTCGCCAACACCGCGATGCACGAGGCCGATGCGGTCGTCGTCGCCGGCGGCGCCTGGTCGGGACGGCTGCTCGCGCCGCTCGGCATGCGCCTGCCGCTGGAGACGGAGCGCGGCTACCACGCCCACCTGCCGGCGCCTTCGATCGAGCTGCGCCTGCCGATCATGCACAAGAGCCGCGGCTTCGGGCTGACGCCGATGGAGGATGGCCTGCGCGCGGCGGGTACGGTGGAGTTCGCCGGGCTCGACGCGCCGCCGGATGAGCGCCGCGCGGCGCTGCTGGCCGATCATGCGCGGCGGCTCTTCCCCGGGCTCGAGCACGGCGCGCCGCGGCTCTGGCTCGGCTTCCGGCCGTCCTTCCCGGACAGCCTGCCGGCGGTGGGGGCAGCGCCGGGGCGGCCCGGCCTCTGGCTCTGCTTGGGGCATGGGCATTTCGGGATGACGGGTGGTCCGCCTTCGGGCAGGCTGCTGGCCGGAATGATGGCGGGCCAGGCGCCGCCCGGCTTCGCAGCCTCGCTGGCGCCGGCGCGGTTCGGCCAGGCTTGACGTCACCCGCCGCATGCGGGGAAGGTGGCGCCCAACCAGAACGAACGCTTCCGGGGATGGCGCCGCATCGAGGGGGAACACCGCCGATGTCGCATCTGATCATGTCTCGTCGCCTGCTGGTCGGGGGCACGCTCGCCGCGCCCTTCGTCAGCCGCGCCCATGCCCAGGGCGGGGAGGTGATCGTCCGCAATCCGGGCGGCGCCTATGACGACGCCATGCGGAAATTCGTCTACGACCCCTTCACCAAGGCCACCGGCATCCGGGTGACGACGGTCGTCGCGACGGCGGCGAAGCTGCTGGCGATGTTCCGCGCGAACAATGTCGAGCTCGACCTGATCGATGCCGGCGACAGCGTGCTCGAGCAGCTGCGCCGCCAGGGCGCGCTGGCCGAGATCGACTACGCGTCCTGGAAGCTGGTGAAGCCCGAGGACATCGATACGGCGGTGCGGCTGCCGACGCGCGTCGGCAACCTGCTCTACTGCTCGGTGCTCGGCTACAGCAAGGAGGCCTTCCCGAATGGCCATCCGAAGAGCTGGGCGGAGTTCTGGGACGCGCAGAAATTCCCCGGGCCGCGGACCCTCGCCGACATGGCGACCGGCTCGCCGAACGTGGAGTTCGCGTTGCTGGCCGATGGCGTGCCGATGGACAAGCTCTACCCCATCGACATGGACCGCGCCTTCAAGAGCCTGACCAAGATCCGTCCCGCCATCCGCAAGTTCTGGGACACCGGCGCGCTTTCTGCGCAGATGCTGTCGGACAAGGAGGTCGTGCTCGGCAGCTTCTGGAATGGCCGCGTGCAGGTGCTGATCGACAAGGGCGCCCCGCTCGGCATCGAGTGGAACCAGAACATGATCGAGGTGCAGGCCGTCGGCATCTTCAAGGATGCGAAGAACCGCGGCAACGCGCAGCGTCTGGCCGAGTACATGCTGCAGCCGGAGATCCAGGCCGAGTACTGCAAGATGCTGACCTACGGCCCGACGAACGCGAAGACCGTGCCGCTGATCGCGCCCGACCAGCTCGCGCGCATGCCGGGCAGCCCGGCCTCGAAGGCCGTGGGCTTCTACAAGGACATCGCCTGGTGGGAGGACAACCGCGACCGGGTGAACCGGGTGTGGTCGCGCTGGATCCTGGGCTAGTGCCGCGGGACGAGCGGGGCGCGGGGGCGGACCCCGCGATCCTGCTGGAGGGCCTGACCAAGCGCTACGGGGCGGAGACGGTCGTCGCGGACGTCCATCTCCGCATCGCGCATGGGGAGTTCCTGACGCTGCTCGGCCCCTCCGGCAGCGGCAAGACCACCACGCTCTCGATGCTGGCGGGCTTCGTGCTGCCCGATGGCGGGCGGGTGATGCTCGGCGGGCGCGATGTGACCCAGGCCCCGCCGCGCGCGCGTGGCCTCGGCATGGTGTTCCAGAACTACGCGATCTTCCCGCATCTCGACGTGTTCGAGAACGTGGCCTTCCCGCTGCGCGTGCAGCGGAAGCCCCAGGCCGAGGTCGCGACGCGGGTCTTCGACGCGCTGTCGATGGTGAAGCTGACGGGGTTCGAGAAGCGCTTCGCCCGCCAGCTCTCGGGCGGGCAGCAGCAGCGCGTGGCGCTGGCGCGCGCCATCGTCGCGCAGCCGCCGGTGGTGCTGATGGACGAGCCGCTCGGCGCGCTCGACAAGAACCTGCGCTACCACATGCAGGTGGAGATCAAGGAGATCCAGCGGCGCCTCGGCATGACGGTGGTCTACGTCACCCACGACCAGGAGGAGGCGCTGACCATGTCCGACCGCATCGCCATCATGGACCATGGCAGGGTCGTGCAGCAGGGCCCGCCGCGCGAGGTGTATGAGCGGCCGGAGAGCGCCTTCGTCGGCCGATTCCTCGGCGAGGCGAACCTGTTCGCCGCGCGCGTCGCCGGCGGGCAGGTGCGGCTGGCCGGCGGGCATGCGGTGGCGGCCGAGGCGGGCGCGCTGGACGTGGCGGGCACCGGCCATGTGTTCGTCCGGCCCGAGAAGGTCGCGCTGCGGTCCGGCACGCCGGACGGCCCGAACCAGGTGCCGGGCCGCGTCCGCCATGCCTCCTTCCTCGGCAATGTCGTGCGCTACGCGGTGGAGGTGCCGGGCGAGGCGGAGCCGCTGCTCTGCGATGCCGCCAACGCGCCCGGCATGGCGGGCTTCGTCCCGGGCGACGCGGTGGTGGCGCATTGGAGGGCGGAGGATTGCCGCCTGCTGGCGGGCTGATCCGATGCCGCTCGGCAATCTTGGCGCCTTCCTGCTGCTCGGCCCCAGCCTGCTGCTGCTGGTGCTCGTCTTCCTGGTGCCGATCGGCTGGTTCCTGACCGCCTCGCTCGGCGAGCTCGGCAGCCTCGCCGACATCCGCGAGGAGGCGGAGGCGGTGCTCGGCTCCCGCGCCGTGCTGGGCGCGATCCTGAACACCAACGGCATCGCGCTGATGGTCACGGGGTTCGTGCTGCTGATTGGCTACCCGGTGGCCTATCTGCTGACGCGGGTCAGGGGACTCGCCTTCACGCTGATCCTCGTCTGCATCATCCTGCCCTACTTCACCAGCATCATCGTGCGCACCTATGCCTGGATGGTGCTGCTCGGTCGGAACGGGCTGATCAACCAGGTGCTGCTCGGGCTCGGGATCGTCCAGGAGCCGCTCGACCTGATGTACAACCGCACCGGCGTCGTGATCGGCATGACCTACGTCCTGCTGCCCTACATGGTGCTCACGCTCTACAGCGCGATGAAGGCGGTGGATCCGCGGCTGCTGCAGGCCGCGGAGGGGATGGGCGCCTCGCCGCTGCGCGTCTTCCTCAAGGTGTTCTTCCCCCTGACCCTGCAGGGCGTGATCGCGGGGGCGCTGATCGTCTTCATCCTCGGCGTCGGCTTCTTCATCACGCCGGCGCTGATGGGCGGGCCGGGCGACATCATGATTGCCATGCTGATCGAGCGCGAGATCGAGCTGACGCAGAACTGGCCCGTGGCGGCGCTGATGACCCTGGTGCTGCTGGCCGTCACGCTCAGCCTCTACGCCGTCTATCACCGCTTCTCCGCCAGGGCGCCGGGGCTCGCGCCATGATGGGCCCGGTGGTGCGGGAGAGCCTGCTGCGGGCGCTCGTGGTGCTGCTCTGCGTCGGGCTGCTGGCGCCGATCCTGGTCGTGGTCATCCTCTCCTTCAGCGGGGAGGGCTACATGCGCTTCCCGCCGGAGACCTTCTCCTTCCGCTGGTACGACCGCTTCCTCGGCGACCATCGCTGGCGGGCGGCGATCGTGAACTCGGTCGTCATCGGCGCCATGACCTGCGTGGCGGCGACCTTCCTCGGCTTCCTCGCGGCCTATGCGATGGTGCGCGGCGGGTTCCGCGCCAAGGGCGCGCTGACGGCCTTCCTGCTCGCACCGCTGATCGTGCCGCATGTCGTGACCGCGATCGGCATCTACTACCTCTCGGCGAAATGGGGCCTGGTCGGCGTGCGGCCCTGGATCGCGATCAGCCACGCGGTCGTCGCCTTGCCGGTGGTGCTGGTCATCCTGCAATCGGCGCTGCGGGCGGTGGATCCCAATCTCGAGCGGGCGGCGATGATCTGCGGCTGCGACCGCTGGGGCGTGTTCCGCCGGGTGGTGCTGCCGCTGACCTTGCCGGCGGTGGTCTCGGCGGCGCTCTTCTCCTTCCTCACCTCCTTCGACGAGCTCATGATCTCGCTGTTCCTGGCGGGCGTGCGGGCGGAGACGCTGCCGGTGCGCATCTGGAACAGCCTGCTGCTGGAGGTGGAGCCCACGATCGCGGCGGTCAGCACCCTGCTGATCGGGGTGACGGTGCTCGCCCTGCTGGCCGATTGGGGCGTGCGGCGCTATCGCGCGGCCCGGGCTGGCACGCTTCCTGCCTGACGCCCCTCGCGCAAGGAGGTCCGACCATGCCCAAACCCTTCCATCTCGGCTGGTTCCTGCAGGGTTCCTCGGTGCAGGCCTGGGGCGAGCCCTGGACCGGGGCGATCGGGCGGGACTGGATGTTCCCGGACCTCTTCATCGATCTCGGCCGCGCGCTGGAGCGGGCCTGCTTCGACTACGTGCTGATCGAGGACAGCTCCTACATCGGCGAGAGCTATGGCGGGCGCGAGATCTACCTGAAGAACGGCCTCTCCGTGCCGCGCCAGGACCCGAGCGTGATCGCGACCCTGATGTCGGCGCACACGAAGCGCATCGGCATCGTGCCCACGCTGTCAACCTTCGCCTATCCGCCCTACCTCCTGGCGCGGCTCGTCGCGTCCCTGGACCAGGTCTCCGCCGGGCGGATCGGCTGGAACATGGTGACCGGCAGCAGCGACTACGCGGCGATGAACTACGGCATGAACGGCATGCCGGAGCACGACCTCCGCTACGACATGGCCGACGAGTACATGGCGGCCGTCAACTCGCTCTGGGACAGCTGGGAGCCGGGCGCGATCCTGGCCGACACCGAGACCGGCGTGCTGGTCGACCACACCAAGGTCAAGCCGGGCAATTTCGAGGGGAAGTGGTTCCGCACCCGTGGCCCTCTGAACTCCGGCCCCTGCCCGCAGGGGCGGCCGGTGATCGCCCAGGCCGGCGGCAGCCCGCGCGGCAAGCGCTTCGCCGCGCAGCACGCGGACACCATCGTCGCCAGCGTCAAGGGCACGGCTGCGATGCGGGCCTACCGCGAGGATGTGCGCAATTTCGCCCGCGCCATCGGCCGCGATCCCGACACGATCAAGATCCTGTTCCTGGTCGGCCCCATCCTCGGCGACACGATGGAGGAGGCGGAGCTGCGCAAGCGCCAGCGCCTCGCGCGCGCCGAGGCGCATGTGCCGCAGCTTCTCGCCCATTTCGGCAAGACGACCAACATCGACTTCTCGAGATACGACCTGGACACGCCGCTGAACCAGCTCGAGCTCACGACCAACGGCCACCAGCAATCGCTGGACGAGTTCAAGCGCGCGGCCGGTAACCGTTCGATCCGCCAGGCCATGCTGGCCTTCCGCGGCATCCCCGGCTCGGTCGAGCTGGTGGGCACGCCCGATTCGGTCGCCGGGCAGATGGCGGAGGTGATGGAGGAGGTCGGCGGCGACGGCTTCCTGATGTCCATGAATGATGTCAGCCGCCGCGCCGTCGCCGAGATCGCGGACGGGCTGGTGCCGGCGCTGCAGAAGCGGGGCCTGGCGCGGCGCGCCTATGGCCATGAGCAGTTCCGCGACAATTTGCTGGAGTTCTAGGTCTTGATCCTCGTCGGCGTCGATGTGGGCGGCACCTTCACTGACCTCGTGCTGGCCGATACGGCGGGTGCGGGGCGGACCGCGATCCACAAGGTCTCGACCACGCCCGCCGATCCCTCGGTCGGCGTGGTGGAGGGAATCCTCGGACTCTGCGGCATCGCGGGCCTTGCGCCGGCCTCGGTCGGCCATGTGCTGCACGGCACGACCATCGCGACCAACGCCGCGCTCGAGCATCGCGGCGCCGAATGCGGCATGATCACCACGCGCGGCTACCGCGACATCCTGCATATCGGGCGCCACCAGCGGCCGCAGCACTACTCCATCCAGCAGCAGATCCCGTGGCAGGCGACGCCGCTGGTCAAGCGCCGGCACCGGCATGTGGTGACGGAGCGCCTGGTGCCGCCGCGGGGCGAGGTGCTGGTGCCGCTGGCGGAGGAGGAGGTGCGCGAGGCCGCGCGGGCGCTGAAGGCCGCCGGCATCGCCTCCATCGCCATCGGCTTCCTCTTCGCCTACCTCAACCCGGCGCATGAACGGCGTGCGCGGGAGATCGTGCTGGAGGAGCATCCCGGCGCGTTCGTGACGATCTCCTCCGACGTCGCGCCGCAATTCCGCGAATTCGAGCGCTTCACGACGACGGCCATGAACGCCTTCGTCGGCCCCGCCGTGCGGGACTACGTGGCGCGGCTGGAGGGGCGGATGCGCGAGGCGGGGCTCGCTGCCGACCTGCACATCATGGGCTCGAACGGAGGCGTGGCGACCGCGAAGATGGTGGCCGAGCGGCCGGTCATCACCATGCTCTCCGGGCCCGCGGCCGGCGTGCTGGGCGGCACCTGGGCGGGCGCGCTGTCCGGGCGGGACAACCTGATCACCTTCGACATCGGCGGCACCAGCGCCGATATCGGCATCGTCACCAAGGGACGCTTCGCCGAAGCCACCGCGCGCGACACCTGGATCGCCGGCTTCCCGCTGCTGACGCCGATGATCGACATCCACACCATCGGCGCCGGCGGCGGATCCATCGCCCGCGTCGATGCCGGCGGGGCCTTCCGTGTCGGGCCGCAATCGGCCGGCGCGGTGCCCGGACCGGCGGGCTATGGCCGCGGCGGCACCTTGCCGACGGTGACGGATGCGAACATCGTGCTCGGGCGGCTCGATCCGTCGAACTTCCTGGGCGGGGCGATGAGCCTCGACGTCGCGGCGGCGCAGGGCGTGATCGACGCCTTCGCACCCTCCGTGGGCCTGCCGCCGACCCAGGCGGCGCTCGGCATCCTGACGATCGTCAACGCCAACATGGCGAACGCGATCCGCAGCCGCACCGTGCAGAAGGGCATCGACCCGCGTGACTACGCCCTGGTCGCCTTCGGCGGCGCCGGCCCGCTGCATGCGGTGGAGGTCGCGCAGGCGCTCGGCATCCGCGAGGTGCTGGTGCCGCCGGCGCCCGGCATCACCTCGGCCATGGGGCTGCTGACAACGGACCTGAAGTACGACGCGATCCGCACCTGCTTCCAGGTCTCGACCGAGCCCGACCTCGACCACATGCAGTCGGACTTCGCCGCCATGCAGGCGGAGATCGCGGAGCAATTCGTGGCGGACGGTCTCGACCCCGCGACCGCGCGCTACGAACGGGCCGGCGATCTGCGCTATGTCGGCCAGGGCTATGAGTTGCGCGTCGGCTTCGACCCGGGCGCGGTCGACCTGCCCGCGGTGCTCGACCGCTTCCACGCCCAGCACCGCGCGGAGTATGGCCACGCCTTCGACAGCCCGGTCGAGATCGTGAACCTGCGCGTCACCGGCATCGGGCCGCGGCCCAAGCTCGGGGCGCCGCCGCCGCCTGCGGGCGGCAGCCTGGACGCGGCGCTGGTCCGCCGCGCGCCGGTCGTCTTCGCCGGCGCGGGCGGTGCGCCCGTGGCGCCCGAGACGCCCTTCCTGCGCCGCGACCGCCTGCCGGTGGGCGAGCCCATCCCCGGCCCCTGCATCATCCTGCAGACGGACAGCACCACCGTCGTGCCGCCGGGCTGCACGCTGACCGCCGATGCCGGCGGCAACCTCCTCATCAAGGTCTGACGCGATGGTCGATCCCGTCACCGCCTCCGTCATCCAGGGCGCGCTCGAGAACATCGCCGTCGAGATCGGCTACAAGCTGATGCGCATGTCCTACTCCTCCATCATCCGGGAGAGCGAGGATTTCGGCGCGGCGCTGGTCGATGCGACGGGGCAGGGGCTGGCGGAATCCGCGCAGTCCACGCCGCTGCAATCGGGGCCGATTCCGGGCTACGTGAAGCACATGCTGGCGACGCTGGCGGCGCGCGGAGAGGTCGTGCGCCCCGGCGACGTCATCATGCACAACGACCCCTATGGCGGCGCGTCCCACGGCCCGGACATCGCCTTCATCGTGCCGGTCTTCCATGGCGAGGAGCTGGTCGGCTTCTCCGGCACCACCGCGCATCATCTCGACATCGGCGCGCTGACGCCCGGCTCCTGCGGCATCGTCGATGCGATCGACGCCTATGCCGAGGGGCTGCAGTTCAAGGCCATCAAGGTCTACGACCGTGGCGCGCGGAACGAGGCGGTGTGGCAGATCCTGCGCGACAACATCCGCGCCTCTGACCTCGTCGTGGGCGACATGGAGGCGCAGGTCGCCGCCAGCCGCATCGGCGCCGAGCGCATGGCGGCCCTCGTCGCGCAGTACGGGCTGGCGACCTTCCGCGCCGCCTGCACGCAGCTCATGGACCATGCCGAGCGGCTGATGCGCCAGGCCATCGCCAGGCTGCCCGAGGGATCCTGGCGCGCCGAGACCTTCATCGACGGCTATCTCGACAGCCCTGATCCCACGAAGCGCGAATTGCCGCTGGTGGCGACGGTCACGAAGAGGGGCGACGGGCTGGTCGTGGACCTGACCGGCACCGCGCCGCAGGTGAAGGACCGGCCGATCAACATGCCCTTCACCGGCACCGTCGATGTTGCGGTGTGGCTGACCGTGCGCTCCGTGCTGCTCGACACCGCCGTGCACGGCCACATCCCGGTGAACGAGGGGCTGACCCGCCCGATCGAGATCATCGCGCCTAAGGGCTGCCTGGCGAACCCGGAATTCCCCGCGCCCACCATCGCGCGCTTCTGCCCCGGCAACCAGCTCGCCGACACGGTGATGAAGGCGTTGGCGCAGGCCGTGCCGGGCCAGGTCAGCGCCGGCATCGGCAATCTGAAGGTCATCGCCTTCTCCGGCCTCAAGGGGAATTCCCACTGGGTCCACATGGAGATCTTCGAGGGCAGCTATGGCGGGCGGCCCGGCGCGGACGGGATGGATGCGGTCGACACCCTCTACGCCAACACGCGCAACAACCCGATCGAGGACATCGAGACCCATCTGCCGCTGAGGGTCGAGCGCTACGAGCTGCGCGAGGATGCCAGCGGCGCCGGCGAGTGGCGCGGCGGCCTCGGCAGCGTGCGCGAGTTCCGCTTCCTGACCGATGGCGGCGCCAGCGTGGAGGGGGAGGGGCACCGCTTCCGTCCCTGGGGCTTCCTCGGCGGCGGGGAAGGCACCACCGCGCGCCTCGCGCTGCATCGCGCCGCCGGCGGGGCGCCGCAGGAGCTGCCCTCGAAGGTGCCGCATATGGGCGTGAAGGCGGGCGACACCTTCGTCTGCGAGGGGCCCGCCGGCGGCGGCTATGGCGACCCGCGCCGACGCGACCCGGAGGCGGTGCGCGCCGATGTGCTGGACGGGCTGATCAGCGCCGCGACGTCCGAGCGCGACTACGGCGTGGCCATCACGGCCGCCGGAATCGTGGATGCGGAGGCGACGGCGGCCCTGCGCCGCTGACCACCATGCCGAAGCCCCGGTTGCATCTCGGCTTCGACTTCTCCTACTCGCATATGGGCGGGCGCTGGCGCATGCCTGGCGCCTGGCCCGGCCGCACCTTCCCCGACGTCGCGATGTTCGAGGAGATGGCGCGCATCGCGGAGCGCGGGCTGCTCGACATCCTCTTCTCGGGCGACGGCACGGGCGTGCCCGACACCTGGCGCGGGTCCCGCGATGCAGCGGTGGAATGGGGGATGAACTGGCCGCGCCAGGACCTCAGCCCCTATGCGGTGGCGATGTCGCGGGTGACGCAGCGGATCGGCTTCGGCCTGACCTTTTCCTCCACCTTCCTGCATCCCTACACCGTCGCGCGGCACCTGAACTCGCTGGACCACATCACCGACGGGCGGATCGCGATGAACCTCGTCACCTCGACGCGCCGCTCCGACTACGCGAATTACGGCTATGACGGGCTGGTGGACCACTCCGAGCGCTACGACCGGATGGAGGAGTTCACCGATGTCTGCCGCCTGCTCTGGGACAGCGTCGAGCCCGACGCGATGCTGTGGGACCGCGTGACGGGCCGCGTCGGTGACCCCGCCAGCGTGCACGACGTCCGGCATGAGGGGCGGTTCTTCAAGGTCTCCGGCCCGCTGAACACGCCGCCCTCGCCGCAGGGGCGCCCGATGCTGATCCAGGCGGGTGGCTCGCCGCGCGGGATCCGTGCCTCGGCCTATGTGGCCGACCAGGTCTTCGGCGGCGACATGGCGCTGGAGCTGCAGGTGAAGCAGCGGCAGGCGCTGGACAAGGCGCTGGTCGCGCTCGGCCGCGATCCGGCCTCGGTCGGCATCCTCTGGCAGACGCCGATCGTGGTCGCCGAGACGGAGGCCGAGGCCATCGCCCGACGCGACCTGCTGCTCAGCGCCATCCCGCACGAGGCCGTGGGGGCCTACCTCTCCTACAATTCCGGCTACGACTTCGCGACCCTGCCGCCGCGCTTCCGCCTGCGCGAGCTGCATGCGGAGATCGTCGCCGGCCAGGCCTCGCCCATGGGCTTCCTGCTCGACCTGATCCAGGACCTCGGCGCCGATGCCGAGCTGACGCGGGAGGAGTTCTTCGACCACGGGCTGCGCGAGGCCACCGCCTATGACCGGACGCTGGCCGGATCCCCCGGGCAGCTCGCCGACCGGCTCGAGGAGATGTTCGAGGCCACGGGCTCCCGCGGCGGCTTCATGCTCGGCCACACCGTCTCCATGCCGCTCGACCTGATCGGCATCGCCGACCTGCTGGTGCCGGAGCTGCAACGGCGCGGCCGGTTCCGCACCGAGTACCGGTACCGGACGCTGAAGGAGAACATGGCGGATTCCTGACCGGGGCCGCCGGCGTTGACAGCGGGGCGGGTCGGGCCCTAGAGGGCGCCGATCCGGGGCGGCGTAGCTCAGCTGGTTAGAGCACGGCACTCATAATGCCGGGGTCAGCGGTTCAAGTCCGCTCGCCGCTACCATCCCCCTCCGCCTGCGTTGACAGCCCCGCCACGGCATCGTCATGGTCCCGGCCTGTTCACCCGGGACGGACGCGCCATGGACCTCGCCAAGCTGCAGCCCCGCATCGAAGCCCTCTGGGAGAGTCGCGAGAGCGTCTCCTCGGCCACCGGGGGCGACGAGCGCGCCTATGTCGAGGAGGCGCTGGAGGCGCTGGATACCGGCAAGGCCCGTGTCGCCGAGCCCGACCAGGCGGCGCCGGGCGGCTGGCGCGTGAACCAGTGGCTGAAGCAGGCGGTGCTGCTCTCCTTCCGCCTCGTTGATTCCGCGCCGATGGACACCGCCGCGGGTGCCTACGACAAGGTGCCGCTGAAATTCGCCGATTGGGGTCCGAACCGCTTCAAGGAGGCCGGCTTCCGCGCCGTGCCCGGCGCCGTGGTGCGCC